>CAZVRZ010000120.1:0-16075 GCA_964629965.1 uncultured Anaerolineaceae bacterium
CGCTTTTTGTACTGGAACAAACTTACCGCTTTCCATGGTGAAAAATGGAATTAATCCCAGCATTTCTCCTACGATGGCCTGAGAAGGGTCCATGTGGCCGGAGAGTGCAAAAACCCCCAGGCTTTGCAAGCAGAAAACCGTGTAAATGTGTGGAATGGAGCGCCGAACCAGGCGGTTGATTTCCAGAGCGCTGGCGCCATTTTGGGCAGCCTGGGCCGCAAGCTGCACCAGCAAGCCCATTCCAATATCGGTCGTTTGAGAATCGATCACATAAACAGGCGCAGAACCACGCATGGTATCCAGAGCTGCCTGGGCATTTTGAACGGTTGCGCTGAGATAGCCGGACATCAGGATGGCAACAACAAACTGGTGCGAATTTCCTAATTTCGTAAACGCCTGGCGGAAATCATCTACCGAGGGAACACACACAGAAAGATTGGAATCGCTGGAGCGGAGATTGCCTGGCTGATGACTCCTTCCGGCAGCGCCTTGTTCGCGGCCAATAGGCTCTCCAATCCGAGCTGGCTGCAGGGGGATGGTATGAATCAGATCCCTGCCGGGAAAATCGTTCGTGGCGAATTGGACAGTGCTGTCTGTCAGGATACAAACGGGAGTCATGCTGGGATCGAGGTTGGCAAGGTGTCTGGGATGATTTATTCGATGGAAATGATGAAATGATAATGCGGCTGCCCGCCATCTTGAATTTCAATTTCTTGATTGGGGTAGGTGCGCCGGATGGCATCGACGATCTCATTCACCTGCTGCTTGGGGATGTCGATTCCGTAGAACAGGGTGATCAATTCAAAGTGATCTGCATGCGCCTTGGCCAGTAGTTCCAGGCAAGCTTCTTCGAGCGAGGCGGCTGCTAGAATTAGTTTGCCATTATGCAAAGCAATGATCTGGCCTTCGCGAACTTCAACGCCATCGATTTCTACATTTCGGGTGGCGATCGTAATTTCGCCGGTTTCTACAGTGTCCAGAGCTTCGCTCATCTCACCGAAAACAGCTTTCAGTTCACCATCAGGCGCCAGGCGCATCATGGCAGCCAATCCTTGTGGTACGGTGTGGCTGGGAACTACCATGACATGTTTAACGGTCAACTCGGCAGCCGCGCGAGCCGCCAAGATGATATTTTTATTATTCGGCAGGATAATCACTTTATCTGTTGGCAGGTTTTCGAAGGCACGCAGAATTTCCTGGGTGGAGGGATTCATGGTTTGGCCGCCCTCAACGATCCCTGCTACCCCCAGGCTGGCGAATACCCTGGCAATCCCCAAGCCGGAAGCGACCGCAATCACGGCGATCTGGTCAGGCTCGACCGCATTCAATTGGATCTTCCCATCGGCAGAGCCGGCTTCGATCTCATCCATCTGGGCAACCAGGTTTTCGATCGAAACCTTCAGGATCGTGCCCTGGCTCATGGTGTAATCAATGGGTTCGTATCGATTCTCGCTGGGCACATGGATGTGCATGCGATACATTCCATCGCCTTCTCCCAATTGAATCGATGTTCCCATGGTTTCTAATTTCGTTAAGTATTCCTCGTAATCCAGCATGTCATCGGGACGAAAATCAATCACCACCTCGTAATCTTGCCCGGGTTCGACGGTTTCCAGCGTATTTTCAAGAACCATGGCCGACAGCGGTCTGACAGAAACCAGGGGATTGTCCAGCGATTGACCGTGGATATAGCGACACATCCCTTCGAGGATGAAAAACAGGCCTTTTCCACCGGAGTCTACCACGCCAGCATCTTTAAGAATGGGCAGCAGTTCGGGGGTATGTTGAACAGACAGGTCAGCGGCAGTCACTATTCGTTCCAGGATCTCGGCAGGATGCTGGGTCTCTGCCAGGGTTTGTTCGGCTGCCGCTGCGATGTCTTTGGCAACGGTCAAAATGGTACCCTCCACGGGCCGGACTACACCTTTATAGGCTGTATCGCGTGACATTGCCAGGGCCTGTACCAGGCTGGGGCCGGAGAGGGTGTCATTCGAATCCAATGCTCTGGCAAAGCCGCGCCATAGTTGGGAAAGGATGACGCCCGAATTGCCGCGTGCCCCCATCAATGCTCCGTGGGCAACAGCGTGAGCCATCTTGCCTACGTTCCGCTCAGGCGAATCAACGATCTCCTCCCAGGCTGCTTGCATCGTCAGCACCATGTTCGTGCCGGTATCTCCATCTGGCACCGGAAAGACATTCAGCGCGTTAACAGTTTGTTGGTTCGTTCGCAGCCAGGTCAACGCCGCTTCGATAAGATATTTCAGTACTTGCCCATCGACGATTGAATCTTTGGGTGATTTTGGCTCAGAATCCATGAATTGGCTCCTAATCCAGGTTGCTGATGCGCAAGCCCTGGACATGTACATTGACGTTTGTGACCGGCATGCCCAGCGCTTTTTCAACCTGGTAGCGCACGGTGCTGCTGACACTGCTGGCAACGGACTTGATGCGAGTGCCATATTCAATGATCACGTATAGATCGATCGTGATGCTCTGGCCATCATACGTAACTTCAACGCCGTGGGTTGGATCCTTGACCAATACGTTGGTTAAGCCATCGACAAGGTTCTTCGAGGTTAAACCAACCACGCCATACGACTGCCGAGCCGCATGGAAAGCAATTGTGGCAATCGCCCGAGGGGCGATATGGATGCTGCCTATGGGGATATTTTCTTGTTGCGACATAAAAACCTCTGCTCTATTTAACACGCAGCTTGAAATACGATACGATTTGTGGTAAGATTGGCCCGCTCAATGCAGGTTGGATTGCAGGTTGTCGAACGACGATTATAGCTTGAATTGCACCAATTTGCATCATTAATTATCCAATCAGTCTCATTGTATAATGGGGCATTTGAGAAAGGAAGTGTGTTATGGCAAAATGTGCACATTGTGGAAAGGCGACATCCTTTGGCCGTAATCGTCCCTGGTCTAAGAAAGCCACCCGCCGTACTTTCCGACCCAACTTGCAGACAGTTTCAGTGCTGGAAAAGGGTCAGAAAGTTCAAAAGGTATTGTGCGCCAAGTGCATTCGCACCTTGGTAAAGACCGAGTAGTTCGTCAAGCCCCTTATTCGATTATCCTGGAAAATTGCGGCGTAAGCCGTGATTTTCTTTTTAATGCAACCGAGTCTAACCCTACATCAATTATTGGGTTGGCACGCTAGCGCGCAGTTCCTTGACACCCTGGGCGATACTCACCGGGTGTTTGAAGATGGATGTGGCTGAAACGATCACCCGCGCCCCAGCCTTATACACTTCAGGCAGCGTGCCTGGGGTGATCCCACCATCAACCTGCACCACTGCTTGCGGGTTCAGGCGATCTAACATTCGGCGAACCTCAGCGATCTTGGGAACAATTGCTGGTATAAATTCTTGCCCGGAATAACCCGGGTTAACACTCATCAATAATACAAGATCTACCAAGGGCATGACCGGTTCTATCAGAAAGGACGGCGTGCCAGGATTGAGCACCACGCCTGGATGACAGCCCAACTCCCGAATGTTTTGCAATGTGCGGTGCAGGTTCGGGTTGCCTTCCACGTGGACAGACATGCGCGTGGCTCCTGCTCTGGCGAAATCCACCAACAGGCGGTCTGAATTTGTGACCATCAGGTGAACATCAATGGGCATGTGCGTGACCTGCCGGCATGCTTGTACGATGAAGGGGCCCATGGTGAGGTTGGGAACAAAACTCCCATCCATCACATCCACGTGCAGCCAGTCTACCCCGGCTTGCTCGGCTTGACGGATTTGTTCTCCCAAGCGGGTGAAATCTGCAGATAGTATGGATGATGCAATGGTGATATCTGGCATGTGTACCTGCTGGCTAAGGTTTGATGTATTGGAGCACCCATGCGCCGAAGGGGATCAATCCGCCCACTGCAATCAGGGCAAGCAACCCCCAGAAAAGGGTGATCCAATCGATATCCAACAGCGGCCCAAAGATGGCAGTGGCCAAATCTGTGTTTGCCCCACTCTTGTTCGAGGCTGAAAGAGCTTGCGAGGCAGGCCTGGCGGCAGCTTCGGGCGCAGGCTTAACATAGGTTTTCTGGCGGTTCGCGCCGGGATCCTGAGCGGTCGTTGCGGGATGTGGAGAGGCAGCCGGTCGCTGCGGTGCGTACGCCTGTTGCTTTTCTGGGATAATGATCTCTTCGAAGTTCATCAATACTCTGCCAAGCTGATCGGCAGTGCGGTAGCGCGAAGAAGGTTCCTTCGAAAGCACTTTGAGGATGATATCTTCGAGCACGGGAGGAATCGCTTGATTGAACAGGCGAGGCGGGGGAGGCGGCTCTTCACGGTGCAAGTGTGCTAACTCGCTGGCGTTGGAAGCGGTGAAAGGCAGGCGCCCCGTCAACATATAATACATGACAATGCCCAACGAATACACATCAGAGGCCGGTGATGGCGGCCCTCCCGCAGCTTGTTCGGGGGAAAAGTATTGCGGCGATCCCCACACCACGGTTGTGCGTTCGTCTGACTGGATGGATGCCAGGGCACGGGCAATACCGAAATCGGTGACTTTCAACCGCTTATCGGGAGTGATAATAAAATTATGAGGTTTGACATCACAGTGCACCAGGCCGGCGCGATGGGCATATCCGATGCCGGCGCAAGCTTGGCGGATGATGGGCAGCGCTTCTTCCACACTGAAACGCCCGCGCTTTTGTAATAAGCTGTACATATCCGTGCCGGGCACATATTCCATGACGATAAATAAGCGGCCTGAGTCGATGCCAAAATCATGGATGGTGACGATATTCGGGTGAGATAAGTTGGCGGCTGCCTTGGCTTCCTGGCGAAAACGCTCACGAAATGCCGGGTCGCTGGAGAAATCCTCTCGCAGCACTTTGACTGCTACGTTCCTTTCCAGCAAGTGATCCTGGGCGCGATATACCACAGCCATGCCGCCTTTTCCCAGGGTTTTTTCTAACTGGTAACGATTGATCAACAGGTGTTGTGAGCCGGTCATTGATAGTATTCTAGCATGGATTGAGCAAGTGGGAAAATCACTTTTTCCTCGCGAGAGTTCATTTTCCAGGAGGATTGATCTCGTGTATGCATTATACCAGTATCAGCAACCTTGTTCAGATAGGGGGACAATCGCTCCAAATGCGATTAGCCCAAATTACCGGCAGTCAAAAAGGGAATTTTCGATTAAAATCAATCTTACTGAGATGTGTTTGGTTTTTGGAAAGAACCTTGAGCCTGTTAGTGGCTTGAAATAACACCTGAACGGAAAGAGGCAAAATAATGCAGAAACTTATCAAATACATCAAGAAGAAGCCCATCGCACTTTTATTGCTGGGAATCCCTATCACCATTTTGGCTGAAATCTTGCATTGGAGTCCAACGGTGGTCTTTATCTTTTCAGCATTGGCGGTTATTCCCCTGGCAGGTTATATCGGTGAATCAACCGAATCCCTGGCGCATTACACCGGCCCGCGCCTGGGAGGCCTGTTGAACGCAACCCTGGGCAATGCAGCCGAATTGATCATTACAATCGTAGCAATCCGCCAGGGTTTATTGGAATTGGTGAAGGCCTCGATCACCGGCTCTATCCTGGGAAACTTACTGCTGGTGCTGGGTATGGCAATGCTTTTTGGGGGAATGAAGAATGGCGTTCAGAAATTTGATCGCCGCCAGGCCAGCAATAATTCGATCTTGCTGGTACTGACCGTTTTGATTTTGTTGGTGCCTTCTCTGCTCAGCCATTACATTGGTTCAGGAACCTCGACCAAGGTGGAGGCGCTAAGCCTGGGGGTCGCAGCCGTGATGATCATTTTGTATGCTTTGGGGTTGATCTACAGCTTCCGCTCGCTGCCAGGCCCGCTGATTCCCGATTCGACTGAAAAAGATCCCGGGCGACCAGCTTTGTCTTTGAAGGTGGCGGTTCTGATCCTGGCGGTTTCCACGATTGGCGTAGCTTATATGTCGGAAGTGCTGGTCGGAACAGTTGAACCAATGGTCGAGGCCCTGGGTATTTCTGAGTTTTTTATCGGTATCATTTTTATCCCGATCATTGGCAATGTAGCCGAACACCTGGTGGCTGTACAGGTGGCGGTCCGCAATAAGATGACCCTCAGTGTTGAGATCGCCGTGGCTTCCAGTTTGCAGATCGCCCTTTTTGTCGCTCCGGTGTTGGTCTTTGTCAGCCTGTTGATGGGGCATCCATTGACATTGGAGTTCAACCTTTTCGAACTCCTGGCTTTGATCGCGGGAGTATTGATCGCCGCGCTGGTTTCGGCCGATGGCGAATCCAATTGGCTCGAGGGGGCTGAATTATTGGCAATTTATGTGATCTTGGGCCTGGCATTCTTCCTTTTGCCAGTTTGACGGAGTGGCATGTCTCAATTTTTTCGCTCCAGGCATATCAGTGTGGGCGTTTTGGTTGGCGGGGTGCTGCTCGGCTGCATCTTGTCGGGAATTTTCCTGGCTTTATTGAGCACATCCAGGCCAAGGCCAGCGCCTCGTACTTTGGGTACGGCTGTCATGCAGGTGATACCGGCGCCTTCTCACACGCCGGTTCTTCCCACTGCCGCGCCAACAACAACTCTCACGCCAGAACCTGGACCTCCGGCGCCCTCGGGGGAGGTGATCGTTGTGGGAGCTTACGTGCAAATAACAGGCACTGGCGTGGATGGCTTGCGGCTGCGTTCTGACCCGGGCTTACAAGGCAAAACCAAATTTGTAGCGATTGAGGCGGAGGTGTTCCGCATCTCTGACGGTCCACGCGATTTGGACGGCTATTCCTGGTATTACCTCGTCAATCCTTATGATGAGACGGTTCAAGGCTGGGCGGTGGTGAATTATTTGGCCGTTATTCAAAATCCCTGAGGCGAATCCGATTGCATTCCTGGGAAAGAGGGTATATAGTTAAGTTGTGGACGTGAAATGGATATGAACGATCCGATCAATTCCATCTATTCTTATGTTGAACGAGCTTATGTTCGTTTGCAGGCGGGCGACTTGTTGATTCGCTGCCTGGAAGATAATTCTAGTGTTCCTATTCAGCAGTTGGTAGAGGGGTTTGTTTTAACGGGACCGCCAGGTATGGATGCTTTACGAGAAACCTTAGCAGAGGCCAGGCGCCGTAAAGCACAACTTCGGGACGATCTTCGCCAGTTGATGAATGATCTTTTTTCTAATTTGAAAAGCTATGGCCTGGATTTTGGTAATGATTTTGATGAAGCGATCATCTTCCACGATGCAGAATTCGATCTTCCAAACTTATTAGAGCAACAAGGCGTATTCGATATTGAAACCAGGCAGTCCTGCGTCCGTTTGCTTGACGATAGCAAAGCGCTGGTTGAAAACCTGATATCTCGGCTGGGTTTACTAGATGAGATTGAGAATTACCTGGAAGATTGGTTTTGGGGGGTAGCATATCAATCTGCCCATTCGGAATGGGATGGGGGCGGATTTTAATACTGTGGCCGTGGGCTGCATTTTGCCGGTTATCGGTTCTATAAATAATCTTTCAGGTTATGTTCTACTGCATAAGCGGCAGCTTCGGCGCGGTTGCTGACCCCTAACTTGGACAGGATGCTGCTGACGTAATTTCGCACAGTGCCTTCACCCAGAAAAAGCGCTTTTGCAATCTCGCGGTTTGTTTTTCCTTCTGAGACAAGCAACAGCACATGCTTCTCTTGCTGCGTCAAGGCTGAAAAGGCAGAGGCCTCCTCCTCTCGGGCAGCTTTACGAACTTCCTGGAAGATGCGCTGCGTGACGGCAGGATCTAGCAAAGCCTCACCTCGTCCAACCGCCTCAATGGCTTTGATCAGATCCTCTCCTCCGATCTGCTTGAGCACATAGCCGGCAGCTCCTGCCCGAATAGCCGAGAAAAGCATTTCGTCTTCGGCGTAAGAAGTCAGCATGATTACTTTTGATTCGGGGAACCGGTCAGCAATTTCTTGGCAGGCCTCAATGCCCGAACCACCCGGCAGGCGTATATCCAGGACGACCACATTTGGATTGTGTTTCTCGACAAGTTCAACGGCTTCTCGGGCCGTGCCGGCTTCTGCCACGACCTCATAGTTTGGATGGCGCTCGATGAGCGCCTTCAACCCCAGGCGTACTACTTCGTGATCGTCAACCAGCAGAATGCGTAGTGGATTACCCATGCTCATTTCTTTCGGGGGTGAGTATAGTCGAGATTTTTGGGGCTGACAAGATGCAAATTGGTGGATATCAAGGCGGCGGCTCTGCTAATTTCTGGCGTTTGTAATCTACGAACCGGTAACCAATGCCGCGCTCGGTCAGGATATATTTTGGATTGGCAGGATCTTTTTCCAGTTTTTTCCGCAGGTAGTTGATATAAAGGCGCACATAATGGGGCTGATCACGATATTCATATCCCCACACATTGGATAGAATTTGGTCGTGCGAAACTACCCAGCCGGCATTCTGCACCAGGTGATACAGCAGCCGGTATTCTGTTGGGCGCAGGTTGACCAGGCTGCCATCGAACCATACTTCATGGCGGTCGAAATCAATCTTCAGGTATTCGTCCACTTCAATCATGCCGTGCAAGCTGCTGCTGGCGGCTTCCGTACGGCGCAGCACCGCTTTGACGCGGCTCACCAGCTCGCGCGGGCTAAAGGGCTTGGTGACATAATCATCTGCTCCCAATTCCAAACCGCGAATGCGATCTTCTTCCTCGCCTTTGGCGGTCAGCATGATCACGGGCACTGGACTGATCTCTCGGATCATGCGAAGCACTTCAAAGCCATCCAGGTCTGGCATCATCACATCCAGGACGATGATATCGGGCAGCGCAGTGCGGAAACGATCGATGGCTTGCGTTCCATTGAAAGCCTCTGTCACAACGAAGCCATCGTGTTCTAAATTGAGGCGAATGAAACGCACCATCCTTTCCTCGTCATCGACAACGAGGACGCGATGGTTCTTGAATATGTTATCTGGCATTGTGACTACTCCCGAACAAAGCCGATGATCTCTTCCTCTTCGTGAGAGGGCATGATTTCTATAAAATTAATGCGAGACAAAGGCCAGATGACTGTTATTACGTTTTCTGACAGGTAACTTAACTCTTTCCCGTCAATGCGGTGAGGGTGGTTGAGGCGCACCGATATATCCGTGGGACTCGGTATCTCATCGATCTCGCCAAAAACAGCTTCTTCGCCAGCGATATGGACGATCACAGAAATTGCCATATTTACCTCGGTAAGTATTTAGCGCATCAGAACCTGGAGTTTGAGTTTTCCGAGGGTCAGGATATCGCCATGGTTTAGTGGACAGGGTTTATGAGGAGGAATCCTTTGGCCGTTCAAACGGGTGCCATTGACGGAACCCAGGTCGGTTGCAACGATCATTTTCCCTTCAACTCGGATGGAGACGTGCAAACGAGATACACCATATTCATACGCGCGGTGGGGCGCCAGGTCAATATCTGGCAAGATGGGCTGGCCTTCTGCAGAGCGTCCAATGGTAAATTCATCTCGGTCTTGCAAAGGAAGGATCTGACCAGAGTCAACCAGGCAAAGAGACACATCCGAAGATAGTGGGTTTGCAGGAGTTTTGTGAGCGGAGGACATGTTGGGATTTTCTCCCAGTTGGTGGGTAGACGGTCCTTTAATTGCCTGTGTGGATATGCCTGCGATCCCCTCTAATAAAGTGCCGCATTCACTGCAGAACAAAACACCCCCCAATTCTTGATGGCGGCAGTTTGGGCATATGATCATATATTACTCTCCTTTGTATGAGAGGGCAGCAGCAGGGCACGCGTACCATATTTGATGCGCTTATCTCCAATTTCGCTGAAGCTCTTATTTTGCTGGATATATACTGCCTCTCCAAGGACCGTTCTGGCCAACTCTCTTTCTCCTTGGGCCAATAGATGCGTAGCCAGGTTTTGGAGGCGTTGAGACGCTTCTTTGTAATTCCCATCGTCAACATCCTGGCGCGCCCGCTCTTGTATTCGATATAAGGTGAGATGAGACATTGCCTGAACGATGCTTTGGGGGGGGGCCAGTGGATCGGGTTCTTTGCTGACAGTGCGCTGTAGATCGATCCGTAAAGAATGATGTTGTTTGTCCGAATTGGTGGGGATGTCAAAATGAATACGACCGTTTGCCAGGTTAATTGTTTGCTGGTCAGAATTAATCGGATCAATATAAAAATCCAAGATGATTTCTGTTTCTTTTGTACGCTGGACCGAGCCTAAAAGGAACGGGGGGGTGGTTTCCAGGAGAGAGGCATCGGGTTGTATCCGAAATGCATATCTTAATTTAACGCCTGGATCTGAGGTAAAGTCGAATCTCACCTGTTCTGCGTAAGCGGCGCCAAAACCACTAAATTTCTGTTTGAGCAGTTTTTCTACATCCTTTGGCTCTGTGACGAACATCGTGCTTCCCCCGGTGATGGAAGTGAGCTGATCTAGGAATTGATCGTTCCACTGTCCACCAATTCCCAATCCACTGATGCCGATGTGTTCCACTGCAGCCTGCCGGGCAAGATCCAGACAAGCCGGCTCGTCGCCATATGTGCGCCCGTCGGTGATCAATACGATGTGATTAATATACTTGGCGCTGCGGTGCCGCTGTACTTCATCATACCCTGCTTGTAAACCTTGATAAAGTTCTGTGCCGCCGCTAGTAGTTAGCATCCGAATACTGGTTTCTATACGATCGCGGTCGAGGAGTGCCCCTGCAGGGACTACCACGCTGGCGCGGTCGCTGAAAGCCACGACCGATAAAATATCTTGCGGTCGCATCTGGCGGACCAGTTCAATGGCTGAAAATTTCACAGTATCCAAGAGAGCGCCATGCATGGAAGTTGAACAATCCATGACCAGGCACACGTTAAGCGGAGGCCCCGGATCGCTGACTGCCATTCCCTGGGGAGCCAGCTTGATGAGGGCATAGATCACCTGCGGCTCATCTGAGAAGTGAATCGATCCGCGACTATATAGAATGGCTGCGCCAAGCGGTTGTACTTTGTAATTGGCTGGAAGCGTATTATCGTACTGGGCACGCTGCTCTGGGTCAGAAAGAACAGCGTAAGATTTCTGAATAAGTATGAAACGCTCAGCAGCGCCCGGGTCGGGATTTCTATCTGGATGCAATTGCATGGCTAATTCGCGGAAAGTGAGGCGAATCTCTTCCGGAGATGCATCGAATGGAACCCCCAATTGGTTGTAGTGGTTTCTTTCCCCAGGCATAATTGATAACCTATTAGATCGGGATACGTACTAGGATCACAGAGATATTATCGGGGCCGCCGGCAGCATTTGCAGCGTTGACTAGGCGATGGCATGCCATCTCGAGATTGGGAGCCTTGTTGATGATCTCGATCAACTCTTTCTCTGGCACGATGCCCCATAAACCGTCTGAACATAATATCAGGTAGCCGCTCTGCGGCTGTGGGAAGGTATAAATATCCGGATCAAAAGGCTCCCCTTGTCCCAAGGCGCGGTAGAGGACATTTCTTTGGGGATGGACGGCGGCTTCTGCAGATGTTATTTGGCCTAACTCTTCCAGGCGCCTGACCAAGGAGTGGTCGCGGGTGAGTGCTTTGATCGTGTTATCAGGATACAGAGCGTAAGCGCGGCTGTCGCCGACATGGGCGATCGTGAGCTGCTTGCCCATCAGCACTGCTGCGGTAAGCGTGGTTCCACCGCCAACAGCCTCTTTGATGATGGCCTGGTGCGCTTCGCAAACAGCATCCTGCAGAATCTCCTGGATGGATTCTTCGGGTATCTCTTGACTGGAACCGTAAAGGGGTTCGTATAGTTTACGAACAACATAGTTGGATATCGAGCGAACTGCCAGGCTGCTGGCAATTTCACCATGTTGGTGGCCTCCCATGCCATCGGCAACGATGTACAAGCCAAATGGAACCTGGGTTGAATTACAAACCATGGTGGTGGTCAGGGTAAAGAGCGCGTCTTCATTATGGTCGCGCTGTAACCCAACCGAATGCCCGCATCCTACCACAAACTGCTGTGGGTTGATGTGTTCGGAGTCTTCGATCAACATGTCCGATGAGAGGGGGGCCGTGGCAACGGGGGTGGTGATGGGCGCACTTTGGAGCGTGGCTTCTTCATCAGCAACCGTTGTTGGAGTTGGGGCAGGTGGCGCTTGAGCTGGGCTATTGCCAGCCAATTTGTCAATTAGTTTTTGAAAGAAAGACACTGATAAACCTCCAACAGAAGTAGCCGCATCCTAGAGAGCCAGGGCATAGACGCGGTGATCGGTAGAACCAACAAAAAGCACATCTTTATATACTGCGGGTGTGCCGGTAATTGCTCCCTTGGTTTCGAATTTCCATCTTAAACGTCCCGTACGATATTCAAGGCAGTACAAGTTGCCATCTACAGAACCAACGTACAAAGAGTCCTTATAGATAATGGGAGAAGCGTTAACTTGATGTTCGGTAGCGAACTTCCATACTTCCTTCGATGTATTCACATCCACGCAGTAAATGTGATTATCGACGCAGCCGATAAATACCAGGTTATCGGCGATACAGGGAGTTGAGATGGTCGGCTTGCCAAGGCGGAAGCGCCAGATCACAAAACCTGTGCGTATGTCAATGGCGCACAAAGTGGAATCCATCGTACCAAAATAAATAACTCCCTGGGCGACAACAGGCGAGGAGGTGATTGCACGCTTACTCTTGAAGCGCCATTTGACTGCGCCGCTGAGGTCAAGGCAGTAAAAGTCGCCAATTTCATTGCCGAAATAGACGCGTTCCTGGAACACGGTGGGACTGGAGCGGATGGGGGCGCCGGTTTCGGCTCGCCAGGCGCGCCGCCCCGAAGTGGTGTTCACTGCATGCAAGAAAGCGTCATCTGAACCAAAGAAAACATGGTTTTCTGCGATGAAGGGTGATGAGCGGAGGGGGCCATCGGTGAAATAAGTCCAGGCCACTTTTCCGGAGCGAGCAGCGACGGCATGCAAGCGTTTATCTTCTGAGCCAAAGAAAAGGTTGCCATCGTGGTAGGCTGGGCGGGTTACGATGCCGCCTTCTGTGGCATACTTCCAAATAAACTCGCCGGTGGAGATTTTCAGCGCATAGAGGTTATTATCGTACGAGCCGACATAGAGAACATCTTCGTAACAAAGCGGAGCGCCGCGAACTTCATCTTCACATTCAAAGCTCCAGACGGCCTTGGTCGATTCCTTCTTTGCTCCATACGGTCCTGTGTCTGTGCGGATGGAGCTAAGCACGCCTGTTTTGCGGGCTACGCCGATGAGCGCCTCTTTCATCGCCTGGATCGATGGGAAGCGGCTGGTCGGATTGTATTGCAAAGCAGTGTTGATAACCGTTTCCAGTTCAATGGAAACGCTGGGGTTGATCTGGCGAATAGATCGCTCGCCAAAAGAGAAGGGGGCTTCCAGGCGAGGGTCGCGCCGGCAGAGTAGATGGTGCAGTGTGGCCCCCAACGAATAGATGTCTGATAAAGGCCCGGCCTCGCCCTTGTATTGCTCAGGGGGAGAATAGCCTTCGGTACCGATCATGGTGCCTCTTTCACCGACTTGAAAGGTTTTGGCAATGCCAAAATCGACCAATTTTACGTGGCCGCGCCGGTCGATCATCACGTTGGATGGCTTCATATCTCGGAAGATGATCGGCTCGGGTTGGTGGTTGTGTAGAAAGCTCAACACATCACACAGTTCAACCGCCCAGCCAATCACCTGGGATTCTGGGAAAAAGCCATCGCTCTCTACCAGTACTGCTTCCAGATCTTTGCCATCCACAAATTCGAGCACGAGATAGGAACGATCGTTATGAGAAAAATAATCGTAGATCTTGGGAATTGCCGGGTGTTCTAAGGTTGCCAGGATGTTGGCTTCGCGCTCAAAATTGTGTATCATGGTTTCGCGGATCACCGGGTCTCTGACCTGGTTGACCATTTCTTTGACGGCAACGGTTTTATTCACGCTGGGGAAGTGCAGGTCCCGGGCGCGGTAAACAGCCCCCATCCCACCTATACCGACAACGCCTTGGATCAGGTAGCGGTTAATCAGCGTGGTACCAGATTTGAGCTGATTATCCCCGGATTGGTAGGAATCTGTATCTAGACTCTGGGTGATTCGATGAGTTTCCAGATCTGGCCTCCGCTTCCAGTTCTAATAATACTACCCATATAAAGATACACTATTATAGTCAGCTTTACCCCATAATGTAAATAGCAATTTAGACCTGTTGGCGATGGGGAGGATGTATTGGCTGCTATCAACTATTCCCAATCATTTTTAGATAGATTATATCCGTTCCTGCATTCATCGAAACTCTGGCAGAGGAGCCGGTTTGTTTTGCAAGATGGCTTCGATCTTTTCCATCTCGGCGTTTGTCAGCTTCTCTAGCACATCGATGGCTTTCATGTTTTCAGTCACTTGCTCAGGTCTTGAGGCGCCGGTGATCACCGTGCTCACGTTGGGGTTTTTTAGACACCATGCCAGCGCCATTTGCGCCAGAGAGCAGCCCAGCGATTCGGCAATGGGCACAAGCTGTTTGACCTTTTCAATATTTTGGCGAGCCTGTTCGCCATCGAACCTTGTTCTTAGCCATTCAAATCCTTCTAACGTGGCTCGGGTGCCCTCCGGGATGCCCTGGTTGTATTTTCCAGTCAGGAGACCGCTGGCTAAAGGACTCCAGATTGTGGTGCCCAATCCAACTTCCTGATACAAGCGAGCATACTCTTCTTCCACGCGCTGCCGGTGGAACATGTTGTATTGGGGCTGTTCCATCAGGGGCGGTATCAAATGTTCTCTGCGGGCGATGAGATGCGCCTGCATGATCTGTTCTGCGCTCCATTCACTGGTGCCCCAATAAAAAGCCATGCCCTGATGGATCAAAAAATTCATAGCGCGCACAGTTTCTTCCATTGGCGTGCGGATATCTGGCCGATGACAGAAGATCAGGTCCACGTAATCCATTTGCAGGCGCGCCAGCGAGGCGCGGGTACCTTCTATGATGTGTTTGCGCGACAGGCCATTATCGTTAGGCCCCTGCCCACCCCAAAAAATCTTGGTGGAGATTACCAGGTCCGAACGTTTCCAGCCGCCTTTTCGAATGATATCGCCCATGACAGTTTCTGCATTGCCGTGGGCGTATGCCTCGGCGTTGTCGAAGAAGTTCACTCCCGCCTGGAGGGCGGCTTCCATGCAGCCCAAGGCAACATCGTCGCCCACCTGTCCTCCGTAAGTGATCCATGCTCCCAGTGAGAGAGCAGAAACCTGTAAACCAGATGCTCCCAGATAGCGGTATTCCATGTATTAACTCCTTATATAACTATAAAAGGGTGTGATGCTATTATCTTAGGCTCGTGTTGCTAATAAAAGCTCGCCGCGGTGTAAGGCGAGCCATACAGAGTCCCATTGCGATGTATGTGATTCTAATATACCCGATAGGTGGCCTGCCGGATCTTCAAGCAAAGGTCGGCAGCCAGGTTGTGCATCACGATAAAACCTATATCGGGATTGGTGCGCAGCAAATTCATCAAATCTTCGCGGCTAATCTCTAGCAGCCGGCAGGTTTTGGAAATGCAGCGGACGGTGGCCGATCGCAAGCCTTGGTCAACCAGGGCAATTTCACCAAAAGACTGCCCTCTTTCGAGAACGGCAATGCGTTTTTCTTTGTCACGATTGATGCCGCCAAAGCCCACTACTACTTCCACACTGCCTTCCAAGATGATGTAAACCTCTGTGCTGGGAGTATTTTCTTTCACGAGTACAGTGCCAAGAGTGCAGGCCTTCTCTGTGCATATTTCATAGATCAATTTCAGTTGATCGGGGGATAGATCGGTAAAGATATCGACAATTTCCAAGATTTGAGCTTCGCCCATTGCCCGTTCTCCTTGTGCACCTCAGATTGACAACAACGAAAAGGAACTTCTGATTGGCCGGGTCTATGTGTCACAAACTGCTTTGACCAACCACACTCGGTTGTGATAATAAATAGTTTATCATGCCTTATATTGAGATACAAGTGGCGTCTTGGGGTGGACCCAGGGCATTAACATTCTCATCTGAGTGGGGAGAAAAAAAGAGGCCTTCTTCGGTATACTTGTTGCGCTCAAACATCAAGAACCGGAGAAGACCAAAATG
>CAZVRZ010000121.1:0-16042 GCA_964629965.1 uncultured Anaerolineaceae bacterium
GCCCGGAAGCAATTTCCGGCTTGTTCGGCTAATTGTTTTTAGCGGAAACTAAAGTGGTAAAAGGAAAGCCATTACACAATATATTTTGCGGGAAAGACTCTCGCAGCGATCTCGCGTTGGAGGCGGCCCAGGATGTTCAGCGCCTGCTCGCGCTGCGCGGCCGCCATCAGCCCCAAGCGAGATGCTTGTTCAAACTCATCCCAATCGAGCAGGCGATAATGCAAGTCGGGGAACACCCACAGGTCCAGGATCCAATCTGTCAGGATGTAATACTCGTCTTGCTTCTGCAACGGGCTGGCAAGATCGCAGTAATAGCCCAGCACTTTTTCCTGCGCATCCCCCAGTTCCAGGATGGTGAAGCATTCCTGGTAGAAATGATACTTACACACTGAATAGATCGCCTGGCCGGCAAGCAGCAAACCGTCTTGCCGGTATCGTTCAGACCAACGCTCGGCGAAGTCCGGCGGAACGATCGAGAACGTCACCAGGCGCTTGCCATCATCGCTGACAAAGCCTTCGGTATAAACTTCGACCGGGCGGGTCAGGCGGTGATAATGGATCTGCACTTTATGCGTGGGAGTTTCTCTCATCAACTACTCCTGGCAAGGCTCATGCGGGTTCGATCGGGCAATCCAGCGGGCAGCCTTCCCATCCAGCTGTGAAGCAGGCGCGGCAGGTGCACATTCCGACTGGAGCGGCTCTGGATGGCGTCCACATGGATACCTGGAACGGCCCCATTTTACTACTGTAGTAAAATTCAGGCTGAAAAAACTTCAAGATAATGAGGCCAATATGCCCGGTAAGACAAGTTCAAATAAACGATCACAGTCCGATAAGATTTGGCAATGGGGCGTGCTGATCCTGGTGTTGATATTGATGATCGTCCGGTTCGCCTGGTCGCAGAAAAGCGCCCTCCAGTCGGAAGAAGTAACTGCCCAAGTGCAGCAGTCGCCGGCAGCCGAGATCGCCGGCCTGCCAACCAATGTTCCTGCGCTGCCGCAGCCTTCTCCCATGGCAACGAGTGTTCTACGCCCCACGACAAGCGCAGCTCCCTGGGCCAATCCTCCGGGGGATTTCGATTATTACATCCTGGCGCTGAGTTGGCAGCCAGCCTTTTGCGAGTTTGAGCCGGGTAAAAAGGAATGTTCCACGCAATCGGATGAGCGCTTCGATGCACAAAACTTTGTCCTGCACGGGCTGTGGCCTGACCAAAGGAACAGTGGTTCGGAATATTCATCCAGCTACTGCGGCTTGCCGGCGAAAATCATCCAACAAGACCAGAGCGGCTCCTGGTGCAGCCTGCCAGACTTGGCCCTATCGACAGAGGTACAAGAGCAGTTGACCACTTACATGCCCGGTACGGCCTCCTGCTTGCAAAATCATGAATGGTACAAGCACGGGGTATGCACAGAGTTATCGGCAGATGCCTATTATGCACTCGCCAACCGCCTGGTGGAACTGTTCGCCGAGACAGAGTTCAACGCGACCATTGCAGCACATACCGGTGATGAAATGAGCCGGCGCGGCTTGCTCGATCTGTTCGAGGCTGAATTCGGAGCCGGGACAAGCTCCTTCCTTTCGCTGCGCTGTGATGAACGGACAACCGGCCTGCTGACTGAGATCCGGCTGGCAATAAGGAAAGACCTGGGCGAGCTAAACGATTTGAGCCAGGTCTTTCCGGATGAGAAGGTGCAGCCGCAAGGAAACTGCCCGCAAAAGATCAGCATCGACGCGGTGGGAAGGTAAAGCAGAACGTTATTCCCAACTGGCTTTGAGACCGGTGCGTTCCAGCAGGTTCGCCTCCAGGTTGAAGCGGAACAAGGGCTGCAGCAAATAGCGCCCGTTTTGCAGGCCGCCCAGTTCCACGATCTCCACGATCTTGCGCGAGCCATCTGGCAGCCGGCGTTGGTGCAGGATCAACTGCAGGGCGGCGGTGATCAGGGTGCGGATCTCACCCAGCCCCAAACCCAGGTTGGCCATCAGGCACATCGCTTCCAGGCGAGCCAGGGCATCTTCACAGCTGTTGGCATGCAGATTGGTGATGGCAGAATGGCCGCGGCCCATCACCTCGATCGCCCGCATGGCCTCCGGGCCGATCAACTCGCCAACGACCAACCAATCTGGGCGCATCATCGAGCCAGTGCTGATCAACTCCGTCATCGAGATGCGCGGTGTGCCGCCTGCTTCAAGGAACACGGTCCGGGGGTGCCGGATAAGCATTTCGTGGGCATTCTCGACCACCACAATGCGCTGATCTTCCGGGATCAACTCCACAATGCGATTGGTGATGGTAGTTTTGCCGCTGCCTGTGCCGCCGGACACCAGAATATTGACCGGCACGCGCAAAGCAGCCTGCAGGAAATCATAGGTTTCCTGGGTGACCGAGCGCCATTCGATCAGCTTCTCCCAGGTAACACCGATGCCCAACACCAGCTTGCGGATGACCAGGCAAGGCCCATTGGGAGCGACAGGCGGAAAAATGGCCACGGCACGGGCCTGATGATCGGGGAAATGGATCTGCACAATAGCGGCTTGTGGGTCGGCCATGTCGCCGCTCAAGGCAAGCAAAGCATCCACCACGGAACGGATCTGCCCGGCGGATTCAAAATGTACGCCGGCGCTTTCCAACCTGCCGGCGCGCTCGACCCAGATCGCCTGTGGGTTATCCACCATGATCTCGGTCACTTTGGGGTCGACATACAAAGCTGCCAGCGGGCCCAGTGCGGTGGAAAGATTGGTTTCAGACATATGAACCTCCTGTTCGGATGAGAGAAATCGTTTTTTCTCTATGATAATGGATAAATGAGCAAGGCACCTCCGCCATTACCACAGGAGCGCGCCTGTCGAATCCGCCAGGTATGGCGGCTAGCGGCCCACGGGAGAAATCCAGCCGCTGCCTAAAGCCAGCGCGACCGCCTCCGTGCGAGATTGGGCGCCAATCTTATTGAAGATCGAATTGACGTGGAACTGCACGGTGCGCTCGCTGATGCCAAGCCGGTACGCGATCTCTTTGTTGGTCAGGCCGGTGGCAGCCAACGAGAGCACTTCGTGCTCACGCGGCGAGAAGGGATGTGCGCCGGGCAAGGCAGGTTTGAGGGCGGCTTCCAGGTCGCGCGCCTCGGACAATGCCTGCTGCGCCAGGTCACTCAAAGCCGATACGGCCGCGCGAGCAGCGTAATTATTGCCTGGCAACGCCATCTCATAGGCACGCGCCTGTGCGACCAGCAGGTCGAGGGCAGCCACCAGTCCTTCTACCGGTAGCACCGGCTTAGAATGGACGACGGATGGCAGTGTTGCGCCGAAGACGCTCACCATCACAGCCGCAGCCAAATCGCCGGCCTTGGAGAATCGTAATTCCCGATCCTTGGCCAGGGAGCGATCCAGGATTGATTGAACAGCAGGGCTGAGACCTGGTACCGGTGCAGGCATTTCGGTCATATGCTTCCGGATCAAGGCAAGAGATGTATCTTCGGCAGCTTCGAAGGGCAGCCGGCCGGTCAGCATCTCGTACAACATGACGCCCAGGGAATAGATATCGGAACGCCCATCCACCGGCAGCCCTTGGGCCTGTTCCGGACTGAGATAGGCTGGAGCGCCGCTGATCGCGCCGGAACCGCTTAAGGTGGTAATGTTCAACAAGCGCTCCACGCCGAAATCAGTCAGCACCGGCTCGACTTCCAGGGGCAAGGGTTGGCGCGGATCGATCCGGCCGGTCTCGCAGCGCAAGAGCACATTGGCAGGCTTAATGTCCCGGTGGACCATGTTGCGAGCATGGGCATAATCGAGAGCACTGGCTAAGGGCATCAATAAGCGGGCGGTGGTCTCAACTGGCAGCTTATGACCGCTGTCGCGCAGCGCCTGCAAGTATTCGTTCATCGGTAGGCCGCGCACCAATTCCATCACGATGTAAGGATAACCCTCCACCACATCAAAATCGTAAACCTGGACGATGTTGGCATGCCGCAGAGCGGTCACGGCAATGGCTTCGATCCGGAAGCGCCCAGCAACCTGTTCGTTGTCCAGCAGGGATGCATGCATGATCTTGACCGCTACCGGCCGATCCAGGGTGGTGTGATGGCCCTCGTACACCTCGGCCATGCTTCCCCGGCCCAGCCACCTGGTCAGCACTACTTTAGAAAGATTCCTACCAATCCAATGCGACATCTTTGCCATTCTGTTTACGACGATAGATATTGGCCAGTTTCATGCCGTAGATCGATCCGCATCATTCTTGGCCCTCATCATTATCGCGCAAATCCTGGACCTGTGAACCTACTAGATGGAAAAAAGGGGGATGGTGGTAGACGGCCGTCCACCACCATCCCCCAAACCCTCACTTATAAGGATGTTGCCTGCCCACCAGGACAGATGCAATCGTCCTGGTGATTACCTTAAGCCGTTTGTGGTTTTTACGCATTGTAGTTACAATTGAACTATGCTGCATTACCCATCTGAAACAACACTTTTCTTGCTAGGCGCCTTTATAGGGATCTGGCTAGCCGTGTTAGTGGCGCGCCGCCAGGCAGTGCCCGGGAAAAGCGTTTTCTTCTGGCTGTCCCTGGATGCAGCCGTATGGAGCCTGTTCTGCGCCTTTGAGTTGATGGCAGTATCGGCAGAGGCCAAGATACTGTGGGGCAAGTTCGAATACATCGGCGTCACCACCGTTCCGGTATTGTGGTATATGTTCGCTCTGGACTACACCCACCTGAGATCATGGGTGAATTTCCGTGGTCGCAATTTGATCTGGTTGGTGCCGGTGGTCACCCTGCTGTTGGCTTTCACCAACGAACGGCACGGCTTGCTCTGGAGCGAGATCCAACCAATTTCTTCCGAACCGGGCGCCAACTTGATCTACGGCCGCGGCGGGTGGTTCTGGGTTAATGCCGCGTTTTGTTACCTGTTGGTGGTAGCAGGCAGCCTGAGGTTGTTGTGGCAGGCAGCCCGCTCCACCAGCATCTACCGCCGCCAGGGTTATGCTCTCCTGGTCAGCGCGGCTATCCCCCTGGCAAGCAACCTGATCTACTTGACTGGCAACAGTCCCATCCAGGGGGTGGATATCACCCCAATCGGTTTCAGCGTGGCAGGAGTGATTTTGGCCTGGGGTTTGTTCCGCTACCAGTTGTTCGACCTGGTGCCGGTAGCGCGCTACACCCTGGTAGAGAATATGATGGACGGCGTGCTGGTGTTGGATGCCAACCAGCGGGTGATCGATGCCAACCCGTCCGCCCAACGCCTGCTGCAATCAGACCTGCCTTCTTTCATTGGCCTGGCCGTAGATGCCATCTTCCCAGGTTGGGAAAAGATTTCTGCCGAATTATGCGTAGAACCGATCACGTCAGCCGCCATAATAGCGGAAACGGAGATCAATATCCATGAGCGGCGCTATCTCGATGTACAGTGCTTGCAGCTTCCCGTTTATGGACTTGGCAAACCGGGCAAATTATTGATCCTGCGAGACATCACCAAACGAAAAATGGCCGAGCAGCGGCTGCAAATGCAAGGCAAGGCGCTGGAAACAGCCGCCAACGCCATCATGATCACCGATGTCACTGGAGACATTGTGTGGGTCAACCCGGCATTTTCGGCATTGAGCGGTTACACGGCTGAAGAAGCTTTGGGGAAGAATCCCCGCGATCTGGTCAAATCAGACGAACAGGATCAAGCCTTCTTCCAGAATATGTGGGAGACCATCCTAGCAGGCAAGGTATGGCAGGGAGAGATCGTTAACCGGCGCAAAGATGGCAGCCTGTATACCGAGGAGCAGACGATCACTCCTTTATTCGATGATGATGGAGTATCCATTCGAAACTTTATTTCCATCAAACAGGATATCAGCGAGCGAAAACACTTGGAGCAAATGCAAGATCAACTCACCCATACGATGGTGCACGATCTGCGTAACCCGCTGACCAACATCAACCTGGCATTGGAGATCATGGGAAAAAACCCCGCCAGGCTGCCGGAGGGCGACCTAGATATGCTGGAAGTTGCTCGCCAGAATACACAGCGCATGCTGGGCCTGGTCAACTCGATTTTAAGTGTCAGCCGGCTGGAGAATAAAAAGATGCCGCTGCACTTCCAGGCCTTCAATATCTTCAACCTGGCTAAAGAGGTGATTGAACGGCAGGTCTCGCAGGCTGCGCAAAAGAACCTGAGAATGGCTAACCAAATCTCACCCACCCTGCCGCTGGTGTGGGGCGATACAGCCCTAACCACCCAGGTGATCGAGAACCTGGTAGGCAATGCCGTCAAGTTCACACCCACAGATGGCGAAGTGCGCCTGGATGCCCAATTCACCGGCGATCCACCGATGATGCAGTTGGCGGTTAGCGACACCGGCCCGGGCATCTCCGATGAACTGCGCACCCATCTCTTTCAAAAATTTGTCACAGGGCGCGTCAAAGGCAGCGGCAGCGGGCTGGGATTGGCCTTTTGCCGCCTGGCAGTCGAAGCGCAAGGCGGGTCCATTTGGGCTGACAGTCAGGAAGGGGAAGGAACAACCTTCCGCTTCACCCTGCCCATTGCTCTAGGCGATGAAGAATCACCAGACGATACTGTATCCTGACAAACCAGAAAGGCTGCTATTGACCAACCTCACGTTTTCGCAACCACTTAACTTCAGCACCCTGGCTAACCCGGGCGAGGTCGGTATGAACCTGGCTGGCATCGAGCGCATTCACCAGGTATTCGACGATATGCTTGCCAGAAAGCTGCACCCCGGTGCGCAGTTGGTGGTTTTGCGGCGCGGTAGAGTGATGGTGGATCGGGCCGAGGGCCTGGCCCACCTGGGCAAACGCCTTCCGGTGCAGGCTGAGACCCCCTTCATGACCTTCTCGGTCAGCAAGGCTTTCACAGGAATGTGCGTCCACCACCTGATCGAGCAAGGCAAGGTCGAGTTGGATGCACCCATCGCAACCTACTGGCCCGAATTTGGCTGCCAGGGAAAGGAAACTGCCACCATCCGGCACGCGTTCCTACACCAGGCCGGCATCCCGATCCGCGGTCTGTACCAGCAGGTGCTGCTGTGGCCGAGCTGGCAGCGTGTGCAGCGCAGTGTGGCCTCGCTGCCGGCCGAGTTCACTCCCGGCAGTCAAACCGCCTACCACCTGGTGAACTACGGCTTCATCCTGGGCGAGGTTGTGCGGCGGGTCTCGGGCTTGCCGGTGGACCAATACCTGGAAACGCATTTTCTCAAGCCGTTGGGAATGCCGAACACGGCGCTGCACCTGCCGCCGGCCTGGCAGCCGCGAGCAGCCAGGCTGTACAGCGGACATGCCTCGCAGAGAGGCGCCGTGTTCCTCTTCAACCTGCCTGTCTACCGCCGGGCATTGATTCCCGCGGCCAGCCTACAGAGCACGGCGCGCGAGTTGGCCACCTTTTACCAGATGCTGGTCAACGGCGGGCAATACGGCGGAAAGCGCATCCTGAAGGCAGAGACCATTGCCCAGGCCACCACCCCCGGCTATGAAGGGACCGATCACCTGTTCAAGAGCCACGTGCGTTGGGCATTGGGCTTTCACGTTGGCGGCCCACCTCCCAGCCGGGGTACAAGTTTCCAGCCGTACGGGAAACGAAGCACGAACCACACCTTCGGCCACGCCGGACAGGGCAGCAGCATCGCCTGGGCCGACCCGGATCATGAATTGGTGCTGGCTTTCACCTGCAACCGCCTGATCTATCACGAGGATGCCAGCGCCCGCTGGGATGCCCTGGCGAACGCCGCCTGGGATGCGATCGAAGATTAGAGCAAGCATGAGCCGCTACCCACTGCCTGCCGAAGAGATCCGTCGCGAGATCATGGTGATCAACTCGCGGTTCATTGCCACCCTGGCGCCAGTCTTCAGTGTGGACGAAGCCCGGGCGTTCACCACCCGCATCCGGGCTGAATTTGCCGACGCCTCGCATAACGTGCCCGCCTTCCTGGTGGGGTTCGGCAGCTCCATCATCGAACACTGCAGCGACGATGGCGAGCCATCCGGTACTGCCGGGCGCCCGGCCCTGGCAGTGCTCAAAGGCAGTGGCATGGGGGATGCAGCAGTGGTGGTGACGCGCTACTTTGGCGGTACCAAGCTTGGCACAGGGGGGCTGGTACGGGCTTACAGCGAGGCCGTGCGAACCGTCACCAGCCAGGTGCGCCGCGCCCAAAAAACACTCACCCACGTGGTGATGCTCGACCTGCCATACTCACTGTTTGAGCAGGTACAGCTGCTGGTGGAGACGCACCAAGGCAAGACCACTGAGCGAGATTTCGCCGCCGAGATCACGCTCACAGCACACTTTGCAGTGGAGCGCCTGGATGGATTCCAACAGGCGCTCGCCGAGCTGTCCAGCGGAAAGCTGCGAGCAGAAATTATCGAAACAAAGGAAATGCTGTTCCCGTGGGAAGAGGAAAAGAACTAGCTTCTCAGGGCCAAAGGAACCAAAACAAGTAAGCTAACCCAAGTCCCAGCAGCGTGCCCGCCAGGGCTTCCAGGGGGGTGTGCCCGAGCACTTCGCGCAGCTGCTCTTCTTTGAGAGGATGGCCTGCAGCCAGGTCATTGATCATGGCATTGATCATCTCAGCATGCTTGCCGGCCTGCCGCCGGATGCCGGTAGCATCGTAGATCACTACAATTGCCAGCGTGAGAGAGACAGCAAAAATAGGCGAATCGAAGCCATAACGTAAACCAATGGACTGGGTTACGCCGGCAACCAGAGCCGAGTGAGAGCTGGGCATGCCGCCGGCGCGCAGCAAGAGCACCCAGTTCCAGCGATGTGTCTGCAGATACTCCAGGGGAACTTTGACCGCTTGGGCGATTGCCCAGCCCACCAATCCGGTGATAAAAGAAAGATTCGAAAAGATCTCCATAGAGCAACCTTAGTCTTGTTCTTGGAATGGGCGCAGCTCGCGTGGGACTGCCAGATCCTCGCCGGTCAACTGCTGAACTTTCAGCTCGGCCTGGTCCAGCAGCAAGGCGCAATGGTGCGCCAGAGCCTGGCCGCGCTCGAACAACTGCATGGCCTGCTCCAGGGAAAGACTCTGCGACTCCAGGTTCTCCACCAGGGTTTCTAAAGCAGAAAAAGCCTGCTCGTAGGTCATATCTTCTAACGGACTGGTATCGATAGGCAAGGGATTGTTTGTTAAATTCATGGTTCACTTCCAGTTTTCATAAGTCACGGTTCAACATCTAGGTTTCGTTCATACCAGGTGCGACCAGGCCGCACACCTGCACATCAAAGCTGCCATCTTGAATCTGCGCCCTGAGCTGGTCGCCGGGCTGCACCTGGGCAACCTGCCGCACGGCCTGCCCGTTGGGGAACGAGAGGATGGCATAGCCGCGCTCGAGGATAGAGCGCGGGTTTAAAGCCGCCAGCCGCTGCGCAAGGCCGGCCAGGGCAAAGCGCTCCAATTGTTGGCAGTGGCGCAGCGCCAATCCGGCGCGGTGAGAAAGCTCGTCCAGGCGCTGGCGATCGGAGGCCAGGCGCGACTGGGGAGAACGCAAGCGCAGGCGATTATAAAGCGTTTGCAGTGCCAGGCTCTGCTCGCCCAGCACGGCTTCCACAGCCCGGCCCAAGTCTTGCTGCAATTCAGCCAGCGCCAGGCGCGCATCCGCCTGGTTGGGGGTAGCCAGCTCGGCTGCCGCGGTAGGCGTGGGGGCGCGTAGATCGGCGACAAAATCGGCGATGGTGAAATCGGTCTCGTGGCCGATCCCGGTAATGACCGGCGCCTGGGATGCAAAAATAGCACGCGCCACCCCCTCATCGTTGAAGGCCCACAGGTCTTCCAGCGAACCGCCGCCGCGCGCCAGCAAGATCACATCGGGATGGACGAACTGGTTCAAGGCTTGCAGTGCCTTCACGATGGCAGCGGGCGCTTCCTCGCCCTGAACCGTGCAAGGCGCCAGTACTACACTTGCCAGTGGGAAACGCCGGCTTAGCGTATTGAGCATATCACGCAAGGCGGCGCCCGTTGGTGAAGTGACCAGGCCGATACAGCCCGGCCAGGGCGGAATAGGGCGCTTACGTTCCTGGGCAAACAGGCCTTCGGCTTCCAGGCGAGCTTTCAACCGCATGAATTCCTGGTACAAGGCTCCCTCGCCCAGCGGGCGGATCAAATCGGCGTACAATTGGTACTGCCCACCGGCCTCATAGATACTGACAGCGCCATGCACTTCCAGCGCGGCCCCATCGGCGGGAATAACGGATTGGCGCAAGGTATTGCTACGCCACATCACACAGCGCAGCGAGGCGCTGCTATCTTTGAGAGTGAAATACCAATGTCCGGAGGCGGGGCGAGAGAAATTGGATACTTCGCCCTGCACCCAAACATCCTGGAGGGTAGGGTCGTTTTCCATCCAGGTGCGCAAATAGCGCGTCAGTTCGCTTATGTTCAATACAGGCGGTTGCAAAAACGATAATTGGTTCATCAGCGCAAGCATAATACTCCGGTTGAGAACGAATGTCAACTATTACGCGATACGAGTTTCTTTGCTACAATTAGGGCTGGCTTCAACCAATACCATTCTCAGAATGGAGCATCTATTTTTTTGAATCACCTTTGGTCACCGTGGCGTATGACATATATCCAACAAGACAAGCCCACTGAGGGATGTGTATTCTGCAGCGCAGTGCACTCAACCGCTGATGAGGAGAACCTGGTGGTGCATCGTGGGCAAGAATGTTTTATCATCTTAAACCGTTATCCCTACACCAGCGGGCATATTATGATCGTGCCCAACCAGCATTGCGCCTCGCTGCATGCACTGAGCCCCTTCGCTCGCAGCGAAATGATGGAATTGAGCAGCCGGTTCCTGCAAGCGCTCGAGGCTGTTTACCATCCGGAGGGATATAACCTGGGCATCAACATGGGAGAAGCAGCGGGGGCGGGTATTGCCGAGCATATCCATCTGCACATCGTGCCGCGCTGGACAGGCGACACGAATTTCATGTCTACGCTGGGGCAGGTGCGGGTTTTGCCGGAATCGCTGGAAGACACGTACGCCAGGCTGCTGCAGGCCTGGAAGGAGCTCTCTTAAGGATAACTACATCCAGAATCCCAGGAGTGCTTTAGGCTTACGGTTGGCTGGCAGGCTCTGGCATAGCAGCGCTGGGAGTGGGCGTTATTCTCCCCTCGGCGGTGTAAACGGCAGCAACCACCTGGCCAAAAATTCCCAGCACACCCAGGTCCGTCCGGTTGACGATCACTTGCAAGGCAGCCCCGTTCCCGGTGAGCACTTCAACTTTTTCGTTGCCGGTGTAGAGATAAGCGCTGCCCGGTATCACCCGGCCTTCAAACTCAATCTTGTCATCCACCGTAACGCGCATCCAGGCGCGTTGGCGCACGGTAATATACACCTGCACCTGGGAAGGCCCAACGAACGGCGGTAGATCGGAGGTGGGCTGGGCCGTAAGCTGCGCATCTTCCGCCTCCAATGTCTCGACCTCGCCGCCTTCTTGAGTGGTCACGGGCGACTGCAGGGTTGGGGTAAGCATCACTTCCAACGTTCCGTTGGCTTCCGGCAGCGTCACAGCCAGGGATGGCAGCGGAGAGGGCGTGGGCGTATCAGGCAGCAGGATATCCACCACTGATGGGGCAGTAGCCGTCGCTTCTACCCCGGCGCGTAGCTCGGAGACTCGTGATGTTCCCCAGATCAAGAATGCCGCCAGGAGAACAATCAACACCACTGTTAAAAGAAAGTCCGGAGTCAACAGGCGGCGCAGGCTGCTGGGTGCGGTCACTACGGTGGGTTGGATGGTAGAGTGGTCGCGCAAGCGGATATTGCGGCGCCTGGAAAGACCGGCTTGCAGCACATCCGCATAACGCAGCATGAGCGCCTCAGAATCCAGGCCGAGGAAATCGGCATAATTTTTCAACATTCCGCGCCCCTGGACCGAGGACGGCAGTTCGTGCAAGCGACCCGATTCGATGATCTTCAAATAATACAGGCGCAGGTGAGTGTGGTCTTCCACGTCTTGCAAGGAAAGTCCCAAGGCTTCACGCTGCCGGCGCAGGCGGGAGCCGATCTCCGCGAAGATAGCCTCGGCAGAATCCTTGGAGCCAACGGGATCGGTAGGCACCTGGTCAACTGCGGGCAGACCTGTGGAACCCATGGAATGCGCCGGCACCGCTGCCGCAGAGGCAGCGGCAGGCTCTGCAGAGACGGAATGATCCCATTGGGCCAGCAGAGGCCCAGGATCCAGTTTCAGATACTGGGCATAGGAACGCAAAAAGCCGCGCGCGTGCGCGGCTGAAGGCAGCTTTTCGATCTCTTCAGCTTCCAGCGCTTCCAGGTAGCGCAGGCGGATACGAGTCGCCAGGGCCACCTGCTCCAGGGACATGCGCTGCGCCTCACGCACCTGACGCAACTGCTGACCGGGCAAGAGAGTCATGATAAAGTTATTATAACGAATTGGGGTTCTCGATGGCAAGTAGATTGCCTGCGAGAACCCCAAAATAGCATAAAAATATAAAACTTATTCTTCTGCCGGGGCTGCCGGTTCAGCTTCAACCGGCTTGGCAGAGGAAGCCGCCGCGGTCTCTGGCTTCTCAACTACGGGAGAAGCCTCGCCTTCGCGGTAGACCATCACGCTCACGTGAGGGATCAAGTCGATGGTCAGACGCACCGGCACGTCGAATTCGCCCAGGGTGCGGATCGGCTGAAAGTCCACCTGGCGGCGAGTAATATCGACGCCGGTCTTCTTGTTCAAAGCATCCACGATCATCTGGGTAGTGATAGAACCATACAGCTTGCCGGTCTCACTGGCACGCGCCGAGAAAAACACGCTGACGCCCTGCAGTTTCTTAGCGATCACATCCATCTCTTTGTTCAAAATGGAGCGGCGCTCATCGGCAACCTTTTTGATCTGCCCGGCCTGCTTCAATGCGCCGGCCGTCGCCAGAACCGCAAGCCCCTGGGGGAGCAGGAAGTTGCGTCCATAGCCATCGGCCACCCGCTTCACATCTCCGGCGCGGCCGAGTTTGTAAACATCCTTTAATAACAAAACCTTCATATTCTCTCAAGCCCTTTCTAAGGCGAAATATTTACCCAGGCGAAGGGTACAACGCTCCAGGCAGGCGCAATTCTACCAGAAGGATGATGGCGAGTCAACGTCTGATATAATCTTTGGTATGCCTGTTCGCATCCGTTCGCAGCGCGTGGAAGCAATCGTGCTTCGCCATACAAATTGGGGAGAGGCCGACCGGCTGATAAGCCTGTTCACGCGGGAAAGCGGCAAGGTGCGCGCCGTGGCCAAGGGGGCGCGTAAACCGCGCTCGCGCAAGGCCGGGCACCTGGAGCCTTTTACCCGCGTCAGCCTGCTGCTGGCACAAGGACGTGATCTGCCGATCATCACCCAGGCCGAAGCGCTGGACACCGGCCTGAACTTGCATACCGACCTGGTACGGTTGGGGTTGGCCGCCTACGTGATCGAGCTGCTAGACCGTTTTACATATGAAGAGGGTGAGAACGCGCCGCTGTACCGCCTGTTAGCGGAAACGCTGCAGCGCATCGACACTCTGGCCGACCCGGCGCCGGTGGTGCGCTATTACGAGGTCCGGCTGTTAGACCTGGTCGGTTTCCGCCCGCAGCTTTTCGTATGCGCACTGTGCGGTAAAGATATCCAGTCAGAAGACCAGTTCTTTTCGGCGGAACGTGGCGGCGCGGTGTGCCCGCACTGTGGCCAGGGCATGACAGGCGCCCGTCCCATTTCCCAGCCAGGGCTGCGCCTGCTGCGGCACTTCCAGCGCAGCAGCTATGCAGAGGCCATGCGCCTGCCGGTTGGCGCGGCGGTCAGTAACGAAGTCGAGCTGCTAATGCAGCATTATTTCACTTACCTGCTCGAGAAGCACCTGAACACGCCCGCTTTTTTGCGGCGTATACGGCAAAACGTTCAGAATCAGTGAAAGTAGATGAGCTTTGGTAAACAGAACCGATCTTGCAAGATTTGGCTGATTGTTCTTCAGGAGAAAAATTGGCGATGCGAAATACAAGAGAACCTTCATGGGATATTACATCCTATCCAGCGGGTCAGGCGCTGCGGTAACCGAATCTATTGTGGACGAAGAAAGACACAATGTGATCATCTTGACCAACAGTGGATATGTCATGGAACATTTCTGGCGCAAAAGTTGCTGCTTCCACCATTTGGTTTTGATCGCTTCTTTACAAATGTTAAAGAATGATGTAAAATCAGAGTGGTGTTCGTGGGTTCGCTCTATTCATGAAGGTTTCAATGGATAAAGACAGCGGAGAGAGCAATTTGAGCTTATAAGACGGCAGATTAATCACATCTTCCCTGGCTCGGCTGAATCCGCGAACACAGCCGGGCTTTTTTTTGGCTAGAGACAGGCATGAAAGGAGGTGAGAGGAGTGGCAACTGTTACCTTACGCCCAAATGAATCGCAGGATCAGCTGCTCAAGCGTTTTCGCAAGAAAGTTGCTAAGAGCGGCGTCTTGAGCACCGTGCGCCGCAAGCGCTGGTTTGTGTCCAAGAGTGAGCTGCGCCGTATTCAGAAGAAAAAATCTATTCGTCGCAGCAGGCGACGCCAAAGGGAATTTGAAGAATGACCCTTTGATACGATGAGGAGGTGTGTATGGCAAAAGAAGAAGAAAAAATTCAAGTAGAAGGCACCGTGATCGAGGCCCTGCCGGGAACCCAATTTAAGGTACGGCTGGAGACCGGGCACGAAGTGTTGGCTTACTTGTCTGGCAAGATGCGTAAGTATTATATTCGCATCCTGCTGGGAGATCAGGTACGCGTCGAGATGTCTCCTTATGACTTGATGCGCGGACGAATTGTGTACCGGCATAAGAAACAGGGTTTCGAAGGCCCAGAACAATAGATCTTACCGCCACCTCTGTTTTCATCTTTTGTTTTCAGCTAAGAGCCATCTTCGCAAGGAGATGGCTCTTTGATTGCCAAAGCAAGTTGCTTTGAAGATGATCGGATAGCTTATGGCCCCCCGTTCGTGGCGACCGCCAGGCCCCCAACCTCTCTTTGTTATAATAACGATGGATGGTAGTCAACGCAAAGGAGGATAGGTAACCTATGAAATTCACCGGAATATGCCTTATCACCCATAACGTCCCTGCCCTGGCAAGCTTTTACACCAGGGTGCTGGGCATCCCGCCCGAGGGCGATGATACGCACATGGAGCTAAAAACGGAAGGTGCAGGCATTGCCATCTTTTCGGTAGAGGGCATGGAAATCATGGCCCCGGGCTCGATGCAGGGAGCGGGTTACGGCAGCTTTACCATCGGGTTCGAAGTTGCAGATGTGGACGGCGAGTATGAAAGGCTCAAGGAAATGGATGTTGAGATCGTCAAACCGCCAGAGTCCTACCCATGGGGCAGCAGATCCGCCTGGTTTCGAGACCCCGATGGTAATATCCTCGATTTTTATACTATTCTGAAGGAATAAATTCGATTCCAGCGGCCGGCTTTTACTGGCTGCCAACCAGGACAGCGACTCGCTGGTCGTCTTTGGCCTGGACGTTCACGGCGGAGAGTTGGCCCCATTGAGTAATGCGGCTGCGCCCAGGCCGGTGTGCCTGGTATTTTCACCGGAGTAAGCGCCTCCTGGACACCTGTCCCCCGACACGCTTTTCTTAAGTCTGAGGAGTTTTGCTTTTCTCCACCGTCTTGAGTGATTGCGCCGCCTGCGTTATAATCCAAGCCGCGAGGTGAAACCAATGCGACCCATTTATCCTTTCACTGCCATTGTCGGCCAGGAGCGCATGAAGCGTGCGCTCATTTTAAATGCCATCGATCAACGCATCGGCGGCGTATTAATCCGGGGCGAGCGCGGCACGGCCAAATCGACCGCCGCCCGTGCCATGGCAGCCCTGCTGCCCGAGATCGAGGTTTTCGCCGATTCGCCCTTCAACGATGATCCCAACGCTCCCATGACCTGGTCCGACTGGGTTAAGGAACAAGCAAGCCAGCCCAACGAACTGAAGGTGGTCAAACGCCGCATCAGTTTCATCGACCTGCCGGTGAGCGCGACCGAAGACCGCGTGGTGGGCACGCTGGATATCGAAAAAGCGATCCAGCGCGGCGAGCGG
>CAZVRZ010000122.1:0-16025 GCA_964629965.1 uncultured Anaerolineaceae bacterium
TTCCCACTATGCAAACAGAAGCAGCGGCCAAGATAGACGAGCTGCTCAACTTCGGGACGATTGACCCAGGCCGATCACCGGCCACCCTGGCAGACTTTGAAAAGGCGCTGGACCTATGAAAACCGTTAAGAAAGTGCAACTGTATACCTTTTATTTGCAGGCAAATTGCAGCGGAAATGGAAAGGTTCGGATTGATTTTTGTTGTAGTACACCACCTGTGGGGGGAGAATGTTCCCCGACCCCCACATATACTGGCGCCCCAGCCAGGACTCGAACCCGGAACCCTCTGATCCGAAGTCAGATGCTCTGTCCATTGAGCTACTAGGGCGTTAGCAAATATTATACCGCATTCCTATTGTCCCGGCAGGTTATAGTAATTGTAGACCGCCTTGGAGAGATCGACGACCAGTTTATTCGATGGGTCAAATACCAATTGCACCGGGTGATACAGAAATATCGCCAAAACATAATTCCCACCCTTCGTAAAAACGATCCCAGCGTCACTCATATCGTGAATAATGCCGTATATATCTGTGACCCAGCCATGCTTGTGAGCTACTTCTGTACCATCGGGCACCCCGGCTGGTATTAACCAGGGTGTATGGTCTTGCTTGAGATATTGGATCATCGATTGGCATTCTGCTTGCGTGATCTCGCCAGGCCACAACGCCATGATGGTGCCACCTCCGATTTGAGCGCATTGGTAAACATCTTGCAATAACATACCAATTTCCGATGGAGTGGTTTGGCTGTATGGATCATTCTCAATACTGATATCGGTCCGCGAATTACCGGCAGTGTGGAACCGCTGTAGCAAAGGCGCTCCCTGGTAGAAATAACCTGCCAAAAAAGTATTGGATAATCCCAAAGAGTTGACATCCTCTGAGACAATCAGCGGTCCGCGGATGGGATCGAGAATATTTTGCATTACCCAGTCAGAAGAGGTGTTATCGGATTTACTGATCATTGCATCCAGTTGGGCAATGATCTGGTCTGTCAACGGCTTTTCGCCAAGCTCGGCATTCTCTCCAATGCGCCGGAAAGCTGAAACCATGATCGGTATCTTGATGGTGCTGCTGGCGGTAAAAGACACATCGGGTGGGGTTGATACTAATCTGGTCTGGTCGTACACCAGACTGATTTCTTGACCCGTTTGCAGGTCAAACAGGTAGAAGCCTAGCACGCCGTCATACTTATTGATATCCAATACAGTTTGCCGAATCAGCACTTCTAGATTTTGCAAATTGGGGCGAGTTGGATCCGTACGCATCAACGGCAGGTACGCGACGCGCTGCTGTTTGGCGCGTAGGGCGCGATCTATTAGCAGCACTGCCTGGTCTATATCCAGGGATGTGCCTTGGCGACCGGGCGCGAAATCAACCGATCCTGCCAACGGCTGGGCGGAGATTGGCGGTTGGTCATACCGAGTGGCGATTTCTGTTAATAGATAGGAGCGTAAACGATCCTCGGAGTAAGATACTAGTAGTGGAATGTCAACAGCTTCGTTTGCTCGCCCCCAAAGGAAATTCCATAAAGCCTGCCAAAAAGGGGTACGGGTGCGTTCTTGTTCTGCGGCAGCCAACATGCTTTCGATGTTTATTTCAAAATTTGCTACCTTGGGTGATATTTGTATAACTTGCCCCGAATAATACACCTCAACCGGTGAGACATATATTTCGAGCAGGCGCTGCGCGGCTTGCTGGCGGTCTAAGCCACTGATCGGAACTCCTGCCATTGTCATACCCGTAGGATAATTTGCCCACAGGCGGCTGAAGCTGATCAGTTGTAAGACGAGCAGCAATATCGCACCCAGTATGAATGTGATAGACATCCAACGCAGGAAAGGAAATGATCGTGGTCCGTGCATGCTTCTCCGTATGGCTTTGCAATGATACCACGAATCATCACCGCGATACTACCAGGCGATAAAGCTCTCCTTTGTCGTCTAATGTTAGGCGGGCAAATTGATGATGGATCAAAACCGATTGCTCGATTGTTTTACTCAGGGTGATCACTCGTTTGCCTGGGTATGGATGCGATGTATTTTTCTTTCCAGGGTGAACATGACCATTCTTCGATGAATTCGAGTGGTTTGCCTGGCTAACGATGCTTTCTCGGGTATAAGAAAGTTGAGCATCCTCCATTCCGGGTAAGTATTTATGAACAACCTCTCGCACTTGGGTCAATACATCTGGAGGAACGGGCGCAAATTCAGGATTTAATTGTTGGTCGGCCGAGTCTCGACCGGTTATCGTTTGCGCCAATTCTGGTCGCGTTAGGGGTCGAAGAATTGTTTTTGGCCCAGGGGAATTGTGACTGTAATGAGCTAATGGATCACCATAAAGCACGAATGAAATGAGTGTTTTTTGATCTTCGCCTGACAGGTAGGATTGCTGTCGATGCGTCTCGCGAGCCAGGTGAATCTTAGCTCGACGAAGAGCCTCGCCGACTGGATACCCCTGCTGGAGAAACAGCCAATAGGCGCGGCCAAGCAGGTCAGCGGCTGATAAGGGTGGGGTGACCGTGCCATAGGAAGTGCAGGTTGACCCGATCATGGCATGTGTGCCCTGGCTGAGAAATTTCAATGCAATCGCTTGTTCAACGGTGCGATCTGAGATAAGTGCCCCATAACAAGCCTCACTAAAGACGATCTCTGGTGGTTTATTGCCATTGGAAGCAACGTCTTCTGGTCGAAGTGCAATTGGAAAGTCTGGGTCTGTGCCTGCATCTGCTGGATCACGCTGCCCATACCATGCAGTTGAATCAGATAGCCCGTGTAAGTTGAAATAGGCCAGACGCGCCTCCGGTAGGTGAAGGCAAGATTTTACCCTTTGTTTGCCTCGTTTTTCAGTACCCATTGAGGCGATCTGTAAGGGCGGCGAGATGAGCAGCTCGTTTGGCTTACCGATGACGCGATATACCGAACGCGATGATTGCTGCCATATTGCGGCAGAATAACCGAGCCCAGGCTGCAGAGTTTGTTTACTTTGAAACAATCGAGTTGTTATCTGGCGGAGTGCATGCAGCCATTGGCGATACCAGGGCCAGTTTGGGCTCGATGTGCTGTGCTGCGCCTGGATTCTTTTTAGAGCCTGGATCAAGAAACCAGGATCGCTGGATGTTCCGTCGGGCAATCTACCAACGGGCCATTCGGGGATGAAATAGTTTTCGTCACGCGTCGCATAGGGATTGTCAGATGGCACATCGGTATCCAGATCATCGACTGGATTGGGTAAGTGATGAAAGGGGATAACTTGCGGCCCGCCAACGATCAATACTGCTCCGATCATCTCGCCTTGCTTTGAAAGCATTGAATCTAGATCGGCGAGTGACAATTTTAACGCCCAAGGATCGTTTGCCTTGGCTTTTTGGAGCGCCAATTTAGGATTGACAGGGAATATTTCTGCCAAATCTGCATACAATAGCATAGCATTCCAGCGTGGCCTCTTGGCTACCAGGCCGACCAACTGACGCAATTCCTGGTCAACCAGTCGAGCTTTCTCGCTGCCGTACTGTTGCTCAAGCCCTTTCCAGGAGGTAAAGATCACATAGACAGGATAGCGTCCATCCATCCTGCCTAATTCTGGCTTTCCCAGGCGGGCTGCAATTCGGACAAACTCTTCCTGAATTGAATTTATTTCACCTGCATTCGCTGGTAATCTGGACGATGACGGCTTTGTGAGATGGGCTTGAGTAGGCATTGCCTGAGTGGGCATGGCTTGAGTAGGCGCGTTTGGGTCAGATATTGCCTGCTCCTGGAAGCTAATACACGGCCTGGTTGCCACCGCTTTGTCGGGCATGGTCTTACTACCTGGAGCAGGGAGTTGGTTCCAACCGAAGGCAGCTGCTACCTTCGAAGGGATGGGTATATTTTGTGGGGATGAAGGCGTATTTGGTTGTATTTCGATCTCGTTAGGCCATAAATTTTGATATGGATGCTCTTTACCGAACAGGCGTTGAATCACCTGGGCCGTGATGTCTTTGGCAACTGCTTGATGTAATAATTCGACAGCTTGTTCTTGCACACCAACATCCATCAGTGCATCTGCTAATACAATTGTGAACGCTAGGCAATCTGGCCAACGTTCATGATATACCCTCGCCAGGCTGCGGACAGCTTCTGCAGGGAGTATATTTTGTTGTAATACAACCCTCAGATGATAGACTGCAGTTAATGGATTGGATGGATTTTCTGCCAGGGCCTGGTGAACTAAGGACTCGGCTTGCGCTCCTTTTTCTAACAAATTTTTGGCGCCGGAAGATGGTTCGGCGATGCCTGGTGAAAGCTGCATCTCGCCGAGAGTTTTGCGGGCAGATCTCAGGAGCGGCGCCCATTTGGGGAGTGTGGTGCTGGGAATTGACTTGCCTCCCAGGGCAAGGATGCAGGCCGCGTTGGTTGGATCTTCTACGCCTCCCATGCGTTGTTTTATCGTTGCGATGAGCTGTTGTGCTGCCAAATATTCTGGATCTACCCGTCCGATCATCTCCAGTATGGGCAAAGCCTGCCGCAGCAAGCCTTCTTGAACGAGAGATCGTGCGTGCAAAAGGTTGATCGGGAGATCGCCCGGAAAATTTCCCAGCCAGGCCAGGGCAATTTGTCGCGCATAACGTGCTTCACCTGTGAGCAATGCTGTCTCGATCAGTGTGATCAGGTCCTTATGTGACAGTGTTTGATGCATGATGGGATGTTGCAGCGACATGGATCTCCTATTCTGTCTCGGCCATTGACTTGCCGTGGATTAGATTGACTGCCATTACACCAAAAAGCGTACTTTTGATATCCAGGTTATTTGGATCTAGTTCGGAAGCGCGCTTAAGCATGGTGGCAGCGTTTTCGTAATCTTTGCCATCTCGCAATGCCAGGCCCGCTTTGATAAAAGGTCGGGGATCTGTAGGGGCTATACGCGTGGCTTGTTGATATATCTGGCGGGCTTTTATGTTTTGTCGTTGTTTCTCAAAAACGGAACCAAGTTCAAGGTAGGCATCTAATAGATCTTCTCGTTGAGAAACGGCTTGTTTTAGGTGGTGGATTGCATTATCTAGCTGGCCGGCGCGCGCCATTAAGCGTCCCAGCATCAGGTGTATCTCTGCCATCTCCTGTGATGTGAACACATTTTCTTGTTGGCTGATTGCTCGAAGCGCGCCTTGAGCAGATTGAGTGGCTAACTCATCTGCTCCTGTTTCCGCCTGTAGTTGAGCTAACAAGTATTGTGCTTGGGGTGATGTTGGGTATTGATCAGAAATATTCTTGGCTACCGGCAATGCTGCTTGTGAGCCCTGCATCGAGCGGATCAGCCTGGCACGCTTGATATTTAATGACAATGGATCGGATGAGAAGGGGAGAACTTTCTCGAGGGTTTCTAATGCTTCTGATGGGCGCTCCAGGGCCTCGAGGGCGCGCACTTGTATTAGCAGCGCCTCCGAATTTCCAGGTTGGGAGCGCAAGGCTTCGCGAGAACGATGTAGCGCCATTTGGGCATTACCCATTTCAAGAGCAATGTCAGCCCGGAGAATACAGGCATTGAGATAAGTCAATTGAGAACTGCTGGTATGTTGGTTGCCCGCCAGGCCGATGGCGCGCTCGGCGCAGCCGGCAGCTTGTTCCAACGCATTCTCTGCCTCACTCAAACGATGAGCTTTTGCCAGCGCCTGCCACAATTCTGCTGATTGGGTATCCAGGCGGCATGCGCGTTCGAGCACGCGAACTGCGCGTCGAGGAGCCATTGGATCGTTCGGTAAATCGTGCAAATACGCATCGCTTAGCGCCAGGTAGTGTGGTATGTGGTTGGGTTCTAGGCGAACAGCTTCTTCCAGGTGGGTTATTGCTTGTGTCACTGTAGCTGTTTCTTTCATATCCTCGGAAAAATGGTAGTCGACCATCTGCAAGATATACCTGGCTGCCAGTGCATGCCAACGGGGTTCATCTGCCCATATATCCAGTGCTCCCTGAATCGTGGTTCGGGCAGCCGGCAAATCTCCAGCTTCTCCAGATACCAGCGCCAAAAGAACCAGGCTGATGGCTGTTTCAGGGCAATTGCATGGAGTCGCCATCAATTTGTATGAGGCGTGGGCGCTTTTTAGGGCAGAATCAATTTCTATGTGAATCAATGTCAATGCTGCTTGTGTTTGAACGACAGCTTGCTCGGGGTAAGCGCTTGCAGCCTGCCGGGCTGCCTCTACCGCTGCCGGGTTACCGCTAAACCTGAGCGCTGCCAGGTAATCGGCCACTTCTTCGGGAAATTTCTCTGCCGGAAGAGATGCTTTTACTTGCGTTTGTTCGGGTGTAAATACTGCCACCCCTCTCAATTCCCAGTGCATGATGAGTTGATCTATCTCTGCGAGCCATGTAGATCTTTCCTCATCGATGATGAATTGGCCGCCTGTTGTCTCATCAGCAAGAATGCTTTTTACTCTATCTAGCGTTGTTCTAAACAATTGATAATTTTCGTGTGACAAAACGGAAGCGCCTGGGGCGTGATTCAGGATGAGTAGATCTTGACAGAGCAATTGATTTTCCGCCTGGCATACCAGCACGCGAAGCAATGTGTAATACGGCCTGGCTTCATAAGGGTTTAGCTGGATAGCCTGCTTGGCAAATTGCAGTGCGGATTGCCATTCATATAGCTCTGCTGCGGCTAAAGCCAGGGAAACTTGGACTGCAGCCTGGCTTATTTCCTTAAGTTTTGCCTGGCTTCCTCTCTTTTCTGTTTGTGCTTGCTTTGGCAATGTTGTTGATCCGCCAGCATCATCCTGGTTCATTGTCCGATACATCTCTTGAGCGTTATTTAAAGCTTCTAATGCTGCCGAATAATCCTTCTGGCGTAATAAGAAGCGGGCGCGCATTGCTTCTATACGAGGATGCTGCACCGTACACCGGGTTATTATTTCCCAATAAGGTGTCACATCGATCATGTGTTGCATATCCAAAGCTGCTTCGAGCACAGCACATTGACACAGCCTGGCATATACTTGCTCATCATTTGATTCCAAATCTGGAAATACAGCTTGATGACATACGGATTCGGCTTTACCAGTCTCTAGAACTTCTTGGTTGAGCAACATCGCCTGGGCTATCTCAACTTTAAATTGATACACTTCGGGCAGATAGTGTGCTGCAGCAACGTCTGGCAGTTCCATTATCCATTCAATGGAATGAGATGCGTTTGTCAAGGCAGCTTTTGGCTGGCCGATACTGCGTTGGATTTGCGCTAATCGATAACTGAGGAATGCCCTCGGTTCGATCTCGTTCGTGTTCTGGATAGCATTTTCTAGATGTTGCAGGGCGTTGGAGGTTTGGCCCATTTCGAGCATCAAATCGGCCTGTGCCTGGTAAAGGGATGCATCGCCTGTTTCTATGGCAAGAGCTTGATCTAATGTGCCCAGAGCGCGAATCAGGTCGCCATCTTTTTGGAAAGCCTCAGCCAATTGGCGATAATAAAGTATGGGGACAGGAACATGCTGTTTTTGACATGTATCAATGGCTCGTTCAAGCATCTGGATCGTTCCTGGCAGATCGTTCAAACCCTGCAATTCCTGAGATGCCTGATAAAGATCGGCTGGAGCAGCAGTTGAGATCTCATCAAGCAAATGGAATGTTTCCAAGGCTTGTTGTGATTTTCCTGCCAATGCTTGCAAATGGCCTAATTGGATGAGGTAATCGCTGCGGTTTTTTGATGATGCTTTCTGGGTGTGTTGGAGTATGGTTAGTGTTTCCTCAAGGATTTGTTGAGGATCTATGCCTGCGCAACGATTTGAGTCGTTTATGTTTTTATTAGCTTGCAGCGACTGCTTCGTCTGCTGGTATAAGCAGTTCGCTTGCTCAGCAAACCAAATCAACATATCGGGATTGGCGCTATCTAGCTTTAGGGCCGACCTGGCTGCTTGCCAGGCACTGTAGGATAGATTGGCGGCCCAATACGCCTCGGCCAGGCTGCGTTGATAGTTCGGATTACGAGGTTCGATCTGTACAGCATCTTGTAAGGCGGCGACCGCCGTGTCGATCTGTCCTTGTCTCAGAGAAGCGCGCCCTAAACCGTAAGAAATACGAGCTTGCCAGGCTGAATCGTTAACAAGCTCGCTTTCGAGCGCCTTTAGGTAGTGGGCAATTGCCGTATGGCTATCTCCGCTTTCGGCAATGGCTTCTGCCAGCAAGGCTTGCGCCTGATAGTTTTTGGGTTCAAGTACTAACACTTTTTGTAGAGCTCGAGCCGCTTGTTCTGGAGCGCCGCTCACAGCCAGGATGGCTCGGCCATAATCGAAATATGGTGCTGCCTGGGCTGGTTCACTTTCAATCACATGCTGTAAAGGAGCGATCGCTTGATGATATTCGTTCATCGCCAGCAATGCTTTTGCGTAAGTGTACGCCAATTCATTATCAATTTCACCTTTTGCAGATTGTTCATCAAAAGCGCTAGCCAACAACAGGCATGCTTGTTGGTAATAGCCTAGTTGGTTTTGAGTTTGGCCTAATCGTAGAATCACCTGCCAACGCACGTCAGGCGCAACGGGATTTCGCTGTGCGCTTAATAATTCGTAGGCGTGGGTGAAAGATTCCAATGCCAGCGATGGGTTGTGATTTTCGCGGTATGTTTCACCAAGCTTCACTTGGATAGCGAAACTATCGGGAATAGCCTGGGCGGCCGATCGCAATGTTGCACTTTCTTCTTGAAGTTCTCCCGCCTGGCGATAGATCTCGGCTAGAGAAACCCATCCTTCTTCCAGATCGGGCGTCAAGAGAGTTGCCTGGCGATAGTACTCCTGGCTATCAGCCAAATTACCAATGCTGCGAGCCAGTTTGCCCATCAGGCATTGCACCTTACCATCTTCAGGATCAAGCGCCAGGGCTTGTTGGCAGGCAACGGCTGCTTGATCTGTAGCGTCGATATTAATTGCACAATCGGCCAAGGCCAGTAAATCCTTTTTTTGTTGTTGGGTTGTCTCCCCATGGAATTGATTTAAAATGGCGCTCCGTTCTCGAAGAGCAGCTTGCCAATTTCCTAGTTTCTCAAGTGTATCTGCTAATGACCTGCGAATGTCTAACGCATAGGGCTTGAGGGTTGATGCCAGGTAAAGGGATTCAGCAGCACCTGGTAAATTCTTGATAGCTATTTGAAGTTTGCTGATGGTAAGTATTAAACCGGTACCATCTGGATGATCTTGCCTTCCGAGTTGGGCTATCTGCAAACCTTCTTTTGCCATTCCAAGTTCGAGTAGTAAATTTGCCAATGTATTGTATGGCAGCTGTACTCCCCAAAAAAGATAATCTACATCATGCTTCAAGCGAACGCAGATTTCATAAGCCAATCGTGTATAAACCTTAGCTTTTTCCAGTTCGTGTGATTCAATAGCCCGTCGAGCTAGTATCAGGAAGATCGATAGGGCTGCATAGCTTGGCTGATGTTCGCTGAGATTATTTCCATCGGCAGTCCACTTTTTTATTTCATCTGGATCTCCAGATTGAATTAGCGCCAGTGCATGACTGTGCTGGTATTCTATGATCTCGGCAAGAGACGATTCGTCTGTCAGCGAACCGAGAATGTGAATCCAGGCATTGATTAGGTCAGTGTTGGATATAGCGACTTCATCTGGTAAATTGTTGTTTTGTGCTAGTTGATTCCAATGCGCGGTGCTGGCGGCTTCTATCTGTCGGGCGAGCCGGGCTACCTGTTGTATTGTTTTGACACTTGCCGACGAATCATTTGCCAGCCATTGCAGTTCAGATTGCAGCTCAAGAATTTGTATCCGTTCTAAGATGTTACCGGAAACTTGTCCGGTGCTCGAATCGGTATGTGCTAAAGTTTGACAAACAATTTGTGCAGCATGTTGGGCAAGATCTGGACGGAGTGCTTTTACTGATCTGAGAATTTGTATTTGTTTGAGTGAGATGGAAGGGTCTTCCTCACGTGACTTCGCAATTAGACAAACGATCTGTTCAACCTGCACTTCGGGTGGGTTGGGTTGGCTTAGAATCGCGTGGATAATGATCTCCGATTGATCATTTTGAGATAACTCATCTGCCTGCAGCAAACTGGCAATCATGTCAAGGGGGTCGGAACAGAGATCGAACAGGCATACTAGAACCGTTTTCCAGGTTTCTACGCATGCGGCGCTGGTCTGTTGAATATTACCCACCAGAAACGACCAGTTACCGTATTTCCGTCTCTCCTCACGCAATGCCAGGCATAACATACCGACATGGGCCAACCGTTTCAGGGGTAGCCATTTTTCTTGAATGGTTTTGGCTTCGGATTGATTGTTTAGGAATAGATCGTGGATCTGGATGGCTCGTTGCAGCAAATTGGATCCCAGAGCTATTTCTGAAGAACTGCGGAATTCCTTGGGTTTGATGGAAATTCCCAAGGCCTGCAGAGCGCATGCTCCGGGTGCAAAGTATTCCTCACTCATATCGCCCATGGGTAGGAGCGAGTTAATAAATGCTTCTTGTTGTAGACATTGCCAGATCAAGGTGTCTTGCCGCAATGAGCAAGCATACCAGGGCCATTTTTGCTCAGGGATACGGCTGCGTATTTCGGTTAGAACATTCATCCGGTTGCTCCTTGCTTATGCTAAGGCCTGTAACATAAACCAGCATGAAACGATCATGATCACACCACCTGCCAGGATCAATGTGAAACCGGTTCCATTACGGGTTCGCATCATATCGTTTATGGTATTCAATAATGCTGAGGCAGTGCCTACAAGTCCGGTGGTTTCCTCAACCAGTCCTTTTTGTGCCAGGCGGGTTGTTTGAGCTAATACAGCGTTCGTTTCTTTATTGAACGCTTCGTGGACCAGGATGGCAACTCCTGCCAAGCATGAACCAAAACCTGCCAGGAACATGAGAAGCAATGGGATGACGACGATATTCGAGATCAAAGAGTGTTCCATGTCTTACTCCATTATCAGGGTAGGATGAAGAATTACGGTGCGCCCGTTTGATGCTGTTTGGTTTGATTGACGCTAATCGTGTAGTCGATCGCGCATTGGGGATTTTTCATTTCCTTAATACCGTTGAGCCAAAATTCTGCAGTCTCTTCGATTGGTTGGCTGCTGAGTATGTGCCCGGCGAGGTCTAGATCGGGGGATTGGTCGGATTTACTTAGAACATTGATTGCTTGTCGGCATACCAAACCTACAATATCATGATTTGGATTGACCGGCTTTTCTTTGTCGAGAAACGCTGCTAGCCATTGTTCACGTATGATGGAATAGCCTGGAATAACGTCAATTATTGTTGGAGGTGATAACAGGATGGCTAAGCCTTGCCTGTCTATCATGATATAGTCCAGTGTATATTCTTTGTCTCCAATTTTCTCTTTGAGTATTTCTGTGAAGCCGGCTGCTGGAATAAAATTTCCATCCTCTAAAGTCAAGGAGAAAGATTCTTCTAAAATTTGATCTTTGGATGATGCGATGGTATCGTATGGATAAAATAAACCTAGATGGAGTGGAAGGTGCGGAGCATATGTCACCAGCCAGATTGACTGGAGTTGAGCGTTTTCTTTGAATTGATCGATGATAATAAAGAAAAGCCTGGTCTGTTCAGGCGTTTTGACCTCTTCAGATGATCTATCCTGGATCTGAGTGGGCTTGAATCCGTAAACACCTATTCCCCAGCCTAAAACAAGCGCCAGGGAAAAACAAATAGCAAAGACATTCAAGTAAGAGCGTTTCATTTACTTGCCTTCTTTAAATTGGTGACATGCCGGATAGTTTTCTTCAACCTGGTATCCAAAGGTTTTGCTTGAGGTTCGTAATTTGAGTTTTGACCGGTAGTGAAAGATAGTTGGATCGAATTACGATAGGCCTCGATCGTATCTCTCAGTAATGCACAGGCTGGATGCACTGTGTTTTGTTGCAATAAACTGCCAGAAGATGGACCGCTTGCGCTGTTCAGGGTTGAAAAGAATGCCACGTTAATGAATAATTGGCCTTTAAGCAATTCATATGCCTGGTAAACCCATTCAGCTTGTTCTTCAGGTGTGTCTTTTGTCTCGGGCCAAGTAAAACCAGTTATCCAGATCCGATCATTGTTTCTTTGGTATTTCAACATGATTTGCCGTATTTGTTCATAGTGTCGGAGAAATTGTTGTCCATTATCTTCTGATGTATCGAGAGGATTCCCATACATGTGTGGAAAACTTATTCCAATCACCGGCAAACTTACTTTGTGATGAGATTGATAAAGCGCTTCCAAGAAAGCTCCATCGTCTATCCCATCTTCTGTTGCTTGCGATAATGGTTGTACACTGGCGATGACAATCGCTTTGGTTGGAATCTGCTGTAAAGATGTTTGAACTTGTTCAAGCAGATGCAGGTATGCTTCTGGATTGGGAGACTTTCCCCATCCTTGCCTGGTATTTGCTCCTGGAAATAGCTCAACTGCCAAGATAGTATTAGGAAAAGCCTTGACCATACTTTTGATTATCTGGGCAGTTATGGCAGGATCAGGCCCGTCAGTAGCCATAGCGTATTCTGGGGCTTGCGAAATGACAATCATTACCCTGATCTTTTTTGATTCGGCCTCTTTGAGCGCTTGCACCAGCTGAGTTACATCTGGTTTTTGGGTTGGATCAGGCCATATCTTAGCCCACTGGAAAGGTATGGAAACCCATTCAAAACCTATTTGTTCTGCCATGTTAAGGGCCTGGTTCGCATTTGTAGCCTGGTAATCATATACGGCCCCATAAGAGAACCCATTAGGATCTGGGAAACCGGCAGCGTCGGTATCGGTGGTTACTTGGGATGCTTTTGCATTATTGGCTACTAATGCGGCTATCAGGAAGAGGCCTGAAATAAGAGAAATTCGTAAATGCATGCTGTACCTCGAGAAAGTGTGAGTCCCTTTTCTGTTAGAAATGCAGAAACCAATAAGTAAGAAAGCCAATCCAAAGACCAGCCACAGCTCCCAAGATCCCTACCCCCACATGATTGATTAATAGGTGAGCCGAGAAAGGTGTTTTCTTAAGTTGGCCCGGCCATTTTATTTCATGTAATAAGGTCATTCCAGAGATTGAGAGGTCTAGAACTACGTTTGAAAAGTGGCGAATACTAGGGTTGCGGATGCTCATTTTCATCTCCAATGTTAACGAGAAGTGGTTATCCTAATAATTTCTCCCTGGCTGTTTGCAACCACTCGAACCCAGCGCGAGATTGTATGCCCATCGACAGCCGATACTTTTTTTTGATAAACGAGCAAGTAGGTGGCATTGGAATGGTCAACCGATTTCTTTTCCGCATTGCTGGATACCGGGCGCTGCTTGATGTCAGGAGTAACTCCGAACATCTCGGGAAATTTTTTCTGAACGAACCCTGATATGGTCTGGATAGTTTGAGGGTTTAACATAACCTGTTAATCAAGAAATTCCACGAATCTATCTTCTTCGCAAGAAGGCGGGTACATCCAGGTCTTTGGTGCCAAAACCGGAAGTATTGATTTCCTCTGTTAGCCGTTGAGGCGCTACTACAATCGGTTGTTCAACTTCAGTGGTAGGAACTGCTGGAGTTTTGACTACGTTGTGCACAGAGAAACCAGAAAGAGTTTCTTCTAGAGAGCCTCCCCCTAATCCGGTAATAACCAGGATAACCTCTACCTTATCTTCTAGCTGTTCATCGTAAACTACTCCTACGTGAATATCTGCCTGTGACGATGCTTTTTCTCGAATAAAATTTACAGCTTCTTGCATTTCGAGAACAGGCAAATCTTCGCCGCTGGTAAAATTAATGAGCACGCCAGTCGCATTCTCTAAAGAAATATCTTCTAATAAGGGATGCCGAATGGCATTATGCATGGCTTTTAGCACCTTACCTTCGCCATCGCTTTGCCCGATGGACATGAGCGCTCCACCGCCTTTGTTCAAAATATTTTTTATGTTTGCGAAATCTATATTGATGCTGCCAGTCTTTGTGATCACTTCAGTTATGCCTTGAACAGCCTGTCGTAAAACATCATCCGCCATGCGAAAGGCTACTTCCAGGGTGACGCGTTGGCCAACTACTTTTAGGAGCCGGTCATTGGGGATGGTGATCAATGTATTTGTATTGGGCTGTAGCTGGGCAATTCCTTCGGATGCGTTTCGTTGACGACGCCCCATCTCAAAATTGAATGGTGTAGTAACAATTGCGATGGTAACAGCTTTAATGTGTTGGGCAATTTTAGCTGCAACAGAGATCGAGCCAGTGCCGGTACCGCCACCCATGCCGGCTGTCAAAAACACCATGTCTGCTCCTGCGAGACTTTCTTGGATCTCTCGCCAACTTTCTTCGGCTGCTTTACGCCCTTTCTCAGGATATCCGCCTGCTCCCAAGCCGCGTGTTTCTTTTGGACCTAGCTGGATCTTTGTTGGAGCAAGTGATTGTTTTAGAGCCTGGTAATCTGTATTGGCCGCAATAAAATCTACTCCGGTCAGGCCCAATTGAATCATGCGGTTTACAGCATTTGTTCCTCCTCCGCCCAATCCTACTACTTTAATATTGGGTTTGTAGATTGAAAGATAACTGGGTTGAGTTGGAATATCATTCTGTACATCCATTTGTTGGGGGGGGATGCGAGTGATCATGTTTTACTTCTCCTAAAGCAGCCTTCATCTCTTCAAATGATTCGCTAAAGATGTGATTTTTATGTTGGGATCTATGGTGCAAGATTGATGCCAGTTTCGTCGAGTTGTTCTATCGTGCAACCCGCTGAGCTAAGTTCTTCGAGAAGATGGGGCGAAAAATACTCCAGAGAGCCCAATATGGATACTCTGCGCGCCAGGCAAGCCTCTTGGGTAGAAAAGCCAATAGTGGGATGATATTTATCAATAAATGCTTGTATGATAGATATCTTTTTTTCAAGCTGGATTGGTACGAGCAAATAGTGGGCTATGGGCCGATGGTGGTTCATTTGCCCAGATGTTGGTAAAGGCGATGTTGGGGTAACTCGTGACATCTGCCAGTGGCGTAACGCCTCAACGATTGGCAGGTTACAGTTTTCTGATTTGAACCATGCTTGACCAATATGAGGACTCTTCGATGCAGCGGTTAGCAGCCAGAAGTTGCATGCAATCACTTCTGGAGGCAGTGGATCAATATTTAGCGGTAGTTCGCTGGGTTTTGTTCCACATGCTAACTTTGCAATATTCAGGTTTGTGGTTGCATGATTGTAAGCGTCTACGGCGGGTGTTTGTCTATCTGGCTGGTCGCCTATCTGACTACCGGTTCCTGCCAGGATGATGGGGACAGAGCGACCCAGAATAGCGCGTGCCAAAGTTTGGTACCAATCGAAAATCCGAAAGCCGCGTTGGTCTTGAATGTCTGGACGTTTATCATAAGGTCGTGCGGTTGGCCAGCGCTCAGGACCACCGGCGCCCCAGTTGAGCGAACGATTGCCGGGCCAGGCGTATGCGGCGAGAGTAATTTTATCAATATCTATCATCTTGGAACGTCGTTCTAAGGACTCTAGAGAAGCTCTTAAGAAAGCAGTGTCCCAATAATCGCCGCCCGGTTCTAAGGCGGGAAACACAGGTGTTAATTCCATTTTACTGGCCAATTGAGCCATGGGAAGGTAAAGATCGAGAAAGTGTTCTACCAGGTTAGCCTGGGCCCAGCAGCTTATTGGCCATGCTTTCCGTGTATTGGGACGATCAAAAAACACTACATACTTCACTCCCCACCGGGCATAGCATTCTAGCAGGGTTGTCAGTTCGGGGATGGCTGGCGGAATATTAGCCGGGAATGTAAAATGGATGATCGGCTGAATTCCTGCTTTGATCAGCCCAAGGATGAAATTTTCCGGTATCGCCCGATGAGTAGGAGCTGATAATGTTAGCCAGGCTGCTCCAAGCGATGACAATTCTGGCAGCCAGGTTGCTAAGTCAAGCTCACGATAGTGAAGCGTATCTGGATAATAGTGAAAACCAAGTCGATTGTTGTAAGATTGTGTGGGCATGCAGATTCTCCATATTTCTCCTCCTGTAACCTGCAAGTTTTATGCCATTTATCAAAAAAGGCGGGTGAATCTATGATATTTTAAGAATAATTTTCTG
>CAZVRZ010000123.1:0-15906 GCA_964629965.1 uncultured Anaerolineaceae bacterium
TATCCCCAAACATGACACCTCCCGAACATTAAATTCGGGAGGTGTCATGTTTTTGATGAAATCCTTCCTATTCGTAGCGCAGCGCTTGAACCACGTCCATGCGCGCTGCCTGCCGGGCAGGCAGGATGGCAGCCAATGCGCCGAAAAGCAACCCAACCGCAATGGCGATAACTACTCCCCAGGCAGGGAAGATATACTCCATTGGGAATCCAAAGGTGCTAAAGGCCCCCACCAACATATAACCCAGATATAGACCGGAAAGCAGCCCGAAGGCAACCCCAATGGCAGCCAGGATGAGCGCCTCAGCCAGCACCACGCTGCGCACCTGGCGGCGAGTTGCTCCCACCGCGCGCAGCATGCCGATCTCACGGGTGCGCTCAATCACGCCGATGGCCAGGGTATTGATCATGGCAATCAGAGATGGGATGGACAAGAAAACGATCATCGCATACATGCCAATGAAGGCTGTATCGAACAGCCCGCGGTTTTGCTCCAGGTATTCTGCTCCGGAGATGACCTTGAACTGAGGATATGGTTTCAGGATGCTTCTAAAACCGGCTTCCACTGACTCTCCATCGGCGCCGGGTTTGATGTTGATCTGGTAAAAGATATCCTCTGCTCGATCGAAATCCATGGCGATATTGGCCTGCGAGATGTAGCCCGTATTTGTCTTCGCATTCAAGAAATCGGTGGCAATGCCCACGATCTTGTACGTCTGCGTGCCCGTGGGAGTTAACACAGCAATCTCATCGCCAAGTTTCACCCCGGTGGACTTGGCCAAGATTCCATTGATGATCATCGCCCGGCCATTTTCCATTTCTCGGAAGGCCTGTTCTTCATCACCTTCAGAAAAGGTCAGGCCGCTGGTCTGCATATAAGCCTGTGGTTCGATACCCAACAGACCCACCGAAACATTGTTGATCTGGGATCCGGTGAACCGCAGGCTGCTGACAACCTCCACGCCCTCAACCGCCCTCAGTTCGCTGGTCAGTGTAGAGCCGGCGCCGATATTTGATCCCCACAGGCTAACGGTAGGCGGCATGATCAAATAATCGCTGCCCAGGCTTTTTTCCAATATCTTAATAAACCCCAATGAAACACTTGACAAAACACTGGCGGCCATCAGCAAGATCGCCAGGGCAATCATCGTGGTCGATGCCGTGATCGCGGCGCGCGATGGCTGGCGGGAGAGATTGCCTTCGGCAAGCGAGGCTGCGCCGTCGCGTGCGAAGAATACCGCCAGCGGGCCGCCAAACAGCCGGGCAATTGGAGTGACCAACGCAGCCGCCACCAGGCCTAGACCAATGACAAATACGAAAGCGCCCAGGCCGATCAACCCCACGTTATTGGTCAGTAACGCCGCCACTGCCAGGCCGATCAAGACCACACCGGCCCAAAACCCGGGGCCTGCCATGCGCTTGAACGACACCTCCCCCAGCGAAGGGCGTAAAGCTTCCAGAGGGGTTACCCGGCTGGCTGCGCGCGCCGGCAGCCAACCAGAGATCAAAGTAACGCCTATGCCGATTGCAACTGAAAGAATAACCAGCCATGGCGTAACTGCTGGCGTGCCCAGGGATAAGTTCATGTACTGGCGGCCAATGGGCTCCACGACTTTCAACATCACCCAGGCAAAAACATAGCCCAGGAACAAACCGGCCACTGCCCCGATCACCCCTTGGATCACACCTTCTACCAGGATGAGCCCGCTGATCATGCCCCGGCTGGCGCCCACGGCTCTTAGCATACCAATGTCGCGCCGCCGCTCTGCTACGATTGTGCGGAACGTGTTAAGGATGATAAAACCACCCATCAGCAGGCCAAGGCTGCCAAAGAAACTGAGGATTACCTGGGCATTCTTCACCATCGTAAATATTTCTGCCCCGGCTTGTAAGGCGCCGATCGCGTAGTTCGGTCCTAAGGCAGCTTCGATGTTCTTCTGTATTTCCAGGCGGCGTTCTTCCTTCATGCTGTCGTAGTTAATATCGATCACATTGATCTTACCAGGCATCTCAACGAGCTTTTGCACCTGATCCAATGTGACCAACACTTTTTCGTTGCCAGGCAGCAGGTTTTGTGGCAGCAAACCGACAATAGACAAATTGGCCAGGCCGGTGGAGGTTGGCAGGCTGAGAACATCATTCAGTTTTACGCCGGTTTCATCTGCCAGCGATTCGCTGATCACGGCTGCGTTTTCATCTCCCGCCTGGAGAAAGCGCCCTTCCAGGATATTGTACGAGGCGGTGGTGCGCGCCTGATCAGGATCGATCCCCGTCAAGATGACAGCGCTGATACGATCTGGTGCGGCGGGATCGCTGTCGAAATAATCGGCCGGCAGATTGAGCACGCGCTCCAGCCTGCCGGAATAGGCGCTGAGGCCATCTATCGTGGCAATCTTTTCCATGGTTTCTTCGGGAAAAGCCTGGCCGGTTTTATTGGTCACGGTAACGTCCACCTGCCCAGACAGCGCCATCGCGTTTGCTTGGAAGGCTCTCATAAAGGCCGGCAAGAGGGTGTTCATGCCAAAGATGATCAACACGCCAAAGGCGATTGCCATCGTGGTCAAAAAGGTGCGTAATTTGCGCCCGCTTAAATAGCGCAGCGCTAAAGTCCATTGGAGTTTCATATGCTAATCTCCAATCTGCTTCATCTTGTTAGCCACCAGGTCAATATTGTGGCCATTTTTGCGTTCCAAGACGGTTTCATCGACAATCTTGCCGTCTTTCAAAAAAATGATCCGGTCGGCATAAGCCGCGATGCGTGGATCGTGCGTAACCATGACGACCGTGCGTCCATACTGTTTGGAGACTTCGCGCAACAGCGCGGCGATCTCATCACCAGAACGGGTATCGAGATTACCGGTTGGTTCGTCGGCCAGGATGAGATTGGGCTCGGCCACCAGAGCGCGTGCAACTGCCACCCGCTGCTGCTGCCCGCCAGAAAGCTGGTCGGGACGGTTGTTCAACCTTTCGCTCAAACCAAAACGAGTGAGCCACTCGCTGGCTTTTTCTTTTGCCTGGGTTAGCTTGACGCCGTCCAATGTGATCGGGAGCGCAGCGTTTTCTACCGCCGTCAGCACAGGAATCAGGTTGTAGAACTGGAAGACAAATCCGATCTTCCGGCGGCGCAGTTCCGTTAGTGCATCGTCGCTCAATTCGCTCAGGTTATGCCCGGCAATTGTGACATAGCCTTCGGACGGCTTGTCTAACCCGCCGAGCAGGTGCAGCAGCGTAGATTTGCCGCATCCGCTGGGGCCCATCACCGCCACAAACTCGCCCTCCTGGATTGAAATATTCACATGATCGAGCGCAGTTACAACGGTCGCGCCGGTTCCGTAAGTTTTCGTTAATTGTTCTGCTTGTAAGGTAGACATTCTATTTTCTCTTAATCTTTCGAATAGGTTTTGTTAGTTGATTGCTGGCTCAGCCAGTGATACGTATATGGCGATGATGGATCATTCACCTCGGTCAGGCGGTGGATATTCTGATCCGGTTTGCCCCTTACGTGGACGGCCGCGAGGACGAATTTCCGGCTCGGGGCGGGGCTGCCGGCGTAGATCATCCAGGCGTGCTTCTACCAGGTCCAGCCAGCGTAGGTCGGCCTCCAGGTGCATAATGGCCTTGTCCAATAAAAACACCTGCGCCAGGTCTTGCCGGTTGGCAGCCTGGTCGCGTTGGACCGTGAATTCATGCAGCTCCTGATACAGGCGGGAGCGTTGGCTTTGCAGTACGCGGCTCGGGCTGGCTTGCGGGTGCTCCGGGCTGATCGCCAGGCAGATCATCAACTTGATGAATAATTCGTCTCGCTGGTGCTGGCTGCTGATGCCCGAATTCAGCCATTCGATCAGGTCAGCCCTTCCCAAGGGAGTGATGGCATAGATGCGTTTTTCTGGACCGCCGCTCTGCTCGACACTTTCGCATTGCACAAAGCCGCCATCTTCGAGGCGAGATAGGGTGGAGTAAATCTGGGCCGGCTTGACATCCCAGATCTCTTCTCCGCCGATCAACGACTCGAAAGCCGCTCGCAGTTCATATCCATGGCGAGGGTGTTGGGCTAAGAAACCAAGAATGGCATTGCGAACCGACATAAAAAAACTACTCCACGAGTTACTAGTTATTAAATTAACTATAAACCCGGTTAGTAGTTTTTGTCAAGGGTAATATATTTCGTTATCCGTGGATCCTGGTGCTGCCCATCAAATAACGATCGACTTCACGCGCCACACCGCGCCCCTCATGGATCGCCCACACCACCAGGCTTTGTCCCCGGCGCATATCTCCTGCCGAAAAGATTCCTGGGATGTTGGTGACATAATGATCAAATTCGGCGCGCACGTTGCTCCGCTCATCTCGCTCAATACCCAACTGCTCCAGTAGAAAATCTTCTGGACCTAAGAAACCCATTGCCAGTAGAACAAGCTGGGCCTGCCAGGTGACTTCTGTGCCAGGGATTTCACGTGGATAAGGCCGCCCGTTTTCTCCGTTTACCCACTCCACCTGGACCGTGTGAACTCCTTTGACATGCCCATTTTCATCGCCGATGAAGCGTTTGGTGAGCATGCCATAGCGGCGAGGGTCGCTGCCAAAGAGCGCGAGGGCCTCTTCCTGGCCATAATCTACCTTTAAAACTTTGGGCCATTCAGGCCAGGGGTTATCTGGCAGGCGTTTTTCTGGCGGGCATCCCATAATTTCGAGCTGCTGCAAGCTCCGGCAGCCGTGTCGAAGTGCGGTCGCCGCGCAATCGGTTCCAGTGTCCCCACCCCCAATGATGATCACATCGAGTCCGCGTGCCGAGATCACCTCGCTCTTTTCATCTTGCAAAGCATTGCCAAGCAGGTTGCGAGTATTGGCTTGTAAGAATTCCATCGCGAAATGAACGCCTTTCAGGTCGCGGCCTTCAACAGGTAAATTGCGCGGCTTGGTTGCCCCACCGCAAAGCACCGCTGCATCGAATTCTCTCAGCAGCGCCTCTGCCGGGTAATTTTTACCTACCTCGGTGCAGGTAACGAACCGGATGCCTTCGGCTGCCATGAGATCAACCCGTCGCTGCACAACTTGTTTATCCAGTTTCATATTAGGGATGCCATAGACAAGCAGCCCGCCAATGCGATCGGCCCGCTCGAAGACCGTCACAGCATGTCCGGCGCGGTTCAGCAGATCGGCGCAGGCCAGGCCGGCGGGGCCGGAGCCCACCACAGCAACCTTCTTGCCAGTGCGCATACCGGGCGGCTCTGGGCATATCCAGCCTTCCTTATAAGCTTTCTCGATGATCGCCTTTTCGATGTTTTTGATGGTCACTGCCGGGTTGTCGATTCCCAAGGTGCAAGAGCCCTCGCATGGCGCCGGGCAAACTCTCCCGGTGAACTCGGGGAAATTGTTTGTCTTGAGCAGCCGCTTGAGTGCTTGTTCCCACAGACCGCGGTATACCAGATCGTTCCATTCGGGGATCAAATTATGAATGGGACAGCCAGAGACCATCCCACTCAACATTTTCCCTGTATGGCAGAAGGGGATGCCGCAATCCATGCAGCGGGCTCCTTGTTCTTGCAGTTTTTCATCCGGGAATGGCCGGTGAAACTCTTGCCAGTGTAGAATGCGATCCCTGGGATGTAAATCGGTGGGCAGCTCGCGTTGGTATTCCATGAAGCCTGTAGGTTTACTCATTGTGAACTCCTCTTCCTTTAATTCCCGCTCACGCGCATCACTTCGCTGCTATTGCGTTCAAATGCTGCCATCACTGCTTCTTCGCCGCTTAAGCCGGCGGCCTCCATGTCGTGAAAAGCCTGCAGCATACGCTTATAATCTTTCGGCATCACTCTGACAAAACGCTGGGTGATATGCTGCCAATCTGCCAGCACACGTTGAGCTAGCAAGCTTCCGGTTAGCTCAGCATGCTTTTGAATCATTTCATTTATTTCATCGATTTCCCGGGAATCATCCAGTCGTTCCAATTCCACCATCTGAAGGTTGCACTTTTGTGCGAAATCATGGCGCCAATCGATCACATATGCAATACCGCCCGACATCCCTGCGGCAAAATTGCGCCCGGTGCTGCCCAACACCACCACCCGTCCCCCCGTCATATACTCGCAGCCATGATCGCCAACCCCCTCCACAACTGCCTTGGCGCCGCTGTTGCGCACGCAGAAGCGCTCGCCAGACATTCCCCGAATGTAAGCTTCTCCGCTGGTTGCGCCATAGAAGGCCACATTGCCGATAATCACGTTTTCTTCGGAAGCAAAAGTAGCTTTCTCTGGTGGGTAGACGATGATCTTTCCACCGGACAAGCCTTTGCCGATGTAATCGTTCGCATCACCCTCTAGCTCTAAAGTGATGCCGCGGGGTATGAAAGCGCCAAAACTTTGCCCGGCCGAACCATGAAAACGCATATGGATGGTATCGTCTGGCAGACCTTCGGCGCCATAACGCCGAGTCACCTGGCTGCCAACCTGCGTTCCGACCACCCGATGGATATTCCGGATAGGTAGATCGATATCCACTCGTTTCTTGTGCTCAAGAGCTGGTTGGCTCAACTTTAATAGCACCTGGCTGTCCAGCGTTTTTTCTAGCCCATGATTCTGCTGGATGGTACAACGTTGGCTTGGGATGGGTGGTTGGTAAAACAGCGTAGAGTCGCAACATTTTGCGTCTCTTTTCTCGTTCATTTCTTCCGGCGCGGGTGGTTGGTAAAACAGGGGAGTAAGATCGACTTTTTGTGCTTTCCAATGATCCAATGCCAGGCGCGGCTCAAGCCGATCGGTTCGCCCGATCATCTCATCAATTGTGCGGAAACCGAGCTTTGCCATCCACTCTCGCACCTCGCTGGCTATAAAGGTCATAAAGTTCACTACATGAGCAGGATCGCCCTTGAAATTAGCTCGCAGCTTTGGGTTTTGAGTGGCTACGCCGGTCGGGCATGTATCCAGGTGGCATACCCGCATCATCACACATCCCAGAACGACCAAGGGAGCGGTGGCAAAACCGTATTCTTCCGCTCCAAGCAGAGCAGCGATCACCACATCGCGCCCAGTTTTTAGCTGCCCATCTGTCTCAACTACAATGCGGCTGCGTAGGTTATTCAACACCAGCGTTTGGTGGGTTTCGGCCAGGCCCAATTCCCATGGTAAGCCGGTGTGTTTGATCCCGGTCTGGGGCGAGGCTCCGGTGCCACCATCGTGCCCGCTGATCAATACCACATCCGCATGTGCCTTGGCTACCCCCGCGGCCACCGTGCCAACCCCCACCTCGGAAACCAGCTTCACGTTGATGCGCGCTTGCGGGTTAGCATTCTTGAGATCATGGATCAATTCGGCCAGGTCTTCGATAGAGTAAATATCGTGGTGAGGCGGCGGAGAAATGAGGCCCACGCCGGGCGTTGAGTGACGCACCTTGGCAACCCATGGATACACTTTCCTGCCGGGCAACTGCCCGCCCTCGCCAGGCTTGGCTCCTTGCGCCATCTTGATCTGCAATTCTTCCGCATTCACCAGGTATTCGCTGGTAACGCCAAAGCGGGCCGAAGCTATTTGTTTGATCTTACTGTTGCGCGAGTCGCCGTTCGGGCCTGGTATATAACGGGCCGGGTCTTCTCCTCCTTCGCCCGTGTTGCTTTTGGCGCCAATGCGATTCATGGCGATTGCTAACGCCTCATGGGCCTCCTGGCTGATCGAGCCGTAAGACATCGCCCCGGTTTTGAAACGCTTCATGATTGCTTCGACCGGTTCAACTTCTTCCAGGGGAACAGGCTGCTCGGCAAGCTTGAGATCCAACAACCCACGCAAGGTGCAAAGCTGCCGGCTTTGATCATCGATCAGGCGCGAGTAGCTGTGGAACTGTTGATAATCATTGTTGCGGCAAGCTTGCTGCAAACGGTAGACAGTTTCCGGATTGAAGAGATGGTGTTCGCCGTCTTTCCGCCACTGATATTGCCCGCCGACCTGCAGCGTGCGGCCATTGACCGGGCGATCTGGAAACGCCAAGGCATGGCGCATGGCAGTCTCGCGGGAGATTTCTTCAATACCTATCCCGCCAATGCGAGAAGGCGTTGAAGTGAAATACTCATCGATGAACTGTTGGTTAAGCCCGACCGCTTCAAAGATTTGAGAGCCGCAGTAGCTTTGGATGGTCGAAATACCCATCTTGGAGATTACTTTAACAATGCCTTTTACCAGCGCTTTGGTGTATCGATTGGCTGCCTCGAGATATTCGACTCCCGTGAGCAAGCCCTGGTTGACCATATCTTCGATGGTAGCATACGCCAGGTAAGGATTGATTGCCACCGCACCATAACCAAGCAGCATCGCAAAGTGATGGACTTCCCTTGGCTCGCCCGATTCGATCACAAAACCGATCTGTGTCCGAGTACCCTTGCGGATCAGGTGATTGTGCAGCCCTGAGACGGCCAGCAGGGCGGGGATGGGGGCATGATCGTGGTCGATGCCGCGATCAGAAAGGATCAAGATGTTGGCCTCATCGTTTGCAATGATCTGGTCTGCCTTCTCAAAAAGCTCATCCAGGGCACGTTCCATCCCCGTGCCATCTTCGGCCGGGTTGAACAGGATCGGTAAGGTTATGGTGCGGAAGTACAGGCGATTGAGGTTGCGCAGTTTTTCTAATTCTTCGTTGGTAAGGATGGGGGTTTTTAGTTTGATCTGCCGGCAGTTCTCCGGGCGCGGCTCGAGCAAATTTTGCTCCGAGCCAATCATTACCTCGGTGCCAGTAATGATCTCTTCGCGGATCGCATCAATAGGCGGGTTCGTCACCTGGGCAAAGAGCTGCTTGAAATAGCTATAGAGCAGTTGAGGCCGGTCGGAGAGCACAGCCAGGGGAGCATCGTTCCCCATCGAACCGATCGGTTCGATACCGTTCTTCGCCATGGGCCCGATAATCAAACGCAGGTCTTCATAAGTGTAGCCAAATCCATGTTGGTATTGAAGGATCTGTGGCGGGAGAGAACACTCCTTGCCGCGCTCGGGATCATCCTGCAGTCCCTGGCCAATGCCCCCCAAGGGCGGCAAGACAGGGTCAGGTAGATTCTCCAGATCAACCATGAAATCGTTCAGCCACTTGCGGTAGGGGCGCTCTGAGGTAATTGTATGTTTGATCTCCTCATCGCTGATAATCCGCCCTTCTTCGGTATCGATCCACAACATGCGCCCGGGCTCCAGGCGACCTTTGTAGAGAATATTCTCGGGGGGGATATCCAAGACACCCACCTCAGATGCCAGGATAACACGATCGTCATTGACAATATAATAGCGCGCCGGGCGCAGCCCATTCCGGTCCAGGGTGGCGCCAATGCCTCTGCCGTCGGTGAAGATGATCGAAGCCGGCCCATCCCAGGGCTCCATCAAAGTACTGTGATATTGGTAAAAAGCCCGCTTCTCCTCGCTCATGTTCTCATGGTTAGACCAGGGCTCGGGGATCATCATCATCATGGCATGGGGCAGTGAGCGACCCGCCAGGGTGAGCAGCTCAAGAACATTATCAAAGATTGCCGAGTCTGAGCCATCTGTATTGATAACGGGTAGGATCTTAGGCAGCTCATTGCCAAAGAGATCGCTTTGGAAACGGCTTTGGTATGAATGCAGCCAGTTAATATTGCCACGTAACGTGTTGATCTCACCATTATGAGATAAGTACCGATAGGGGTGGGCGCGATCCCAGGAGGGGAAAGTGTTCGTGCTGAAACGCGAGTGAACCATTGCCAGAGCGGTGATCATCGTTGGATCAGATAGTTCGGGATAGAACGCACGCACCTGGGTAGGCGTGAGCATGCCTTTGTAAACCAGCGTTTTGAAAGACAGGCTGCATATGTAGAACTTTTCGCCGCCAGGAATTCCCGCGTAGCGGATAGCTTGCTCGGCGCGCTTACGGATGACATATAGTTTGCGCTCAAAGGACATGCGATCCTTGATCAGCGGATTCCGTTCGATGAAAATCTGCCGGACCACTGGTTGAGATGCCTGCGCAGTGGCTCCCAAAGCGCTTCCATCGGTAGGCACATCCCGCCAGCCAAGAACGCGTTGGCCTTCAGCGGCAATTATTTCTTCGAGGCGTTGTTCAAAATTGTGGCGAAGTTCATCTTCAACTGGTAGAAAGATCATTCCAACGCCGTAGTATCGCTCGCCAGGTAATTTAAAACCCTGTGCGGCGCACTCTTTCATCATGAATTCTTGAGGTATCTGGATCAGTATCCCCGCGCCATCACCGGAAGCTGACTCGGAACCGGAAGCGCCACGGTGAGCCAGGTTTTCTAAAATCGTGAATGCTTGTTCGATGATATCGTGGGAAGGCCTGCCTTTGACATTCACCACAAAGCCTGCCCCGCAGGAATCGTGTTCGAAATTGGGATCGTAGAGGCCTTGTTTCCGGGGATAGCCGAACTGATGGTCACCGTCCTTATGCTTCATGATGGATTCTCCTTTGCCCTGGAAGGGCAACCTCGCCTGGCGTATAGATGTGGAACAACGAACCACCTGTTAATTAATGCAGGATGGCTCGTCTTTTCTGAACGGATATTTATTTACAACATAGCCCGGTGCATTTAACCGCCGGAGTTGTACTCAACTCAGTACTCTTGACCGCACATGTCCTGTCTGGACAATTAATTGCGGGATTATATCACTCGCCAAGATTTGTCAAGGGTAATATCGCGGGTACTTTCTTATAAATACTTGTGGATAAATAGAACAAATGTGCTATAATCGCGCAACCCACGGAAGGTAGAACGAATATGAGCAAAAATACCCGTCGAAATATTGCCAGTACAAACCGCCCTCAGCAGCACAGGCGTTTTCAAAGCAATTCAGCGCATGCTTTCACTCAACCACGCAATCGACCGCAGGAGTTGTACTCAACTCAGCAGTCTCTGGGGCCCTGGTTGGTGATACGGGGCATGATGATCATGTGCCTAGCGCTGACCATTACTTGCCTGGCGTTGTTCAATTCAAGCGCATCATCGATTAATGATCATGATTGGCAAACAGATCGTGAAGATGCGTTGTCCATCCCTTCCGCCTGGGACGATCTGCCCTGCCGTCTCAATAATTTGCTTCCAGGGGATATCTTGCAATGGTGTGCGTTGATCACCTTCTATGCTGAGAAGAACAACTTACCGCCAGATTTGGTAGGTGCGTTGGTTTGGTTCGAGAGCGGCGGCAATCCATCCGCTTATTCGCGCAGCGGCGCAGTCGGCTTGATGCAGGTGATGCCGCGCGATGGACTGGCCGCGAATTTCCAATGCATCAATGGCCCCTGTTTTGCCGCTCGCCCTACCATCGCCGAACTGCAGGATCCGGTGTTCAATATAGAATACGGCACCCGCATGCTGGCAGGCTTGTATCAACGTCGCCAGAGTTTGCGCGAAGCGTTAAAATCCTATGGTCCTATGGATGTCGGTTATTCTTATGCAGATAAAGTTCTGTCGCTTTACGAGCGCTACCGGGTGCACTGATCATCCATCTTTGTCTTCGCTTGATCGTTGGCGTAAGGATTGCACCAGTTGAGCCAGTCCCACGAATACCCAAAAACCCAGGAACAGCGCCAGGCCAAACCTTAGCTGGAGCTTGACTACTAATGCCAGGATCGCTAGAGTTATCCCTACCAATGTAACCAACCCCAGGCGTATTAAGTGTTTAAATACCATCTCGTTGGAGATACGTACACCGGCGTAGTTCCGAATCTGACCGGAGAACTCATGCAGATCCCAGGCTGCCAGCGCTCCTGCTGCCGAAAATATGAACCAGTATGGCGCCTGGTTCAGCCACAGCCCAAATGCCACCCAGCTCAGCCACCCCAACAGCAGCCAACCCGATAAGCGCTGCCAGCCATAATACATGGCGGGCAGCCAGAGTGCACACAGCATGATTCCCGGCGCAAAAAGAATCGCATTTCGCAGCCCCAAGTACCCCAGGCAATTCGTCAGCAAGGCAATTGCCAGGCAGACGTAAAAGACAACTTGCACCCAGGCAGTAGAGGACATCGTCTTCATAAGCGTCTCTCCGCAAAACGACTTGCGCCCCGGGTCAGCGCCAGGATAGCCTGGTTGAATGACAGGTTAACATCCCAATCGAGCACGATGATTCCGGCTTGCTGTAAACGGCGCAGGGTTGCCATGCGCTCCAGGCGGGCGATCCGTTCTGCCATTTGTACAGCCTGGCTTTCTGGCAGCAAGCGTCTTTCGAAAGATACCGGGTCGGGACTGATCACCAGCAGCGAGTAGCCATGCGCCCGTAGCTGCTGGAGAGTCTCCACATCCTTTTTGAGCAGCGGGCTTATCAGCACGATCTGCGAGCCGGGTAAGAGCAGGCGTGTCGGCAGATGTTCCAGATGATCGACCTGGCTTTGACCAAGGCGAGCCTGCGCCAATGCATACAGGATGCGCTCGCGCTGTAGCTTGCCATAGCCGGGGAACGTCCAACCCAGGTATTGCCCATAATGCATCAACCCCACCCGGTTACCATCGTTCAACAGAGATTGCGCCAGCGAAGCAGTCGCAGTAATGGCATGCTCAAAAAGGCTGTAGTTGCCAATGTAAAAATAACTCTCATGGCGCGCATCTAACACCAGGCTAACATCAACTGCTCGTTCTTGTTCGAATTCATTGCTGTACAGAGTTTGCTGGTGCCGGGCACTGGCGCGCCAATTCACCCAGCGCAGAGCATCCCCGGTCTGGTATTCCCGCACGCCATAAAAGGCAATCCCTGGTCCGCCCTGGTTGGCCGGTGTCATACCTGCATAACCTTTGGTCAGGCGCGGCCGGATGGGGATATGCGGCAGGCGCAAGGTATCTGGCAGCACGGCAAAGAACGCATCTGCCTGGTAGATCGAGCGGTGTTTTACCAGCCCTAACCGGTCGCTGGTATAAATGGTCACGCTGCCAAAATGATATGAGCCGCGCTCTGCTCGCACGGTGTAGCGCAATTCTACGCTTTGTTTGGGCGCCAGCCAAGTCAACAGGCTGGTTTGCCCATCAATTTTCACGACTCCTTCCGGAATCTGGTCGGAGAGCCAAACCTGTTCCAGCGCTTCGCCTTCGTTTGTAATGGATAGCGTGATCGTGACCGGCATATTGGGAACAACTCGCTCTGCGCTCAGGTTGCGCCTGACCAACAAGCGCACCTGGTTGGGTCCAAACCACAGTGCTGACAGTAAAAAGATAGCGCATAAGCCTGCCAGCGCCAGGAATCCGTTGTTCAACGTACCCAGGCCTGCCAGGATCAATATATACACGATCAGGCTTAGCAGCACCAGCCTGCTCAATATTTACCTCCCACTTACCCCTGGTTTTAACACAGGAACCGGCACGCTGCGCACAACTGCATCGATCACTTCCTCCGCCACTTGCTGTTTCATCCAGTATTCTGGTTGCAGGATCAGGCGATGACTCAAAACAGGCAAGATATAACCCTTGATATCGTCGGGTAACACATAATCCCGGCCTTGCTGGGCAGCGTACGCCCGCGCCAGCTTGAGCAGCGCCAGTGAGGCGCGCGGGCTGGCGCCCACAGCCACTCGCCGGTCATCGCGCGTGTTGCTGACCAGGCTAACGATATACTTCTCCAGGTCTGGATGCAGGTATACATCTTCAACTGCCTGGCGCATTTGCAAAAATGTAGTCATATCTACCATGGTCTGCAGATCGGACTCGTCCTTCCGCCGTGCGACACGCCTCTTGAGGATCTCTTGTTCCTCTTCCAGGGATGGGTGTCCAATGGCAAGCTTGATCAGAAAACGATCCAGTTGAGCTTCCGGCAGCGGAAAGGTACCCTCGTATTCGATTGGATTCTGCGTAGCAATGACCAGAAAAGGTTCAGGGAGCTGCAGCGTATCGCCTTCCAAAGATACCGTCTTTTCCTGCATAGCCTCCAACAGAGCCGATTGGGTCTTAGGTGAGGCGCGGTTGATCTCATCTGCCAGTAAGATGTTGGTAAAGATCGGCCCACGCCGCAGTTCAAAGCGATTATCCGCCCGGTTGTAGATATAGCCGCCGGTAATATCACCTGGCAGCAGATCTGGGGTGAACTGGATACGTTTGAAATCCAGGCCCAAGGTGGCCGCAAAACAGCGAGCAATCAACGTTTTTCCCAGGCCAGGGTAATCTTCCAGCAGCACATGCCCGCCTGACAGAGCGGCCGACATGATCTTTTCCAATACCGAACGTTTGCCAACCACCGTACGGCCGATCTCATCCAAGATCTGGCCAGTCAGCTTTGCTAAAGTGTGAATATCAACCCTGGTTCTTTTTGTCTCGGTCATGCGCAACCTCCATTTGTTCTTCGAGATAATCCAACACCTGTTTGGCCTTTTGAATTGCTGCGGCAGAATCTGCTTGTTTGTTCGATGACGATTTCCACCATTTTTGCTTCGGTTCAAAAGGCCAGGGTGAAAGACCGTTTTGCAAGTATTGTTTGTGTTCTTCGGGCAGGTCAAGTTCTCCGCGCCTCAAAGCACCTTTGATGTCTTGTGGCGCGTGATGCCGTCGAAGGGCATAAATATCGATTGCCAGTTCAGTCAAAGTGATGTTGAGACGGTGACGGGAAAAGGGGCGCTGCGTGTTAGCAATCCACCGGCTGAGCACGCTGACACGCCGCTCCGCGCTAGGCGGAGAACCGGAAGTTGGCGCACCCAGGTGGAATGGCGCCTGGCGCAGGCTGCCCACCGCAATCCCATAGCCTAACATCAAGAGAAAAGCCCAAACCAACCACTTCGGAACCATCATGGACACAATACGGAAGATCCACATCAGGAAAAGCAGCGGCGTTGCCACGAATTGGCGGACGACATCGCGCAGCAGCCAGCCTAATACCAGCACGGCTGCCAGTAGAGCCAATCCAAGCAGCACTGGTTTAATTTGCAACCATCGATCGCGTCTCATAGCTCTTCAGCAACCTTGCCACCGGCCGCATTGCCGTCAGCCATCTCGCCGCCACCCAGGGTTTCGATGATTCCACTCAGGCAGGCCACGGCTTCATCTTCCTGCTGTGAAGTGGGTTGTTTACCACCATAACGCACGCTTTCGAACAGGTGCGTCAGGCGTTCTACCTGCTCTGCGGGCAAACCTATCGATTCCAGTCGTTCCGTAAATTCACTCGGCGTAACGTATTCCTGGCGTGTTATACCGTGTTTCTCGCTGGCTGCCTCATTCATTTCGTAATAGCAGCGCAAGATCACATCCTGTACATTGCCGCCAGAACGGATCTCATCCAGAGCGGACTGGATCGTGCGCTTCAAACGTTGCACTGTCTGAGAACGCTCTGCCTGCCGGCGCTGCAAGTATATCCAAAGGCGCACCGCTCCCCATACGATCACCGCTGCCGCCAATAAGCTTAGACCATACACCAGCCAGGACGGCACAGTGGCTGAAAAAGGCTCCAAGGCCACCTCCGTGACATCTTCGCTTTCTGAGCCCAGGGTTTCGAGAATCTCCACGGCAGGAGCCATGTTGGGAAGTTTCACACGGGTGAACAAAAAGTAAAAAAATGAGATGATCACCGCTAACTGAACCAGTTGGATCAATAACCGTTTGCGCGCTTCCTTTGACAACAGTAAATAGATCAGCGACATGATAAAAGAAATCGCCAACATCAGTAAAAGTACCTGCATAAACTCGGCGCTGCCCGGTATATTCAGGTTTGCGGGCTGTACAGGCGCCCCTTGCTGCATTCCCGGAATAGCCAGGCTCGGGTTACGAAAATCAATCCCCTTGACGCCGGCTGCCAGTACCAGTAAGGCAACGATGGCTGATCCTGCTACCAGAGCAATACGAAGCTTCACATTGAGCTTGAGCATATCAGGCTCAATTTTACTACGTTATGGGGAAAACACCGTTTATTGTGGATCTTGTTTACACAGTGGTACTGTATCTTTGAGTAAGGAAATTCCAAAAGTGGGGCAAAAAAGCCTGACA
>CAZVRZ010000124.1:0-15780 GCA_964629965.1 uncultured Anaerolineaceae bacterium
CCAAAAACTCGTCGAAAAGTGGTGCTCATGACCACGTTTAAGTGCTGCTATACCTCTTCCAATTGGGTACGCATATATTCAGCAAAAACAGGCCCATCCAATTCAAAGCCGTAGCGATCCGTATTCAAGATTGACTCCAGGTAGCTGACGTTTTTAATACCAGCCAGATAAGCCAGAAAATCGTTATCAGGGGCTAATCCACCCGCCAGATCATCACTCTCATGCCATGGACCACCATATTGCCGGGCATAACCACGGTTGCCTACGATACGGATTTCGATGCTGCTCTGCGGTGAGGCAACTGAACCCTCGCCATGCCATAAACTCAGATTCATGCTTTGTTCGGGAAGGTTCACAGTTCCCTTGAGGTAAGCGAACTCCTTCTGGCTGGTGCGTCCAAAGTTTGCCAGCGCAGGCGCCGGGTACTTAGTTTGGATAAGATCGCTGGAGAACTGGTAGATGCCAATCTCTTGGGCGCGCTGCCAGGCGCGTTGGATAATCTGCTCAGGGGTCTCAAGTGCCCGCGCGGTTTGAGTTGGGAGAACCAATAGAGAGAGACTGACAAAGACAATCGAAATAGACAAAAAGATGCGGAATGCTTTGGGTAAGTGATTCATGGATTCTCCTTACTTTAACGGTAAAAACCGTCCGGATCACTTTTATGTTTAATTTCAACTTCTTGAGTTTCTTCTTGGGCTTCGTTTTCTAAATAGGTAAGTAGCGCTGACAGGCTGGCAAAAGCCACGTGTTGGCTAGAGCGGCTGTCTTCAAGTGAAGCAACGACAACTTTATGCCCATCACGCACAACCTTCCAAACTCGTAGAATATACGTTTTGTAATTCGATTCAGATGTCATACTATCAATTATAGTAAAAAAACGTGCGTGGATCGTGCGTTTGGTCGCATTTCGTAAATTTCATTTATAATAACTTTGCGTATTGGAGGTTAAAATCTGAACAGGGTAAACATCCATTTACTGGGAAACTTTCAAGTCTGTTTGCACGATCAGGAAGTACTAAAACTGGGATCAGGCAAGACAGGCATACTATTAGCTTACCTTGCTACAGAGAGCTGTCGAGCCCATTCACGGCAAACCTTAGCGGAATTGTTCTGGCCGGAGCGTTCGAATATAGAAGCTCTGAACAGCCTGCGCTATGCTCTCTCGAACCTGCGCTCTGTTTTAAAAGATCGCCAAGTATCACAGCCCGTTTTGCTGATTACTCGTTCGCAAGTGCAATTCAATCCGCAAGCAGATGTGTGGATAGATGTTGTTGAATTCCAGGAACAGACAGTAAATTGCCAAGCAGCAACTATCAATGACGATGCCTTATCATTATCTGCATTACAATCTGCTTTAGCTTTGTATAAGGGCAAGTTTCTACAAGGCTGTAATCTGGGTGATAGCCTGGATATCGAAACCTGGGCCTTGAATAAGCGCGAACAACTTGAACGCTTGCACCTGCGCTTGTTGCAAATGCTAGTATCTGGTCTTGAAGCTAAAGGCGACTTCCCACAGGCAGAAGAAGCGTGCCGTAACATACTGGCAGTACAGCCCTGGGATGAAAACACGCATCGCAAATTGATGCGTCTGCTTGCTTCCAGTGGAAAATATACGGTTGCCCTGGCACAGTATGATGCCTGCAGCCAAGCGTTAAGCCAGTTGGGAATTGAACCAGGTCGTGATACCAATTTACTTTACCACCATATCAAGAAAGTGTTCGCTGGCCTAACTCAAGGTGGAGATTTTTCTCTGGGATCGCTACATGAAGAAAGGGCGATATCTTTTGTGGCCCGCGAGCGTGAATTGGATAAACTGGTTGGATTTCTATCCCGGATGTTGGCTAGACAGGGTCAGGTGGCTTTAATCACCGGTGAGGCGGGGAGTGGAAAAACTGCTCTGCTGAACGAATTTGCGCGCCAGGCATTAGCCCATCACCCTGATCTGCTGGTTGTGGGTGGTCGCTGCAATGCCTATGCAGGTTTGGGCCAACCGTACCAACCGTTTGTTGAAATCATTCAAATGCTCTCTGGGGATTGGGACTTGCTTCCCTGGTTTGAACATCTTCCTGTGGAAGATCAAAATCGCCTGGGACTGATTACATCTAGCGTGGCTGAAATTCTGGTCAGGGTAGCGCCAGATATCCTGGATCGCTTTATAAATCGCGCAAATCTAGCCCGGCGGTTGCAAAACCAGGATACCAAGCAGCAGGCAAAACCAACTTGGCAAAAAGTGATCAGCAAAGTTCCAACCCCCTCTGTTGCCTTGACTCGCCTGGAGACCAGCATTCTGTTCGAACAAGTTACTCGCTTTTTGATCGAAATTGCCCATCAAAGACCGTTGGTTTTACTAATGGATGATCTCCAATGGATTGATCCGGGCAGTGCAGCGCTTCTTTTTCACTTGGTCCAGCATATAGCCAATAGCCGGATATTGATCCTGGCGGCTTACCGGTCTGGGGAAATCAATCTTCCTGGTAAGACCGGAGACCACCCACTCTTCGGTATTGTAACCGAGTTGCAGCGTTATGCTGGGAATATCCGCGTGGATTTGGATCAGGTCGATGAACAAGCTTTCGTTTCATCCTATTTAGAGAAAGACCCGCTATTGAAGCCTAATAAACTGGACGAAACATTTCGTACAGCCCTGGCGTTGCACACCGGTGGCAACCCACTTTTTACCATCGAATTATTGCGTAGCCTGCAAGCTCGTGGTGATTTGTATCTTACGCGTGATGGATACTGGGTTAGCAGTCCAACCTTGGATTGGCAGCACCTTCCAGAGCGTGTTGAAGCTGCAATTGCTGGTCGTGTCGCCCGCCTCCCCATAAAATGGTTAGAATGGCTGTTAACTGCCAGTGTGGAAGGGGAAAGTTTTACTGCTGAAGCCTTGGCTCGAGTGCATAAAGTTGAAGAAAATGAACTTATAAAAGATTTAAGCGGCCCTCTGAGTATGGCTCGGATTGGGCATCGGTTGATTCGAGCTGAAGGGACCCAATGGTTGGGTGTAGAAGGTCAGCAAAATACACAACTATCGCGGTACCGATTTCGCCATATCTTATTTCAAACTTATTTATACCAGCAATTGGATCCGGTTGAGCGTAGTCGGCGACATGCTGCGGTAGGCTTTGCCCTTGAAGAGCTTTACGCTGCTCAGTCGGATATCCGTGTTAGCCATGCCGCCGAATTGGCCCGTCATTTCGACGCAGGAGGACTTTCTGAAAAAGCGGCCAGCTACCACCTGGAAGCCGGGCATCAAGCCGTTTACCTGGCATCTGCTCAAGTTGCCATCGCACATTATCGGCGCGGCCTGGGGCTGTTAGCCAACCAGCCGCGCACAATATCACGCATCCAACTGGAGATTAGATTGTATCTTGCGCTAGGCGTCCCCTTCCTTTCAGCAAGCGGATGGGGTGGCTCAGAACGCCAGCAAGCAATCCAAAAAGCACTTGATCTATTGAAAGAAGCTCGTCGGGTTTACCGGAAACACCCTGCAGAATCTGATATACCAACCGCTGAGTGGCTTACGGTAATTTATGCCCAGGCCGATTGGCTGATAAGCCAGGGAGAACTGCAAAAAGCTGCCATGCTTGGAGAAGAAATGCTCACACTGGCAGGAAAACGAGCAAGCCAACCGCTAGCTCTCGCTCATCGCATTTTGGGCGCCAGCCACCTGTTTCAAGGCAATTTTCTGTTGGCCCGTCAACATCTGGAAGCCGCTATTGATGTGAACGCCGCCATTGGACAACCTGCTCCCCAATGGTGGCCTGTGGGTGATCTGGAATCCACTTGTCGTTCCACGCTGGGATTCGTACTGGCTGCATGCGGCTATCCTGATCAAGCCTGGGAGCAGGTTTCTCAAGCATTGGATCGAGCACACAGTTTGCAGCGTTTTTCATCTCTGGGGAGTACACTGATTTTTGCGTGCGAAGTAGCGATTCTGCGCAGGGACTTAACGGGCTTGCAGATATTGGCCAATGAATTACTCCAGTTGGGATTGGTTGATGCAGATGAGAGGCGTTTTTTCCATGCGTATGGGTTGGCTGCTGATGGTTATGTTAAAGTACTTCAAGCTGAACCGGGAAGCGAACAGGCTCTGGTTGGCCTTGAGTTAATCCGAAGTGGAATGGAGCTATGGGAATCAACCGGCACTCGGGCTGGGCGGGGACAATGGATCGTCCACGTAGCAGCTGCCTGCCTGCATGCCCGTCAGATTGAGGCGGGATTGGAACTTGTGAATACTGCCATAACAGGTGATTTTTCTCAATGGATTGGTGCTGGTTTAGCTCGAATCCACCGTTTGCATGGGGAATTATCACTTATGCAAAAAATTTCTGATAGGGATAAGGCAAAAGACAGTTTTATCAAAGCGCTTGAAATTGCCAGGGAGCAAGGAGCACACTCTTTCGAGTTGAAGGCAGCAATCAGCCTGGTAAAATTGTGGCAAGCCGAGCGCCCCACAGAAGCCCGGCAATTGCTCGAAGAGACCTGTGCCTGGTTCACTGAAGGCCATGAAACTCCTGATTATCAGGAAGCACAGGCGCTACTGAGAACGATCGCGCAGAATCTCCAATAGTTACCAGCAAATTATCTTCCAACAAGAGATGCGATCAACCGAATAACTTTCTTGATCAACAAAGAGCGCAAACCTAATGGGGATACCTGGCAAGCGATCCTGGCTCTGCTTGAAAAAGATGGGCGCGTCACTAGGCGCCGTGTGATGCAAGCGCTAAATATTGGTGAGAAACAAGCCGAATATCTTTTGAAAACCTGGGCCGAAGATGGGAAATTGTATCTGGAGGGCAAAGGGCGTTCAGCGCACTACACCCTTAAACTCCGAAAATAAACCCCGAATTCGGAGTTTATTCGGAGATTTCTGGCGTGGTTAAGTGCATAGCCAAAAACACTTCCTGTCTAACAATCCCACCCGCCACAATCCGCATTGTACCCCGGCCTTTTGCAGACCTGCCTCACCAACCCCACCCAACACCTCTTCATAACGGTCGAAAATCTTGGGGGACAATCTCCTGACGCGTCAAGACTTCCTTGCCAAAGTCGGTTGCCAGGCTGCTATCTCACTGATACAATCACTTTCAGCAAACGCTGAAAAGGTAATCTGTGATGAAAAAAGAGCCGATAGAGCAAACTGCGATCACTGCCCTGCAGGGATGCCTGGAGAAAATCCCTTTCCTGCAAATTGACCGGATTGAAAGCCCCAAAGCGAATAAAGGGGGTGATATCCAGATCGAGATACGCGTCCAGGGGCAGCCACGGTTGCTCCTGGTGCAGGTCAAGAACAATGGACAGCCGCGCATCGCTCGATTGGCAGTTTACGAGCTAAAAGATCGCCTGGCAGGGAAATCGGATGCTTACGGTATCATCATTGCCCCCTATATTTCGCCGGATGCCGGGAAAATCTGCGAAGACGCCGGCATTGGCTACCTGGATCTGGCTGGGAATTGCCTGCTGTCTTTTGAGACGATCTACATTCGCCAGACCGGCGCCCCGAACCCCAAAGTGCAAAAACGCGATTTGCGCTCGCTCTACTCCCCAAAAGCCGAGCGTATCCTGCGCTATGTTGACAGAGCCGCAGCGCGCCTGGAAGATCACCGAGTTAGCCCAGGCCGTAGATGTCAGCCTGGGCCAGGTAGCAAACGTCAAGAAGCTGCTTGCCGACCGTGAATGGCTGGGCGTAAACGGCAATGGTATGGTTCTGAGCCGGCCCGGCGATCTGCTGGATGATTGGGTCAAAGCCTATAATTACCGACGCAACCAGATCCACGAGTTTTATTCGCTCTCCGAAATCTCGCCGACTGAGGCCGGCCTGGCTGACGCTTGCGAACGGTTGGGCGTGTCGTATGCATTAACCAGCTTTTCAGCCGCCATTCGCATCGCGCCCATGGTGCGCTACAACCGGGTCATAGCTTATGTTCAGGGTGATCTATCTGTGGTGGCAACCGAAGCAAACCTAAAACCGGTTCCCAGCGGAGCGAATGTCATCCTGCTTTCCCCGTATGATGAAGGCGTATTTTATGCCGCATCAGCGGTTGGTGGGATAATAACCGCATCGCCGGTGCAGGTTTATCTGGATGTGATCGGTTCGCGCACCCGCGGCCAGGAAGCTGCGGAGGCAATTCGCCAAAAATTAGAGGCAACATGGTAGCCAAACGAAGCGACTATTCTGCGAATGCTGTAGAAGCGGCGCATAGTGTGTTATTGGAGCTAGCGCGCCTGTGGCGGTTCTTGAAAGAGACACCCCCACAGGCAGTGTTTTAAGCAGGTGACAACAACTACCCGCCAGGATTTGGCTGCAAATCTTTTCGTGTAAAAAGCGCCATCATAGGTTTATGCTGATCCCTTTCTCGTATTGCAGAACACCTCTCGACATCACTGTCTGAGAGGTGTTCTGCTTTATGCTTGCACAATCTTATTTTTGTTCTATTGGGGAGAAACTGGCGTTGCCAAAAATTTCTCTACAACTTGACGCAGCGCTGGCTCGGGTAAAGCGCCCACTTGTTGGTGGACTACCTTGCCATTCGCAACAAACAACATGGTTGGAATACCCTGGATGCCATACTTCATCGCCCACTGGGCGTGCTCGTCTGTATTGACTTTGGCAACGACCAGCTTGCCGGCATAATCTTTAGCAACCTTATCCAGGATGGGGGCAACCATCCGGCAGGGACCACACCAGGGCGCCCAGAAATCTACTACTACAGGTAAAGATGATTTTAGCACCACTTTCTCAAAAGCAGCATCCGTAACGTGTACAGGTTCGTTCATATCTAGATCTCCGAATTATTGAGTTTCTTGTTTCCTGTAACTTAGATGCAACAGCGTAGAATAAGTTACATAACATTTGGGAGCCAATGAGAAAGGTTGTATCGTTGAGCCTGCTTTTGCATCAAATTTACGGGCGGTTACCTCCATTGCCGCCCTGCCCATTTCTTCCGTTGCCGCCTTGTCCATTACCTCCACCCTGGCTACCCTGGCCAAATTCACTAGAAGCACTCGGGGACGAGTTAACCGGATCGCCGGTACCATTACCCCCAGCTCCCTGGCCATTTCCGTTGCCGCCTGCCCAGGCAGGGCGCCCAGAGGCATTACCAGTTCCTGAAGCGCCACCTCCCTGTGGCAGGTTGGAGAAGGTGGAGCTGCCATTTGCCTCGCTGGCATGGACACGATCGGCTGCATCAGTTTGCGCTCCCTGCCCAAAGCGGCGACCGCCGCTTCCCGCTGCACTCTCAAAGCCTTGGGATTGATTGGTTCTTAGCTGGGCGACATTTTCGTGGGCAGTCATTTGAGACCCCTGTTTGATATCCGCAGTAGTAGTTTCCACTACCGCTGTATCAGGCAGTATAAGCGGGCTAACTTTAGGCGCTTCTGCTTGTAATTCGATTGATGAGGCCGCACGGGTGTTATAAACACTGGCGCCTACCGCCACTGCTACTGTGGTTACTAATATACCAACAATGAATTTTTTTAACATCAGATACCTCCTGATTGATCTTTTTTGGTCAGCCTGTGAGATTGACAGTTGCTTATAGAAGCAATTGTTCCGAGTATAATCACATGATATGAAGGAGTTGTGAATAACCTGTGCGCTTTCTATGAAAAAGCCGCCATATTTACACGAGATCTTCACCAGCTCTTCACAGCTTCTTCACAGGCGCTCAATACAATCAGGTCATTCTGTAACAGGAGAGTAAATGCCATGCCAGAAGAGCTTAAGCCAGACCAGGAGCATCCGCTCAGTCGTATGCGTAAGCGACTGGCTCCGCCCGAATACCCCACGGATGATCGCAGCCGCATGCGCATGGTAGTGGACAGCCTGGTGCTGCATCTGCACCCCACCAAGATACCCAAGACCACGCTGCGATGGACTTATACCTGGGGATTGGGTGGGCTTTCGGCGCTGCTGGTCACGCTGCTAGCAGTCACGGGTATATTTCTACAAATGAACTATACCCCCAGCCCGCCGCAGGCTTACCTGGATGTGTTGGCCTTACGTACTGACACCTGGTTCGGTGACCTGCTACGCAATCTGCACCACTGGTCAGCAAACCTGCTGATCATCACTACTATATTACATTTGCTGCGCGTGTTCTTTACCGGCGGGCACAGACCGCCGCGTGAGCTGAACTGGCTGCTCGGCATGGGAATGCTGCTGTTGGTTTTGGGAGCAAACTTTACCGGCTATTTGCTTCCCTGGGATCAACTGGCTTTTTGGGCTATCACAGTAGGCACCAGCATCCTTAGCTATATACCCATCATCGGCCAACCGCTCAGTCGTTTACTGTTGGGCGGCCCGGAAGTGGGGGCGGCAACGCTGCTAACCTTCTATTCTCTACACATCAGCTTCATCCCGCTGGGTATCTTAGCGCTAATGTCTTTCCATTTTTGGCGCGTGCGCAAAGACGGTGGATTGACCCTTCCCAAGAGCGCTTCCGAGAATGAACAGCCTGCCCCAGAACGCGTAACCACCATCCCGCACCTGGTACGGCGCGAAGCAGTTTGGGCAATGGTATGGCTGGCAATCTTGTTCACCTGGGCTATGTTTGTTCCAGCACCCTTGGAGGAGATAGCAGACCCTGCCGTTAGCCCGAATCCGGCCAAAGCACCCTGGTACTTCCTGGGCATCCAGGAATTACTATTGCACTTTCATCCCCTGGTAGGCGCAGTGATCATTCCCGCTTTGGGACTGGGAGCACTGGCGCTGCTTCCGTTTTATGACATACGCCTGGAAAACGTGGGGGTTTACTTCCGTTCTTACCGCGGGCGATACATGAGCCTTTTGGCGGCAGGAGGCGCATTGCTGCTCACACCTTTATGGGTTGTGCTGGATGAATTTGTGCTAAATTGGGCAACCTGGCTGCCAGATTGGCCCACACTGCTATCCAACGGCGCCATTCCTCTGGCTATTGTGCTCTTGGGATTGATCGGCCTGGATGAGATTCTGCATCGGGCCTTCCAGGCAAAGATTGAGGAACGCGTGCTGGCACTCTTCATTTTTACTTTCACGGCCCTGAGCGTTCTAACTATCATTGGCATTTTCTTCCGCGGCCCCGGCATGGCGCTCTATTGGCCGTGGGAGATGCCAGTCTCCCACTAGGGATGAGGAAAATTATGGCATCTGAGAACCCACCTTCAAACGATAAAATTCACCGCCGAGATTTTCTAAAAATTACCTGGGCAGCCTTAGGAGGCCTAGCCCTGCTTGAACTTGGCGGCCTATCGCTGGCCTATATGCAGCCACGCCTGGCTGAGGGCGAGTTTGGCGGGCAGATCAACGTCGGCAACATGGATGATTTTCCCCCCGGCTCGGTCTCACATATTTCCAATGGACGCTTTTACCTGGCGCGACTGCCTGATGGCGGCTTCCTGGCTCTGTATCAACGCTGCACGCACCTGGGCTGCAACGTTCCCTGGGATCAAGCACAGAATGCCTTTATCTGTCCATGTCACAACTCACAGTTCACAACCACGGGAGACCTGGTAAATCCACCCGCCCCGCGGCCTTTGGATCTCTTCCCCATCTTGATCCAGGATGGCCAAGTGATCGTAGATACAGGCCGGCCTATCCAACGCCAGCATTTTGATCCATCACAGGTGGTATACGCATGAAAACCGTCCGGATCTCTCCTCGAACGGTAGAATTACTCGTGGGCATCCTGGCCACTACCTTAATCGTAACGGGCATTGCCTGGTATGCCTGGAATGAGCCATCCCGCCTGGAAGCTACCCGGGCCAAGCAGTTAACTACCGACCTGAACGGCGCTATGACTCTATACGCTCAGAACTGCGCGGTCTGCCACGGGGCGGCCGGCGAGGGGATTGGCGCTACACCAGCCTTGAGTAACCCGGCACTTCAAGAGATGGATGTTGAGACCATCACAAAGATCATATCCCGCGGGCTGTACGGCAGCACTATGACTGCCTGGAGCCTGGAAGACGGCGGTTCGCTCAGTGAATACCAGATCGGCCAACTGGTCAACCTGATCCACCACGGGGATTGGGGTGCAACACAAGCGCGCGTGGTGAACCTGGGACTAGCTCCGCTCATCCCCTTTGTCTCAGAAGCCGATCCGCTGATCCTGGACAGCCTGGCGATCCTGCCGCAAGGCAATCTTCTGGCAAATGGAATTTCACTATATGCAGAGAATTGCGTGGCTTGCCATGGCTCAGATGGCTTGGGCACCACCCTGGCCCCCGCCCTGAATGCGCCGGTAGTGCGGGAGCAAAACGCTGCTGATTTAGAGCGTACGCTCCGCCTGGGTGTGCCTGGCACGCTGATGGCTGGTTGGGGAAAGTCTCTGGACAACGAGCAGGTTGCTGCCTTGCTGGAGTTGATGCTGCGTTGGGATGAAATTCCCAGCGGCGCAATCCCCGCCCCAGATCAGCCCATCCTGGTCACTGCGGAGTCGTTGGCTTTGGGTGCTGAGCTGTACACGGCCTCATGCAGCAATTGTCACGGTCCTGAAGGCCAGGGCAGCCAGCGTGCCCCATCTCTGAATGTGCGCGCTTACCTGGCCGACACACCCGACTCTGCTCTGGAGCAGATCATTACCCTGGGCGTACCTGAAACAGCCATGCCGGCCTGGGGCGACCGTATGAGCGAGGCGCAGATCCAGGCTGTTGTCGGTTTCATCCGTTCGTGGGAGCCCACCGCTCCCGAGATCGCCCAGCCGGTGCGAGTACGCGGCCCGTGGTGGAAGGGCAGCACTTCGCCCGGTGACGGCCAGCAGCTACCTAGCGGAGGTGCGTCTGCCTCAACCAACACACAAACAACCGGCGAACTCGCGCCGATATCGGGCAACTCAGAAATGACCAAACCTGCCATACCCGACAACCCTGTTGACCAACACCAAGGAAATGGCGCAGGCCAGAATTCTCCTTGGGTGGCGCCAGAATTGCCCTGGTACCAAACCCTGGACCAACGAGCGATAATGTTGATATTGATCGTGATAGGATTGGCTATGCTGATGGTCCTGGCAGCGCTGCACGGGCTGAACCGCTTAAAAAAGACGCTGCTTTGATGCCCATCAGGGGCAATCGAGTTGAGAATGTTGAATATTAGGGGGGATTTTTGGCGCGATATTGTCCGAGCCGTGCTTTAGTTTTTCGATTGAGCCAACACCGATAACAGCTCATTGTTGTCCGGTTCCTGCACATCCAAAGTCAAATAATTCATGTAATAGATCTTACCCGTTTGATCGACCAGGAACACGCTTGGCGTGAAAGCTGTAAGCACACTTGCGCGTCTTGTTTCGATACCATACTGTTCTGCAAACTTTGCATCTTTATCGCTCAAGATCGGATAGGGTGTGGCGTTGCTACTGACGTACTTCTCAATCGTTTTGGGGCCATTGGGCAATACACCAGCACTTCTGTATTCGGGACCTGGAATCTTGGATAGTCATGGCGCAACTGCACCATATGATTGGTGCAATGTGGTCAGATAAACCCGAGGTTGAAAACCAGCAGCACAACATCTTCACATCTTCTCCACAATAAATTCATATCCTTCGAGTATCCTTTGGTAATCAATCCAACAGGAGAAGTATCTATGAAAAAAGTGCGCCCATGGTTTGTGTTGTTATTGGTGGTACTGGCTGCAGCAGCAGGTGGTTACTATTACTATACTAAGGTTTATTTGCCATCCCAGACCCCAGCCGAGCCACCATTGCAGACGGCCCGGGTGCGAACAGGCGACCTGGTGATCCTGGTTTCTGGCGTGGGCGAGTTGACGCCAGAATCGCAGGCTAGCGCCGCTTTTCGTAGCGGCGGGGTAGTGTCTGAGGTTTATGCTGCTGCCGGCGATGTTGTTGAGGCCGGGCAGCTTCTGGCGCGCCTGGATGATACCAGCGCTCAGCAGCAGTTGGCCCAGAGCCGGTTAGCCCTGCAAGAACTGGTCTCACCGGCATCGCTTCTGCAGGCTCAAATTGCTGCGCTCAGCGCCGAAGTGGCCTATGAAAAGGCGCTTGGCGACTTGCAAACCCTGATCAGCCCAGCCGTCTGGTTGGCCGAGCAAGACCTGGTCCAGGCCCAGGCAGCGCTTGCGGAGGTTTCCAGCACAAATGCCGAAGCCCTGGCGATAGCGCAGGGCGCAGTGAACCTGGCCGACGCTAATCTGGTACAGGCTCAGGCCGACTATGAGACAACGTATCTGCCGGCGATTTTTATCAAGCCTTATAAAGACCCAGCGAGTGGCGAAACCGTGCAGGGTGTTTTCCCACCATCTGCTGCAGAGATCGCCCTGGCGCGGGCCAAGCTGACGGCTGCCGAACTGGCGCTGGATGACGCCCGTTCTTATGCAGACCTAATCGCACAGGGCGCTCCATGTGGTGACGCCGGGGCGCTGACCACCACTGTTGCCTTACCGCTCAAGTTGGATCAGACCTGTCAATCCATCCGCAATGCCAGCCTGGTAGTGGAGAATACACGCCTGCTGGCGCCGATTTCGGGCATACTGACCAATTTTAACCTGACTGTTGGACAGTCGGTGGGTTCGACCGCTGTTGCCACAGTAACCACCCTGGATCGGCTTGAGTTGCGGGTTTATGTGGAAGAAACCGATCTACCTTCCTTGCAGATTGGCCAACGGGTAGAGGTCACATTCAACGCCTATCCCAATCAGGCGCTCGCAGGGCAGGTGCGGGCCATCGAACCAACCTTGCAGAACGTGGGCGGCGCCCTAACGGCAGTGGCCTGGGTTGACCTGGATGATGCGCCGGAGATCGGGCTGCGTTCCGGGATGACTGCCGAAGTCGAGGTGATTGCGGGCGAGGCGCTGGGCGCTTTGCTGGTGCCAGTGCAGGCCTTGCGAGAGCTTGCCCCCGGTTCCTATGCCGTCTTTGTGGTGCAGACCGATGAAGAGCTCAAACTGACCCCGGTTAAAGTTGGCCTGCGCGATTTTGCCAACGCCGAAATCCTCAGCGGCCTCCAGGCTGGCGATATTGTCAGCACCGGCAACGTGGAAACAAAGTAACCACCTGAACAGGCTCTAAGGATAAAGCAATGGATACACCGATCATTGAGATCAAAGATATGTTCAAGGTATATGGCGATGGCGAGGCCGCCGTTTACGCTCTGGCAGGAGCAAATACGTTGGTACAGCGCGGCGAGTTTGTAGCCGTGATGGGACCTTCGGGCTCTGGTAAGTCTACCCTGATGAACATCATCGGCTGTCTCGACCGCCCGACATCCGGCAGCTACCTGCTGGATGGCCGCGATATTAGCCGCCTGGATAAGAACGAACTGGCCGAAGTCCGCAGCCAGAAAATCGGCTTTATTTTTCAGTCTTTTAATTTGTTGGCGCGCCTGAGCGCGCTGGAAAATGTCATGCTGCCCATGTTGTATAACCTGCACGAAAAACTGGATACAAAGGAACAACACCGGCGCGCCGTGGCCGCTCTGGAGGCAGTAGGTCTGGGTCAGCGGATGAGCCATCATCCTAATCAACTATCAGGAGGCCAACAGCAGCGCGTGGCGATTGCCCGCTCTCTAGTCAATCACCCACCACTCATCCTGGCCGACGAGCCAACCGGCAATCTCGACTCGCACTCTAGCGTAGAGATCATGGATATCTTACATCGTTTGCACAACCAGGGGACAACCATCGTGATGGTGACGCACGAACCGGATGTGGCAATACAAGCTCAACGCATCATCTGCTTGCACGATGGACGTGTTATTTCGCATGGAGACGAGGGCGTCAGCCCGTGCCTGGAAAGCCGGGAACGCGCCGCAGCCAAGGCGCAGGAGGCAGCCGAATGAATTTCACCAAGATTTTGCGAGTGGCCTGGGATGGCCTGAACCTCAACAAGATGCGTTCGTTCCTGACCACCCTGGGGGTGATCATTGGCGTGGCGTCGGTCATCATTATGTTGGCTGTCAGTGCAGGGGCCGAAGCTGCCATTGCCGAACAAATCAATGCCCTGGGCGCTAACTTGCTAATCGTTTCGCCGCTGCGCGGCACGCCGGGCGCAGCACGAACCCTGCTCTTGGATGATGCCAATGCCATAGCCCAACAGGTAGTTGGCATTGTAGGTGTATCAGCCGAGCAATCTCCTGCCACACAAACCGTCAAGGCCAACGGTGTGACCCTGGAAGGGATTGCCCTGGTGGGCACCACCGCCGACTTCCCGATCGTGCGCGATTATGCCTTGGCCGAAGGCCGCTACTTCACGACCGATGATGACGAGCGCAAAAACAAACTGGTGGTGCTGGGTGCAGGCCTGGCCACTGACCTTTTTGGCGAGCAAAGTGCCTTGGGGCAGTCCATTACCATCGGGACGTTACGCCTGACGGTGATTGGCGTGATGGCGCCAAAGGGCCAGGTCGCCGATGTGGATTATGACGGGCGGGTGTACCTGCCGATCAACCTGGTGCTGGATAAGTTGATGCCTACTGGATCGGGGGGCATATCCATGCGCGCAGACGCCGTCCGCACCATTTATATCAAAGTGGAAAGTCAGGACAAAATCGACAGCGTAATCACCCAGGTGACGACGCTGCTGGCCAGCCGTCATGATGTAAGTGTAACTCAGCCGAATTTTACCGTGCAAACCCAACAAGACGTTATTGCTACGCAAGAGGCTGCCACGGCTGCCTTCCGCGACTTGTTAGCCTGGGTGGCAGGCGTGTCGCTGGTGGTAGGCGGTATCGGCATCATGAACATTATGCTGGTATCCGTGACTGAGCGCACGCGCGAAATTGGCCTGCGCATGGCGTTGGGGGCGCGCCCGGTGGATGTGATGCTGCAGTTCCTGGTCGAGGCGGTGATTCTAAGCCTGGCAGGCGGACTGGTCGGCGTGTTGGCCGGCGTGAGCGGGTCATACTTGTTTGCCCAGTTAGGTACCATGCGCACCGAGCTTGTGCCAGTTTCCGTCCCGTTGGCATTTGGCGCCGCCGCCGCGGTGGGTATTTTCTTTGGCTATTATCCGGCGACCCAAGCCGCAAAGCTGGATCCGATCGTGGCCTTGCGCCACGAATAAATTGATCGTTGTACAGGAGAATAAACATGAAAACACGAAATACACTTTTGGTCATCCTGGCACTTGTGCTCAGTGCATGCAGCCAGACAGCCACCCCCACCACCCCGGTTGCCCTGGATACCCCGGTCACCTCAGCGGCCCTGGATACCCCAGCCACATTGGCGACCCTGGATAATCCAAACACTCCATCTGCGCCAGCCTTCGAGAGCGAGGCACGCGCCACCCTCGATACGGCCTATGAGAATGCCTTGTCTGAGCGTAACCAGCTGGCCTTGGGCACCCTCCGTTTGGAAGGGAGCGCCAGCGCCGTCACGCCAGAACAGGCGCAAACCATGCTGCCCTTTTGGCAGCTGCTGGGCAATTTGCAAGGAAGCGGCACGGCTGCCGATGCTGAGGTAAGCGCTGTTCTACAATCCATTGAAGATAGCCTGACGAATCAGCAGATCGTTGCCATCCAGGCGATGCAGTTGACGCAGACCGATTTACAGGATTGGGCCAGCGCCAGCGGTATCTCCTTGGGCGGCGGTACGGGCGCCGGCCAGGGCCAGGGGCAGGGCATGTCGCCTGAAGCGCGTGCCACGCGCCAGGCTGAAGCAGGGCGCTCGCCAGGAAGTTCTGGCGGCGGCACATCGACAGCGCTGGTGTCTGCTGTGATCGAGTACCTCGATCAGCTTACCCCGTGAAGGGGGGAAATCATACCTTTTGGCCATCGGATTGAATGAACCAGAAGCATATCTTGAAGCATCCGGAATGTGCCCAGGCGCTGCCCTATGCTATCGCCCCCCCC
>CAZVRZ010000125.1:0-15682 GCA_964629965.1 uncultured Anaerolineaceae bacterium
CCCGATATGTCCTTTGCCGGGCAGCAGGATACTTACTTGAACATTCTCGGCGAGGTCGCTCTATTGGATGCCGTTATCCGCTGCTGGGCAAGCCTGTGGACGGCGCGTGCAATCGGCTACCGGGCGCGCAACCAAATTCGCCACGATGAGGTTTCGCTAGCAGTGATTATCCAGCAAATGGTACAGAGCGAGGCTTCAGGAGTGTTATTTACCGCCAATCCTCTGACCGGTAAACGCAGCGAAATGGTTGTCGATGCCACCCTGGGATTGGGCGAAGCGCTCGTTTCCGGGCAGGTGGAACCTGATCATTACGTGCTGGATGGTTCCGGAGAAATAATCCTGGAAAAGACACTCGGTGCAAAAGCACTCTCCATTCGGGGCCTGGCCGGAGGCGGCACAGTCACCACCCATCAGGCTGCCGCCGATCGCCAGGCCTTGCCCGATGAGCAGATTCTCGCCCTGGCACGTCTCGCCAGGCAGGCGCAGACCTATTTTGGCTGCCCGCAAGATATGGAATGGGCCTGGGCAGAGGGGAACCTGTATGTGGTACAGTCTCGCCCGGTAACCTCGCTCTATCCATTGCCTGTGGACATGGCTGAACAACCTCTCGAAATCTTATTTTCCTTTGGCGTCTGGCAGGGAATGCTCGATCCGTACACCCCACTGGGGCAGGATGTGTTCAGCATGCTGATTTCTGGCATGGGAGAATTGTTTGGACGAAAAATCAACCCCTGGCAGCAGCGCGCCATTCTCAGCGCGGGGGAACGCCTGTTTGTGAACATTACCGGACTTCTGTCCAACTCCATCGGGCGCAAAGTGGCCAATATATTCATCGGGGCGATTGACCCTGTCAGCGGCGTTATCCTGGCGGACTTGCTCAAGGACCCGCGTCTTAGCGCGGAAAACGATCTCAACCTGGGAGCCCGGCTGCGGCTGGGGCGTGCAGTTGCCCCCCTGATCAGGAATGTGTTTTACAACCTGCTCTGGCCGGCTCGCGGGCGCGCCAGGCTGGAACGACACATCGAAACAGTACTGGCCGAGGCGCAGAGGAGCTGTGAGGCAGCGAAAAACCTGAACGAACGGATCGAAGCCATCAAAGCTGCGCCCGCAAAAATGCCACAAAAAATGTTACCGCGCCTGGTGGGAGCCATTGCCTCGGGACAGGCTCCTTACCAGATCATGCTCCGGCGGGCAAGCGAACTATCCGGTGGACAGGAGCTGCTCATGGAGCTGACGCGTGGCCTGCCCCACAACGTCACCACACAGATGGATTTGGCGCTGTGGCGCACTGCCCAGGCCATCCAGGCTGATGCTAACACCTCAGCGTACTTTTCCACCACAAATGTTGAGAAATTGGTGATCGAATACCAGGCCAAAAAATTGCCTGCTGACGTCCAAACCGCCATCAGATGTTTTATATCCACCTATGGGATGCGCGGTATTGGTGAAATCGACCTGGGCCGTCCACGTTGGCGTGAAGACCCGACCGGCCTGTTTCTGGCATTGAAAAGCTACCTTCAAATAAACCCGGCGGCCTCGCCCGAAGCAACATTCCAGCGGGGTGCAGAAAAGATCCCGCAGGTGCAGGCGCAACTGGAGCAGGTCTTTTCCCAGGCTCCAAAAGGGGAAAGGATCAGCCCGCGCCTGGTCCGGATGCTGGTCGCCCGGTACCGCGAGTTGGGTGGGCTGCGCGAGACGCCCAAATTTTTCGTCATGCGCCTGTTTGGAATTTACCGCCAGGCATTGCTGGCCGCCGGCCAAGAATTGGTTGAGGCCGGAAAGTTGACCGAGGCCGGGGATGTGTTTTACTTGCACCTGTGGGAGTTGGCAGCTTTCGACAGCCGCGAAGCCCGGGAATGGAAAGTCCTGATCGCAGAGCGCCGGGCGATCTATGCCCGCGAACTGCGCCGTAAACACATTCCACGCATCATGCTGAGCGACGGGACTGCTTTTTACGATGCGGCCCCCAGCGGCGATGGCGCCAACACGCTCTCTGGCAGCCCGGTTTCACCAGGCGTGGTCGAAGGCGCGGTGCGCGTGGTGTTCGACCCACACGGAGTCCAACTGTTTCCCGGCGAAATCCTGGTCTGCCCGGCCACCGACCCGGCCTGGACTCCGCTCTTCCTGGCTGCAGGCGGCCTGGTAATGGAGGTGGGCGGTATGATGACGCACGGCTCAGTGGTCGCCCGCGAGTATGGCATCCCGGCGGTGGTGGGCGTCAGCCAGGCGACGATGAGGCTGAAGGATGGCCAGCGGGTGCGGGTAGACGGATCAAGCGGGATGATAACGGTGCTGGAAGGATGAGAATTCATTCCAATTTGAGGAATTACACCTATACACGAGTCTAGATACAATCGCCCTACGATAAGATATACCAGTATCCCTGATATAATATAATCTGAGGGGTGGATACCTTTAGCCAACTGCAGCCATAGGATCCTTTCCAGGGATTCAAGGAGAACCTTATGAATAAGCGTTTTCGCATGGCATTGTTTTCAATTATGATCGTTGGGGCTGTTCTCTGGGCACTGTCCTGGTGGATTTTACCTGGTTTCGCAAAACCTGCCGCAGGGGTACTTTACGCTTCACCGAATGGCCTGGCCAGCGGCGCCTGCGATTCCTGGTCCAACGCCTGCGAACTGCAAACGGCGCTGAGGCTGGCTACTGCGGGGGAAGAAGTGTGGGCGCAGCAGGGTGTTTATAAGCCGACGAGCGGTACAGACCGCACGATCTCATTCGAGCTCAAGAACAGCGTGGCGCTCTACGGTGGCTTTGCTGGCGCGGAAACCGCCCGCGAGCAGCGCGATTGGGCGGCTAACGTCACCGTATTGAGCGGCGATATTGACGGCAACGATCTGACCGATCCCACCGGCGTGATCACCAACACCGCCAACATCATTGGCACGAACAGCTACCATTTAGTCACCAGCAGCGGCGTGACCGAGACGGCGGTATTGGATGGTTTCTTCATTACTGCTGGGCAGGCAAATGGTACAGGTCCTTCTGAGGAGGTATGCAACGGCCATTATTGCGGCGGTGGGATGTACAACGATCACAGCAGTCCGACGTTGACGAACATCACCTTCAGCGGCAACTCCGCTGACCATTTCGCCGGCGGGATGTACAACACGTACAGTAGTCCGATGTTGAACACAGTAATCTTTCGCAGTAACACATCCGTTGCCGGAGATGGCGGCGGGATGTACAACAGCGAGAGTAGTCCGGCGCTGACCAATGTCGCCTTCTATGATAACCGGGCGCAATTCTTTGGCGGTGGGATGGGCAACGGAGGTGACAACCACTCAACGCTGACGAATGTCACTTTCAGCAACAACCAGGCTACCTACGGTGGTGGGATGTCTAACAATTGGTTAAGCAACCCTACACTGAACAATGTTACCTTTGATGGCAACGTGGGGTGGGCCGACGGCGGCGGGATGTATAATTTCAATCAAAGCAGCCCAACGCTGACGGATGTTGTTTTCAGTGACAACTATTCGTCTGGTGGCGGCGGTGGGATGAACAATTTCTGGGACTGCAACGCGTCGCTGGCAAATGTCTCTTTCCGTGACAACCGGGCTAATACCGGCAGTGGGATGTACAACTACTACAGCGATGTGGTGCTGACTCAGGTGCTCTTCTCCGGCAACCAGGGTGTGAATGGCGGGGCCATGCACAATTTTCAGAGCAACGTTACGCTGACCAATATCAGCATGGCAGGTAACCTGGCCACCGGGCAAGGCGGGGGAATCTACAATGATGGCAGCGACCCATACATTCAAAACGCGCTCATCTGGGGCAATCAAAGCGGCTCAGGCGGCGACAACCTGTTCAATGGCGCCAACAGTACCCCCACCATTCGTTACAGCCTGGTGGGCGGCTGTAACCCCGGCGATGTTTGGGACAGCGCCTGCGGTACCGATGGCGGGCATAACCTGCCAGACGCTGACCCGCTCTTTGTCGCCCCCACCGCGGGCAACTATCGCCTGCAGGAGGCCTCCCCGGCGATCAACATGGGCGATAACGCCGCTGACCTGGATAATCCTTCCGGGCTTGGGACGGACACCATTAGCAGTATTTTTTCTGATCTTGATGGGAATCCCCGCTTTGTGCACGTATTTGTGGACCTGGGGGCATACGAAAACCAGACTTTTCACTGCCCGGCAGGCGGGGTGTTATACGTGGACCAGGATGCTGCAGGCGCGCAGACAGGTGCATCCTGGACCGATGCATTAACAACCCTGCAGGATGCGCTGCAAGTGACAGACGTGTGTGAGATATGGGTCAAGGAGGGGGTGTACTACCCCGACCAGGGCGGCAGCCAGGCAGAGGACGATCGCGGCGCTGCCTTCCAACTCAAAACAGGCGTGGCGCTCTACGGTGGTTTCGCCGGGACGGAGACTACCCGCGACCAGCGCAATTGGGGAAGCAATATCACTGTGCTGAGCGGTGATATCGATGACAACGATCTCACCGACCCCACCGGTGTGATCACTACCACCACAGCAATCACCGGAACAAATAGTTATACAGTTGTTAGTGCTAGTTCTACCGATAGCAGCGCGTTATTGGATGGGTTCAGTATCACTGGGGCGTGGCCAATGCCTGTGAATTGGAGCACTGGTGGTGGAATGTACACCCTATACAGCAATTCAACCCTGGCGAATCTTATTTTCTCCGGCAACCAGGCTACTTTTGGTGGCGGGATGTACAACAATCACAGTAGTCCATCCCTGGCGAATGTCACTTTCTCTGGCAATCAGGCTAGCGAGGGTGGTGGAATGTACAACGCATCCAGCAGCCCATTGGTAGTCAATGTAACCTTCTTGGGCAACAGAGCTGATTCGGGTGGAGGCATGCATAACTGGGGATCTTTTCCAACGATCATCAATGTGGCTTTTATGAATAACCAGGCGGGATTAGGTGGCGGCGGCATGTACAATTTCATGAGCGACCCAGTGTTGATTAACACCACATTTTCCCGCAACCAGGCCAGTTCTGGCGGTGGGATTCACAACTTTTGGAACAGCAACCCACGGCTCCAAAACAGCATCTTGTGGGGCAATAGTGGATTGCAAGTGTATAACGACAATATCACCGTTCCCGAATCTCCCAGCATCCCGGTATTCACGTACAGCCTGGTGCAAGGCTGCTATCCGGATGAGGTTTGGAGCACGGACTGTGGCACCGATGGTGGAAATAACCTACCCGATGCTGCCCCGCTCTTCGTTGGTGCGGCTGGTGGCGATCTGCGCCTGCTGCCCGGCTCACCCGCCATCGACGCCGGGAACAATTACTCGATCACGGTCACCACCGATCTGGCGGGCGGGCCGCGCTTCGTGGATATCCCTGCCGCGCCGGATACCGGTCTGGGCACCTCACCGCTGGTGGATTTGGGTGCGTACGAGGCCAATTTTGTAGATGTGGGTCTGGTAAAAACCGTTTCTCCGCTCGAGGCCGTTCCTGGCCAGCCCATTACCTACACCTTGACTTTCTCCAATGGCGGCAGCCTGCCGGCTGTTGGCGTGGTGATCACTGATGCTGTGCCATCTTTTCTCACCATTCAGGGGGTGGACTTTGGCGGGGTGGCGATCACCGACACCGGTCAGCTCTCACCCTATGCCTGGGCAGTGCAAACACTGGCGGCTGGTCAGGGCGGCGTAATCACCTTGACCGCTACCCTATCTGAGCCACTGACTGCGGGTGTGTATACAAACACCGCGAGCATTGCTGCAACGGAGGATGCCGGTGCGGGCAACAATCGTTCTGATGTTGGCCTTCATGTGCTCAATGTGGCCCCATTAGCAGTTGATGACAGCTATAACACTTTGGAAGATACGCCTCTGTATGTCACCCCAGACTCCGTGTTGGCTAATGACAGCGATGATAATGGGGATGCGTTGACCGCTATCCTGGACAACGATCCAGGGCATGGGCTGCTGGCCCTCAATCCGAATGGTTCCTTCATCTATACTCCCACGCTCAACACCAACGGCTCGGACAATTTCACCTACCGCACCTATGATGGTGGGTTGAACTCGAATATCGCCACGGTCAATCTCAGCATCACCTCGGTGAATGATGCTCCTGCGGGTACGAACCAGACCCTGACCACGCTGGAAGAGGTGAGTTACACCTTTTCCGCGCTGGACTTTGGGTTCACCGACCCGCACGATAACCCGGCGAACAGCTTCAACCGGGTGCAAATCGCCACCTTGCCGGGGCAAGGAACACTCAGACTTAATGGGACGGTTGTAACGGTTGGACAGTTCGTGACTGCAGCAGATATCACGGCGGGCAAATTTATTTTCAGCCCTGTCGCAAACGCTAATGGCGCCCCCTACGCTAGCCTCACCTTCCAAGTGGAAGACGACGGCGGCACAGCAAACAACGGCGCGAACCTGGATTCCATCCCCAACAATCTCACTATCGAGGTGACTCCCGTGAACGATGCGCCGCTGGCAGTTGGGGAGAGTTTCATAGCCTATCAAAATACAACTCTGTTAGTGAATATGCCCGGCCTGCTGGCTAACGATGTTGATGTAGATACGAGTAAAGATGAGCTCTCAACCATCCCGGATAACAACCCGGAGCATGGTCAGTTGCTCATCTACCCGGATGGAACTTTCTTATATACCCCGGCGTCTGGCTACTTCGGTGTAGACAGCTTCACCTACCACGTCACGGATGGTGAATTGAACTCGAATGTAGTGACAGTGACGATTGATGTATATTTACGCCTCTTCCTGCCGCAGATCAATCGATAACCATTTTGCTCTCTCAAGATTAATCCTGCTCATTCCCACTTTCCCCACCTGATATGCCTGCCTGATCAATCTGCAGTATGACAGATGATGATTGAATTTTGTAATATGAACCCTAAAGCGCTCCCTGTAAAATACATCGTACCACTGGTGATCTTGCTCTCATCACTGGTATTAATTTTCTTATTCCAGAGAAGCTTCGGCCTTCCAACGCTGCTCCTGGCCCCGGGGCAAAAAGACCCCTCTTTTGAATATGTCTCTCCAAACTGGTCTAAACATCCATATACCGTCAGAATGGATGAGATGTGGCAATCGGAGGGTATCAATGCCACCGGGCAGAATTATTATTTCTTTCCCAAGCCGGCCAAAGGCCACAAATACTCGGAACGCTTCAATCCCCAATCGAACTATTTCCAATCCTGGTTTGGCATGTACACGATCGAGGATGCGGATCATAGTACTTATGCTCTGGTTGGCAGCGATCTCGATCCGCAGGCAATATTCGACCTGGCCATTGCCGACCAAAAAGGATGGCTGAGATCGTTTGGCTTATCACAGCCGCTTGTTTTCCTCGATCCATCGGTTCCGGTAAACGTCACCAGCATTCAAATCGATGGTCAGCCGGGCTGGAAGATCACCGGCAGGGTCCATACCAACGTGGATGTTGGGATGAATAACCCCCAGGCGGACCTGCTCCAGGCGAGCCTTTCCTCTTTGCTCAAGGCCCCGTCGACAGCCTGGCAGGGTCACGTGGCAAGCTATGGGCTGGCAGACCTGGATGTGGTCTGTTATGTGTGGTATGCTCCGCAGAACGAAGAATTGAATGTGATCTATTACACCGGAATCGAGTTCGATGATCTCAGTCCTGCGCATCATCGAACCTTTTCTTCGATTTCAGCGGAGTTGGATCGCATGGCGCAGGGTATCACAGTTCGCAAATAAATAGATCGGGAGAGCATCAAAGGAATCTTAACATGGATATAATTCTTGAACAGTTACTGTTAGAAGAAAATCAGCTCCAATTTCCTCACTTCAATGAGCATACTGCCTGGAGAATCGGCTGTTGGCTAGTGGAGTATGCCACCCAGAATAACCTCCCCATCACGATCGATATCCGGCGAGGCGAGCACCAACTTTTTCACGCCAGCCGGCCTGGGACCAGCGCGGATAACGATGAATGGATCACCCGCAAAGTCCGATTGGTGAAACGCTTCGGGCACAGTTCTTATTACCTTAGCCAGTTATTGAAAAGCGAAGGCACGAGCATCGAAGAGAAATTTTTGCTGCCAGAAAGCGAATTTGCTCCCCACGGCGGCTGCTTTCCAATTATCATTAAGGACACCGGCGCCATAGGAACGATCACGGTGTCAGGGCTGCCCCAAGAAGAAGACCATCAAGTTGTCGTCCGAGCAATCAAACATTACCTGGAGGAAATCTAAATGACACTCAATCCGATCATCGCAACACTGGGCCGCCGGTTACGCCTGGCAGTGGTTGGCGGCGGGCCGGGCTCTTTCATCGGCGCCATGCACCGGCAAGCTGCCCGCCTGGATGACCGTTACGAAATCGTCGCCGGGGTGCTTTCTTCGAATCCTGAACGAGCTAAAACAGCCGGGGTAGAAATTGGACTGGCTCCCGAGCGCGCTTTCACCAATGTTTTGGAGATGTTGGACGCCGAAAAAGCCCGGGACGATGGCGCAGATGCGATCGCCATCATGACGCCCAACGACAGTCATTATGCGTATGCAGCCGCTGCATTGGCACGCGGATTCGACGTGATCTGTGATAAGCCCATGACCAACACCCTGGAAGACGCCGAGGCGCTGCACCAGAAGGTAATGGAAAGCGGTTTGGTTTTTTGCCTGACCCATAATTACACCGGCTATCCGCTGGTCCGCCAGGCCAAGGCCATGGTCATGGACGGTCAGCTCGGCGCAATCCGCCTGGTGCAGGTGGAATATGTGCAGGGAGGCAAAGCCAGCGAAAACGATCCCGATCCGTCTGCCGGCGAACTGCCCTGGCGCTATGACCCGGTCAAGGGCGGGCCATCGTTGGTGATGGGAGATATTGGCACCCATGCGCACAATCTGCTCCGATTTATCACCGGCCTCGAAGTAACGGAGGTGGCTGCGGAGGTGGGAACGATCGTTCCCGGCCGGTTGGTGCACGACTATGCCGGGGCGTTGTTGCGGCTGGAGAACGACGCTCGAGGTTGTTTCTGGGTCACCCAGGCCGCGGCCGGTGTTGAGAATTGTTTGCGCATCCGGGTGAGCGGCGCCAAAGGGAGCCTGGAATGGATGCAGGAATTTCCTCAAGTGCTCACTTTCAAGCCCTTGAAAGGGCCCTCCCAGACCAGAACCTACAACGGGCAAGGGACTTTACCGCTATCGGCGCGTTCCTGCCGTATCGTGGCGGGTCATCCGGGAGGCTTCCTGGAAGGCTTTGCCAATATCTATGCCGACACGGCAGAAGCAATTGCTGCTCGCAGGGCAGGCGCACTAGCCGACCCGCTGGCGCTTTATTTTCCCAACTCCCTCGATGGGCTCTTGGGAGTTCGCTTCGTCCAGCGGGTGATCGCATCCAGCCAGGCAGAAGGAAGATGGGTGAAATGCTGAGGCGCGCCTGAGCAGAAGTTGAAAAGATAATTCTAAAATGAGAGGCAGAGAGATTTATGAATGTTATGGAAGCCATCAAAACCAGGAAGAGCGTGCGAGCCTACCTGGACGCACCAGTGGATGATGAAAAGCTAAACAGTGTTATGGAGGCCGCCAGGCTGGCTCCTTCGGCAGTCAACATGCAAGAGTGGCGGTTTGTGATCGTGCGCAGCCCACAGGTGCTCACAAAGCTGGCTGATGCCACCGGGGGTCAAAGCGCCGTCCGCTCCGCCCCGGCGGTGATCGTCGCCTGCGCGGAAACCGATGGGCGCGTCATGAAATGTGGCCAACTGGCATACCCGATCGATGTCGCCATCGCCCTAGACCACATCACTCTGGCCGCGGTCGAATTGGGCCTGGGCACCTGCTGGATCGGACGCTTTGATGAAAAGGAAGTAAAAGAAATCCTGGGTATCCCAGAAAAGATACGCGTGGTCGAGCTGATGCCGATTGGCTATCCGGCAGATCCTTCGCCGGTGGAAAAGAACCGGCTGCCGCTGAGCACCATTGTGAAATACGAACACTGGGAATAGACCAGGCCAACCAGAAATCAATTTCATGACGATGCTCGCGTTTCGCCGGAAACATGGATGTTGGTTATTGATCCTGGCAGGATTGGCAATCGCCGTGGCAGGTTTGTGGTTCTTTTTGTTTGGCGATCTGCCGGGTCCAGAAGCGCTGCCCAATCGCCTGAATACCCCCAGCATCCGCATCACCGATCGCAGTGGAAGATTGCTATACGAAGTGCTGGCCGAAGAAGGCGGGCGGAATACCGTTGTTCCCCTGGCAGAGATACCCCCATCCCTGGTCGAAGCGACGATTGCCACAGAAGACAGCAACTTTTACCAACATCCCGGGGTGGATTGGCAAGGCATTTTGCGCTCTTTTTGGATCAACCTGCGCGGCGGCGAGACCCTGGCAGGCGGCAGCACCCTCACCCAGCAGGTGGCGCGCACGCTGCTGCTCAGCGCAGAAGAACGCAGCCGCCAGACCATAGTACGCAAGCTGCGCGAAGCCTACCTGGCATGGCAGCTCACCCGGCGCTACAGCAAGGATGAGATCCTGGCGTTCTATCTCAATCAAATGTATTACGGCGGGATGGCTTACGGCGTCGAGGCCGCCGCCCAGACCTACTTTGGCAAACCCGTATCCCAGCTTGACCTGGCCGAAGCCGCGCTGTTGGCCGGCCTGCCGCAAGCCCCGGCCTTATATAACCCGTTCACCGATGCACAGGCCGCCCAGGAACGCCAACATATCGTCCTGGGCTTGATGGAACGCGAAGGCTATATCAGCCAGGAAGAACGCCAACTGGCCGAACGCGAGACCTTGGTTTTTAGCTCCGCTCCCTATCCCCTCGAAGCGCCGCACTTTGTGATCATGGTGCGCAGCCAACTGGATGAGTTGTTGAGCGAAGCCGACCGGCAGCGGGGCGGTTTGACTGTGCGCACGACGCTGGACCTGGATTGGCAACGCCTGGCAGAAAACGCTATCCGCCAGCAAATCGAAGAATTGAACCGCACTCCTGACGGGCTGGGCCACAACTTGAACAATGCCGCCCTGGTTGCGCTTGACCCACGTACGGGCGAAATCTTGACGATGGTGGGTAGTCCAGATTATGACGATGCCGAACATGGCGGGGCGATCAACATGGCGTTGTCCTTGCGCCAGCCAGGTTCTGCCCTCAAACCTTTCATCTTCGCAGCCGCCTTTTCACCCGGGCTGCCCGCCCCATGGAGCGCAGCCACCTCCCTGCTGGATGTGCGCACATCTTTCCTCACCCAGGATGGCAAATCGTATACGCCAGTCAACTATGACCAGCTTGAGCACGGACCGGTACTGGCGCGGGAAGCGTTAGCTTCTTCATTAAACATACCGGCCGTGATCACATTGGAACACGTTGGCATTGCAAATTTCCTGTCCTTTGCCTCCCATCTTGGCCTGGATGATTTTGGCAATCCGCAGGAATACGATCTATCGTTAGCCCTGGGCGGCGGGGTAGTGCGCTTGCTAGACCTGACCACGGCATACGCAGTGCTGGCAAACGAGGGTAACCTGATCCAGCCTTATGCCATCCTGGATATTCACGATGCGCAGGGCGAGGTGCTGTATACATCCCAGGCGACCCCGGCAGTCAATGTGATCGATCCGCGCATTGCCTGGCTGATCAGCGATATCTTGAGTGACAACGAAGCCCGCACCCTGGGCTTTGGTCGCAATTCCGTGCTGCGCCTGGATCGCCCGGCGGCAGTCAAAACCGGTACCACCTCCAACTTCCACGACAACTGGACGGTGGGATACACGCCTCAGCTTGTGGTGGGGGTGTGGGCCGGCAACACGGATTACCAACCGATGCGGGATGTATCTGGCGTGGCCGGTGCGGCGCCCATCTGGCACCAGTTCATGCGCAACGTGCTAGTGAACATTCCCGCCCAAGAATTCAATCGCCCTGATGGATTGGTACAGGTGGAAGTGTGCATTCTATCGGGTTTGCTGCCCACGCCCGACTGCCCCTACACGCGCCTCGAATGGTTCATTCAGGGTACCGAGCCGGTCGCGTACGATTCATATTTCCAGCGCGTCCTGATCGATCAGGATACTGGAAAAATAGCCAGTGACAATACGCCGCCAGAACGCAAGGCGGCGCGCCTGGCGATTGATTTGCCGTCGCAGGCATTCCCTTGGGCCAGGTCGCAGGGCTTATTACTGCTGGTCGATCTACAGGCCTCAACCATGCAAGGGCAACCAAACGAGCCGCCGCTGCGCTTGCTCTCTCCGGCCGATCAATCGGTCTATTTCATCAACCAGGAATTCAGCACCCAGGCCCAGCGCATTCTCATCGAAGCAGTCAGTACGCAAGAAATACAACGGCTGATGTTGTGGGTAGATACGAACAGCCTGGCAACCTTAACCCAGCCGCCTTACCAAGCCTTCTGGCAGCTCGAAGCGGGCCTGCATACCGCCTGGGCAGAAGCCATCTTAATGAACGGCAGCCGCCTTACAAGCCCGCCGGTGACCTTCGAAGTGAAAAAGTGAGTTGGCAGAAGGAATTTCTAAAGCCCTAAGGTTTCACCTCAAACAGGCTGCCTGCACCGCGGCCGTACACTTCGGGGAAGTAGAACTCTTGCGCCGTAGGTGGAATCACCCGGAACACGCCCGGCGTGCTGGCGCGCACTACGTAAGTGTACACGTACGTGCCGGCCGGCAGATAACTGGCCGAAAGCACCAGACGCTCGTCGCGCAATTCGGCATGTTCGAAGTACCACCATCCCCAACCATCGTAGGTTAGCATATCCCAACGGAAATCGGTCGGGATCTCAGCTTTTGAGCTGGTCTTCAATTCTTCGTCAACTGTTTCCAAGCCGGCCGGCAGCGGGTCGTCGATCACCACATAGTGCAGCGCGTTGGGAGCCACGATCGTCAGGCGCACCACCAACACATCGCCTTGCTGCGCTGCGGTGACTGGGGTCTCCGGGTCGGAAAACTGGTAATAGCTGCGCTGCACCTGGATGCCTTGATCCAGCGCCTGTATTTGTTCCACCGGCAGCCAGACATTCAGGTGAGCAGTGTAATACAGGTTGCCAGAGCCATCACTGCGGGCGATTGCCAGGCGGTTGACATCCTGCAACAGCAGCTCGCCGATGTCGACGCTCAGATCGTAGGTCTCACGCATTGTTTCAGCATTGGCGTAGCCACCGCCCAGGCGTTCGCCGTTGAATGCTATTCCATATTCGTAATCGGCTTGTAATTCTCCGCTGGCAACCATCCACTTCGTCAACGCCATCAAGCTCCAGGCAGTTTCCTGCGTACCGCGCCAGTACCCGCTGCGGCGATGCGCCATCAACCAGCGCACAGCATTCGCATTTAGCTGGTTTTTCGGATCGATCTCACTTAAAACCAAAAGCACGATCGCCGTCGTGCGCGTGTCGGTGTTCCAATTGTAATAATCGGGCGCGTCTTCTTCCCAGTGCGTACCGGTGGCAGATAAGATGGCCGCGCTGGCAAAATCGGACAACAAGGTTTGGAGGCGCGGGTCGTTTGCATCCAAGGTAAAGAAGACGTGGGCCAGGTAAGCGCGCCCGTAAAGGGACATATTCTGGCGCTCTTCGTAAAGCTGCACAGCCTGGCTTACTGGAGTCTCGCCGGCTCGCGTCAAAACATACAACAAGAATGCCTGGCGGTTGAGCAGGCTTGATTTGGTCAACCCTTTAATCGATTTTAGCTGCTGAAACACGAAACCAACCGAACGATCTATCACATCCTGGCTGACCACATAACCGGCATCCTGGGCTTCAACCAGGCCTAACAAGACATACGCGGTGGTCAACGGGTCGCTCTTTTGCAAACCCCACCAACCCCAGCCGCCATCCGGATTCTGCCAGTTATACAGGCGCTGCAAGGACGTATTGATCTGCTTGGCCAGGCTGCTTTCTAGCTCCGGGTCGCTCAGGCCGGCCTGCTTCAGAGCACTGGTTGTGATCACATTCGGTAAGAACCGGGAGATGGTCTGCTCGATGCATTCATACGGATAATGCTGCAGGTAGTTCAGAGCATCCGTCATTCCAGCGGCCAAGGTTGGAGCAATTTCTACCGTTAGCTCGCCGCGGGTAATATCCCAATCCAGCGGCAGACTGATAGCTTCGACAATGGTTCCGCCCTCCAAGAGTTGGCCGGATGTGCCGACCGTCTCTGGCGCCTCAAACTTGTAGACCGGAATACCCTGCCCTTCCAGCGAGCCCAGCGTTGGTAAGCTGGCATCTGAATAGCTGCCCCCCACCGCAGTAAAGACCAGGTCCACCCGGGTCGAATCTTGCGGCGTCACCACACTCCAGGTAACGTAAGCCTGGCTGTGGGCGGCAATGGATACATCCTTCGCCGCCTCATCTAGCAGCGTAACTCCAGTAGCATCTAAAGAGGCTGTCACGGCCAGGTCTTCATCGGTATTGTTATGCACGGCGGCCCCCAGGAGCAGATTATCACCAACCACGAAGAAGCGCGGCGTCTGCGGGCGCACCAGCAACGGCTTGGTGCTGACGATATCTAACTGCGCCTGGCCCAGGCGAGTGTCCACCGTTACCGCCCTGGCATCCATCCGCCAGGTGGTCAGGTTATCAGGCAAGGTGACAGAGACCACCGCCTCGCCGTTTTGATCGGTTTGAACGTGCGCGTTCCAATAGGCTGTATCCAGGAAGTTGCCGCGCACCTTGATCACACCCTCTTCCCCATCACCCTTACCGCCTCCTGAACCTTCCGCCAATCCCTGGGTCACTTCTGCGGCAAGCTCAGCGTTAAAATCCTCAATGGTAAAGAGGATCGGTACAGAAGTCCACACAGCCAGGCCGCGTTCATAATAGAAGTAATTCAGGATCGGGATCGAATTTGGATCCGCCAGCGAGAGCGCGGCCAGGTCGCTTAGCGCGAGAGAAACCTCGGCGCTGACCGGTTTGCCTTCCAGGTCAGTGGTCCGGATGGTGTAATGCACCGTTTCGCCGGGGCTGGCCTGGACACGATCGGGGATGATCTCTACCTTCAAGGTTTGCAGGTTGATATTGACTTTAAGTTGGGTTATGCTCTGGCGAAAATCCGGCGCGCCTCCAGCATCGGCTCCATGAATCAGCAGTACTGAGACATACACATCCGGCGCCATGTCAACCGTGATGGGCAGTTTATAAATGGTGCTGTTGTTCTGCAGCAAGATGACCTCGAAGGAGCGCACGCGGCCGCGTTCAACACTCACCAGGGCATACACCGGCTCCTGAAACGGTGAGGCGATCAAGATCTCAGCCGTATCTCCAGGAGAATAAACCGCGCGATCCTTGACCAAATCAAAACTGCGATTGCTGCTTTGCCGCCATGGGATGTAGTCTTCGCCAGCCACCCACAAGAAAGTGGCTGCTTTGCCCTGGTTGCCGGCAGCATCCAAGGCGGTAACTCTCACGCGATAGACACCGCCATCGGTTAAGGTAAAGCGAACCGACGCTTTACCTTTATCATCCAGAATGATATTTTCAAAAACAGCCTGAGGAATCTCCTCAACGCTCGATGTCCAACTGATCCGCCCTTGAGCATCCTGTTCCTGGACACTATACCAACGCCGCTCGACAACCTCAACCTTCACCACCTGTCCTGGGATGGGGTTGCCATTCCAATCCAAGGCCACGATCTCGGCTTCTTGTTCTTTGTTGACCTTGCCCACATAGCTCAGCATACGTATGCCCGGATAGACCGCGCTGCGATGGATAACAACCGGCGCTCGCCCACCCACGG
>CAZVRZ010000126.1:0-15429 GCA_964629965.1 uncultured Anaerolineaceae bacterium
CCCGCAGCCTGGCGCTGTACGTCCTGGTGGACCGCTCCGGTTCGATGGATCGTTTCGAGCAGGCTGTACGTGAGGCGTTGATGACCATCTACCTGGCCGCCATACAGGTCGGCATACCCATCGGCATGGCGTACTTCGGCGAGGATGATTTCTACACCGGCGACACACCCCTGCCGCCCGACCGCATCACGGTCGAGCAAACGGTGGCCGAAGTGGCCCCGCTTTCTCCCAACAACAACGAGCTGGCCAAGGCGCTGATCGCTGGCTACACCGGCTGGTCGTGCGAGGAGTATCTGGACTGGGGCCTGCGCAAGGCGGAAGCCGAACTGCGCGCCCGGCCAGAGCGCCTGCGGGTGCTGCTAATTGCCCATGATGGGGAGCCGGTCTATCACAGCCGGACTGTCTCTGATTGGGAGCTATCTCTGGCGCACCTGCGTTCCCTGGAACGTGCCGGAGTCATCCCGATCGGCGTTCATCTCGGCAACGATAATCTTGAAAAACTCAACAAGCTGTTCATCCGTCTGGTGAATTGCCCGGATGGAAACGCGCTGCCCGATAAGCTGGGCAGTATGCTGAGTAGTTTGGCGTAAAATATAACGCCTCCGGCCAAAAGCTGGGGGCGTTTTTGTTTTTTGATTAATGGATTCGCAATTTACCAAGGTAAACGTGGGGTGTCAGCAGGAAGGTACAATGGATGTCGTGGGCAACCATATTTTGTTAATCCAAGATGGCGGAATTTGTCGATATGTTTTTTCAACAACTCCTAAATCTCTTGATCTCGGGCTTGGTAAAGACCGTGATTTCCCCAACATAAGATAATTTATTCCGCTTCATCTGCTAACCCCAACAAGCTTGGGTTGTTATCCCTGCCTATAGGATCAGGATTCCGCCGTAACTCGCCTGGATCAGTAGCGCGGCAGGCGAACAGGTTACCTACTAGCAAACAGCCAAACCCCCATCCTTTCGAAAAGCGAATGCAACGTCTTATAGTAGGATCATCCTTGACTTCATCTGCCGTACTTGGATTACATCCAATAAACAGAATTTTTGGAAGATTCGGATCGAAAATGCGCCGTAATTCATAACGGTATGCCGAGATATGATATGTTCCGCTTGATGTCATAGGATGTCTAATCAATTCCTGTCATTTCTTGGATTGAAGACCCAGCAGAGCCAACTTCGGAATGCCACTACGGTGATTATGGATTACTCTAAGCCATCCGACCACGAACAAGCACTTTGTACCCATTCATCATGCTTTGCATAAGGACATCTGGCGTGTAATGATGAAAAAGCCGTTTCCAAATTGCTGACTGCTCAAAGATTTCCAAATCTGATGTTAGGAGATCAATTACGGAACGTGACGCTAAGACAATCAGTTTCTTCCTGGGGCGTGAAATAGCAACGTTCAAACGATTCAAATTGAGCAAGAAGTCAGCCTCGTTGCGCACATAATCTGGGTCAGAGGCAGTCGCAGATACAATAATGACATCGCGTTCATCGCCCTGGAATCTCTCTACAGTATCAATAGAGTTGACTTCTGCCAAGTCTGGGAATTCCGCTCGCAAGAGCGCTTTTTGTGCTCGATGGGGAACAACAACACCGATCCCATTTCTTCCATCCAAACTCAAGTGTTTAACACACGCTTCAATTAGGGGGCGCGTCAACTCCAGTTCAATCGGATTAAATTGTTGGGAAGCATGTTCGGTATGTTCAATAACGACAATGGGGTAAATAGGATTCAATACTGCATCAATGTATGGTTGCAATTGCGGAAGTTGATTGATGACCTCCCTACGCCGCGAATGGAAGTTAATGCCATCTTTGGCATAAACATTAGCTCTCAAGAACTCAGCAATCTGTTCATGTAGGCGGAAGCTCTCGTCAAGTTTCACTTGGGGAAATTTATGCTCAACGAGTGTTTCAAAAAGCGAAACATAAGGCCTATGCTCTGTGGCAGAGCGTTTTTGCTCATCTTTCCAGGGATGGGCGATAATCGGTGGCATCTGTCGGTGGTCGCCAACCACAATCATGCTTCCCAGGGCTTTGAGGAAACTGCCAGCAAGTACCCCTTCTGGCAGGCTCATCTGTGACGCCTCATCAATAACTACCAAATCAAAGGTTTTGGTTGTCCAATCTACAGAGCGACCACCCAATGCACGGTATTTCATCAAGTTGTATGCACCACCAGATGTCGCACCGAATACAACAAAGGGCTTCTGGAGTATGGGCTCAAGATTTAATTTTTGCTCATACGCGTTCAGTGATTTCACGCCCGCCGCCACAGTGTCACCGGGATCGTTGACAAGCTTGTAAATTTCTAGGCTGCGCAATCCCTTCCCGCCAAATTGGTCGGAAGCGAATGATCCAACCTGTTGAAGTGCCTGGGCCAAGGCATGCAACTCCACGTTGATTGCATTGTGAGTTTTACATGAAATCAGCACACGGCAGGGTTTTCCCTGCACCGCTGCTGCAGCGATACGCGCCAGTATCGCCCAAGCCAATGTATAGCTTTTCCCGGTACCAGGTGGGCCTTGCACCAATACCAAAGGTTTATCAAAATGACCTGCGATGGCTTCATGCTGGCGTTGAGTCAGCTTGCGGTTGCGGTTTTTTAGGTACGCATCAATTAAATCCGTAAACCTTCTATAAAATTCCAGGAGATTCGGGTGAGTTTCGCGATCACTTGGCGTTTCTCTCAACCAATTAAAGAAAGCATTTCCATCTACATTGGCCAACGAATCCAGAATTTTATCAGCATTGAGATCATCGGACATCGGGTCAATCGTATAAAAACTGGTAGTAGTTGGCTCGAGGCGGTTATTATGGAAATAGCGGAAATCCCCATCAGGGAAAGTAATCCCAAGCAGCTGAAGGACAACCTCATCTTTACTGATTGTTTCGATAATTGCAAGCCGGCCATGTTTGATCTGGTTGGCTGAGATCTTTCCATCGCTGGGATTACAGATAACCCAGTCGCCTTCTTTTAGCTTACAGGCATTCATGATAAGCACCGGGTCTAACCCCAGTGCGCCAAATTCGGGTTGAAATTGGTAGAGATTATTCCCAATTTTCCGGGTAAATCTCAAAAGCATCGCCAGGCCACCCTGTATCCTGCGTTCAATTGGCAAACTATAATTCAGCAAATTGGCTTGCAGTGTCGTGTGGTGTTCCATGTACAGAAACTCACGCAGGCTTTGGACAAGATCCACCTGATCAACACCGCTAGAAAGCGCCGGCAAGTAAAGTGGCTGTTTGTCCAGAAAACGGGCTTTTGTCTTGAACGAAGCCTCAACCTTCGCCAATGCTCGAACCCGCATCGCAGCAAATGAGGTCAACATCTCCAGATTGACTTTGCGAAATGGCTCCAACAGGCGCGAATCCTCTTGACTCTCAGGAAGGCAATTCCAGGCAGCATAAGCGTACTCAAGCGGAATTTGTGAGTTGAAACGACTTGCTGCCTCAATAGCAAACTTATCCGTTATGCCATCTTGCTCCTGCCCCCTGATTGGAATTAGATGTCCATCTTTCTCACGTATGGCATTGCGTCTGTTGTCGAACATGCGAGCTCTAAAGAGAGAGTAATATTCATACTTCTCGTCTTTCCAATCAAAGCCTCGCCAACGGGCTACATCATGGAGCGGGGCGCACACCCGCCCCGAGTTCAACCTCTCTTGTACCTCATCCGCAAGAAATGAGATGATGGGCTGCGTAAGCGCCGGGCTTTGAGTGAGCAAATCAAAGAAGGCTGGAACGGAAGCTACCACTGTTAAGTTACGCTTGAGAGCTTCCAACAACACGGTTTGATCATAACGATTGTAGCAGTACAGGTGAACTGGCGCTTGCTCACTGGTTGACACTTCATGTACTGCTCCGATAACCTTGCGCACCCATTCAATCAATAGGCTCTTCTCAAGATCATCATTCGGCGGCTGATTGGCGCATGAAACAGCAATTTTCTCGCCCTTTGGCCCAATGATGAGAGCGCTAATCATGTAGACGCGGTCCTGCAAATAATCTCGTTGGGCATCGAAGAAGATCTTCACCAGGTTGGGATATTCCTCATCGCTTGGCAGCGTGCCAAAACCCGATCCAATCAGATAGGAGCGATAATCAGCATGGGTGTCAAAGTGCCGCAAAGCCGCTTTGGCACGCTGAACAAGGAATGGCAGGTTGGGCGCCACGGGCCAACGGTTGTTGAGTATATCCAACCGGGCTTGCTGGGCGGCAACAGTTCGTAAATCATAACTCCCCTGGGGAGGCAAATCCATCAGCATGGCAAGTTCGGGGAGCGTGGTAACCCCGACATCATTGAGCACCCGCTTTTCAACAGCAGTAATATGTGGCGTCAATGCAACATCAAGCCGTTCTGCCGAATCATACATACACAAGGCGTTATAAAGACAGCCATCACACTTATAACTCAAATGGTAGAAGGCTTCTTCAAATGACTGACTGGCCACACGCTTGACTACCGCATCTTCATGAACAACCAGGCGGTCCAGAATGGACTGGTAAGTGTCCAAATCAAAAGTGGGAGTATCTGACCCCAGGGTGGGGTAGCTGCCATCATCCTGCTTGGTTAATACCGTTCCTTGAATATCTACAATTGGAATCTGATGATCCTGGGCCAAAGTCTGGATCATCCGGGCATAAATGGCGACTTGCAGGCGATGTTCGGTTTTCTCTTTACGAGACGCTTTGATATCGGCAATCAATACTTTTAAGCGGCCTTGCCGGTCGCGTGAAAGATGGATTACGTCTGCGCGTCCGCTGCAAAAGTAGTCTCCAATGAGTGATTCCAGGGTTGGCTGGAACAGGATCGTAGGGGTTTTTACTTCTCGGAACCATTTCAGAGTTTCTTGAAGATCCTTTTTGTCCAGGTCAATAATTACTTCGCCCTTAGCAGCCAATTTTGCAGCGATATTTTGCTCAAAATCAGCGCCGGATTCTTTCAGCAGTGGGGTAAGAGGCTGGATGGTAATTCCCCATCGTTTCTCCAGACGTTCCACATCTGCTGGAACCAGTCGAAAACGCAGGTACCGCTCGCAGTTTTCAAGGCGGATGTATTGACTCAAGCTGGTGGGACTTAACCGAGGAGTGCTCATGAGAGGCTATTCTTCACTTTCGGCCAATTCGATCAGATCGTAAGGCGTGCGCATGATTCCGACGTTGTTTTCAATCATCAGATCCACCAACTGCTCGCCGTTCATCAGACCAACCGGAATTTTGTCAGGTTTATTTGCTTCTTCATAAGCGCCTTTGCTAAAGTCGCTAGTTGTGATGATTAATCCTTGCTCGTGGGTACTCAAGCTGCCGCGCACTTGTTGTACGATTGGTGCCTGAATATTGTTTTTCCACTTCTTCACCTGGACGGCCATACGTGTCCGGATGGACTCGCCCACAACCAGAGTCGCACGCACATCAATGCCCTTGTCACCGCTGTATGGTGTTACGATCACATCCTCAAATCCCATTGCTGCAAGCAACAAGGCGATGAGCTTCTCAAATTCTCCCGCCGGCATTTCTTGTAAGCGCTCAAGTAGTTTCTTGCGGACTTCCTTGTTATGGCTCTCAATCAGCCCTGCTAACCCCTGTGCCTCCCAAGCAGATAAACCGACGTAGCCTTTGCCGTGCATGATGAAACGCGGCTGTTCGCCGCGCTTCTTTTTTCGCTCGATCTCGGTAATAACCTGGGCATACATTGTGGCAGCGGGCGTCAGCCCCTTGGTTGAAATTAGATGTAAATCAAGGGCTTTGTCGGTGATCGTCTGGTAGTGCATGGGCTGCTTTGAAGCATCTTGCTGCAGTATGTATTCGGCTGCGTCAGAAAAGGACATGGTTTTCGGTTGAACAACCGCTGGTGGCTTTTCTTCACCACCGGTTTCAGATGGTGAATCCAAAATGACCGGCGCCGTTTGGTTCAGCCCATACAGTGATTTTTCGACATGCGCGAAGCGAGACTTTGCACCGTGCTTACGAATATCTACTGAAAGTGTTGAACTAATCGTTTGTTCAGGGGTCTTCCCTTCCGTTGTCCACAATCCTTGCTCTAGAATTCGATGGGTTATTTCAGCAACGGATAAGGGTAGCCCTGCTTGCTGCAAAACCTGATATATGGCTTCCGTAGCTTTCATGATGGAGTGAACCTTTCCTGGAATGGGGATTGCTCTTCTGATTTCCACCACTCAACAACGGTATCTGGCACAACCCGGTAGTCAATGCCTATCTCTTTGAAGTGTTTCTTGGCGCAGAGAATCTTGCGCTTCTCGTGTGGGAATCGCAGCCCTTCCAGTTCTTCTTTACCTTTGGTTTCACGCACCAACTCCAGGATAATCTTTCCATCTGGCGCATAACGGGCAATGCCCCAATCAGGGTTGTAATTGCCAATTACTTTGGGGAACTGAATACGGAAGGATGGAGGAAACTTAAAGTAAAAAACGACCTGGTTATCTTCCATCAAGCGGAATTGAACGAAACGCTTTTCCACATCCGAGTCAATCTGCACCTGGTCATAGAGCCCGGTGGGGCCGGCATCAATCAGTTCGCTTTGTGGGAATTCTTTTTGTGGCGGGAAGAGATCCTCTAAACCAAATCCCCAAGTCAAATCAGCCTTGTCCAGATAGAACTCGATTCGCTCTGCTACATGATCCGCCAAGCCATTGCTGATCTCACTGATGAACTGCCCGGCAAAGCCCTCTGGATTGGCAAAGATGGATTGCTTTTTGCGGTCGCCCAATCCTTTGAAAATCTGATTGATCGTCGGACGAGTCAGGCCTGTTTCTTTGGCAGCACGGTCAATCAAATTCGGCACCGGATAAGACTCTTTGGGTGTCATCACCGAGCGCTCAACCACCTTTTGGCCTTGTTCGCTTTGGATGGTAATTGCACCATTGAGCCGCAGCTCAATATCTTTGCCAAAGACCACATAGGAATTATCGCCATCGTCCACGATACGAGAAATCTTGAACTCGCGTAACCGTTCGTCACGTAAGCTCTCCGATAGATCCGCCTTCACGGCATACGTATTGGTGACATTCATGTCACTGCCGTCCGTATCCCGGCGAGCAATATGAATCCGGGCCTTGCCGCTCGATACGCGCTCCAGCTTGATCGTATATTCCGTTACCACAAAAGCGCCTTTTTCCACCACAATAACGGCTTGAGGGGTCGCCAGGTTGTTCAGGCGTTCAACACAACGTTCAATCAAAGCCGGCGTATCAATCTCGATCCGGTAAGAAGTCTTGCGCAGCAGCTTGGCCCAGAAATCCAGGAAAGCTTGCTTGGCAAAGATGGTATTGTTACGCTTGGCCGGCTGCTTGGCAGCGTTGCGCGGCAGTGGGGGCGGCGCATCTCCCGATTCTCGGTACTCATCCTGCAGCCTGGAAGCGTAGGATTGATAACTTTCATTGGCAATCACCGAGAGGAGGTTCACCTCTTCCTCAAAAACCCGATCGCCATTCTGGTTGACCGCCAGCCGCAAGCCGCGGCCAATTTCTTGTCGCTTCTTGATGTCAGAAACAGTCTGGTTCAACGTGCAGATCTGGAAAACATTGGGGTTGTCCCAACCCTCTTTCAGAGCCGAGTGTGCGAAGATAAAGCAAGTTTTCTTCAGTTCATCCTTTTCATTATAAAAAGACAACAACCGTTCCTTGTCTTTCATGATCAACTCGTAAGCTAATTTCTCGGCATCCTTCTCAACGTTGGTTTTCTTTTCTTCATCAAGAGATGTGTCAATCGCATCCCCTTCGCTTTCACCTTTCTTGGGCTTACTTTTGGCGAAGTAAGCATTGCGCACCTCTGCAGCAGTCCAGTGGGCGAAGAAGGGGTAACGATATTTCAACCGCTCGAACTCCTCATCGAAAATTTTGCGGATGATCCCATCCGAAGCTGTGTAATTAGCAACCCGATCAATAAAAAACAGCGAAAGCACCTTGATCCCCTTCTTTTCCAGGCGCTGCTGCATCTCCATGTGCTGTTCAAGCGTCTTGCGAATTTGAACGCGGAAGATTTCAGGGCGAGATGGGCCGATGGTTTCCTTAGCAACGATCCGGATCCCATTTTCAAACTCGATAAAATTGTCTCTGGCATTGATCTCAATGACCTTATATCCACCCCGGTGTTCATCGCGATGGGTCTTCTCATACAAGTCATCGTTTTGCTTGAGGGTGACCTCGGCTTCCTTCAGCCGCCCCTTGTCATCCACGTAGGTTTTCATACGCGCCCGGATACCGGCTCCGCCGGTTAGCACCTCTTGCAGAGATAAAAATGGCTGGTTGAAGTTTTCCCGTTCGGTCACGCCAAACACCTGGATTTTCTTGACCAGGTTCTGGCGGTAAGCATCAAAAGGCGTCAGGCGGTACACCAGGTTCGGGCTTTCCTTGTGAGTGGCGGAGTAACGCAATGCGAATAATGGGTGCAGCGTACGCAATGCCGCTTTCGATTTCTCGGAGCCCATGTTCTGTGGTTCATCCAGGATTAAGATCGGCCGCGTCTCTTGAATGTATTGATAAGGCAAGCGCTCACCAGGCAGCTTTTCGGAGGGTTTGAAGATCACATTCGATGTCTTATTGAACGAATCCAGCGTGATTACCATCACCTCGGTAAAAGTGGATGTGCCAAAGTTACGCAGTTGACTCAAGCGACTGCCATCATATTGGGTCAAATTGATGTTTTCGTTGTTATAGAGCGAGCGGAAATGGCCTTGGGTGATTTGGAAGTTCTTGATCACCCCCTCGTAGATAGCAATGCTTGGCACCACGATGATAAATTTACTGAAGCCATAGCGCTGACGGAGCTCATGAATCGTGCGCAGGTAGACATACGTTTTACCAGTGCCTGTTTCCATTTCGATGGTGAAGCTGGGATAGCGCCAGTTATCATAGCCCATGCCTTCCAACACCATATCATCGTCCACATCCAATCCCAAGGGGATTTGCGGAAGTTGGAGCCGATTATCCTCCTGCATCTGGCGAACATTGCCGAACAGCCAGCTTTCCGCCATTGTTTCGTATGCCGGCAAATTTGGGGTGATTTCATCTCCCAGTACAAAGGTCGTGGTATGCCTGGGAAGTCCTTCAAACAAACGCACCACACTTTCAACTGCATCGAGTTGGTGCGGCTGGTTCGGGTCAAATTTGAGTTGCAACTGTCGGGTCATCAGCTTGCTCCTAGATCACTTTTAAGTTGCAGGAATCTGCGAGTTGCACTTTGTGTTTATCAGTGAGCGCAGTATCCAGACAGATGAACACATCCTGATCCCGTAATCGCAAACTTTGTATGGTGCTAGCGTTAATACTGGCATCCAGGCATACATAGAGTTCATGGTCGCAGGCTTCTGAATGCACACGCTGAACGTGATTATTGTGAAGGGTATCAAGAGAAACCATTTGGCTATCCAGTGGGAATCCTTGCAAGAGAAGTATTTCTACTAACAAGTTAACTGCCGACCAATCAGGAACCAAGGGGGATTCGGCTGTTTGAAAACGTAATTCAAGTTGTGAGATATCACGCTCTGCTGTTGGAACAAATTCGACAAAGCTCGATTTGCGATATCTAAATACCTTAACTCCATGGGATTTACTTGATAATTTAGGTTGAACCTTCTTTTTGATCAACAACTTACAAATACGTTGGAGCCCAATTTCATCAATAGTTCTATATCCTGCTTTGTGGGCAGGTGTTCCTTCTAAAACCCTTTCAGCCATTTGAACACAAATATATTTTCTATCTCCGTCATCTAATTCATTCTGCTCAATAATCGCATGAGCTGTTGTACAGGAGCCGGCAAAAAAATCCAGTATTATGTCTCCTTTGTCTTTTTCAGTGGTAATCTCAAGGATTTTACGGATTAGTTGAGTAGGTTTTGGATTATCAAATACCTTGTCTCCTAGAATTTCTTTGAGCTCAATTGTAGCCTTTTTATTACCCTCAATATCTGTCCATAGAGGAGATGGTCTTTTCTCCCTGCCTTCAAGATAAAACTTGACATACGGGGCCCAAACTTCTTTTCCATTCGCGGTTCGTTTTTTCCATACTATAAGGTTTTGAATGCGATATTGTTCGTATGTTTGTAAACCAAACCTCCACCTACTTTCGTAACCACCGGGACCTATTGGGTATACATCGTTTCCATCTGGATCAATAACAGGATAATACATAGATGGTCTATCTTCCCTTCTATCAGCATTGCCTGTTTTTCTCATTTGAAGTACCGAATATTTCCCTTTTTCGTCTTCTTCAGAGAAGCGGGCTTCATCTTCTTCAGTCAAAGGGAACCCACCCAGTTCAAATTTTTCACTTTTTGCATATGCTAAGACATAATCAAAAGAATTTCCGAATCTACTACTGTCTTGACCAGTGGTTGTTCCAGTGGCTCTGACAATACACCCAAGGAAATTTTCTTCTCCAAAAATTTCATTCATGATCTGTCTTAGGTGATGAACCTCGTTATCGTCAATGCTGATGAAAATTGAACCATCATCTCGAAGTAGTTGCCGCGCGAGTAATAACCGAGGATAGACCATGCTTAACCAATTTGAATGAAAACGGCCATTTGCACGGCTATTTGTTGTGCGTAGTTTTCCTTCTTCGTCACTCGCGCCCGTCCGCTTTAAGTAAGCTTCGAGTGGTTCACTAAAATCGTCGGGATAAATCAAATCATTCCCGGTATTGTATGGGGGGTCGATGTAAATAAGCTTAATCCGACCAGCATAGCTCTTTTGGAGAAGCTTAAGCACTTCTAAGTTATCGCCCTCAACAAAAATGTTGTGGGTAGCACCCTCATTCATGCCCTGTCCCTGATGGGGAACCAATGCGCCTTTGCTGGGCATGGCTGCCAGGCGGCGAGCATCGCGTTTGCCGGGCCAGTTCAAGCCAAAGTGTTCCTGGTCTGGTTCTTCTAGACATTCACCCAGAGCTTCTCTTAGCACATCCCAATTGATTTTGCCGTCTGTAAAAGCTTCTGGTGCAACAGCCTGCAGTTCTTTCAACCTATCTTCGGTGAAGGTGAATGAGGGGCGTAGTTTTTCAATCGACATAGTGGTTTCCTTTTCTGTCACTCAAGTTCTTCGGTAGGGAGCGCAATTTCCAGGTTGCTCGAAAGCCAATCTTGCTGCTCCAAATCGGAGCCAAAATCATCCAAGTATTGGCGCAGGGCCAATTCCGGCCGTCCACCAGCGCTAGTAGCATAAGCGCGGTAAGAGGAGCATGAAAAACGCGCATCGCAGCGCCGGCATACCCGCGAAGCGAACGCGCGGTCGCCGTCTTCTTTACGGCCCTGTAGGATTTCCAACGGCGCAGGGGTAAATTCGCCATTTTCAATGCAGTCCACCACCTGGCCGAAATCCGCGATCAATTCTTGTACATGCTCTGGGCTGAAGTCAATTTCCACCAGAGGATTCCAGTGTTGCAGCTCGAATTGAATGCGCGCATCATCTCGGCTGGCCAGGGCAGCCTTCACGGCTTCTGGGTAAGCAGTTGCGATCACTGCTGTTTGATCGAGCGGTAAGCCGCGTAGGTTTTGCCAGATGTGGGCGTAAACATTGAGTTGTTGCTCATGGGCTTCGATGTTGCGGCGCACATCCTCGGCATCAAGCGTCTTAATATCATACATGATCGTGCGATCATCTTCACGAACGATATCAACAATCCCCTCAATGCCAAAGACACGCCCTTGTGGGGTTTTTTGCCCGGGCAGGTTCAAGCGCACTTCGGTCTCGGTAATAGTGGTCGCTACATCCTTGAGTTTGCGCCAATAGAGCAAAGCCTGGTTGAGCGCCGTATCTTTGACATCGGTTGTAAGCGCATGACCCGATTCCAGGCGCAGCAGCTCAAAGTTTTGTTCCAGTGCATCACGGATAAATGCTTCAACTTGTGTGTCGTCAGGGATCATACTGCCTCCCGTTGGGCGATCAAATAATGGTGTAAATCTTCCAAAGTCTGGTGTACCAAGCTGCCAAAGAACATGGTCTGCGATCGCGATGGCACAAAGCCATATTTTTGGAAGATCATGTACTGGCGCGGGCAGGTTTTATACAGCAGATAGTCACTGGTGTAGGAATAGTTTTTCGGAAGATCATTCTGCTCAAGCTTGGCTGGGGGCAACGTTTCCATGCTGAAATCGGGAATGCGTGTAAAATGTCCTTCTTCAACAACCCTGCGCATGGGCTGGCTCAACCAGTTGCCCTGACTGGACCAATGCGGGATGATCAGCAAATTCTTGGCCCGCGACAATGCCACATAGAACAACCGCATCATGTCAAATTCACCTATGCGGTGCAGCGGTTCGCTTGGCCGGTCCAGCAGCGGCTGGACAATCTCTTCCACTTTCTGCACCCGGGCATTTTTTCGCGGGTTGCCAAAAACCACCACTGGAAACTCCAATCCTTTGGCTTGGTGAATTGTCAAGAAAGGAATACGGCCTTTGGGGAAGGGATCCTGCGCATCTTCGTATTCGGACTCGCCCAAGCGAAAAAGCGCATACAAATAAGAACCGAAGAGCAAGCGCTGGAAGCCGTTTTCAAGCAAGATTTCCGCGCTGATTACTGACCGATATTCATCCATGAACTTGGCCAGGTATTGCGAGATCAGGCTCAAGTTGCATACAGGGCCTTCATCTGTACCGGCTTCAGCCAGATCAAACATGGCCTTGAAATGCCGAAAACCACACAAACGGTAGAACAGATCCAGGATGTTCCAGTCCAGCGAGGTGGCACGTTTGAGCACATAATCCAGCAAAACGGGATTGCCTTCTTGCTGCCGGCGGATAACCACCCGATCAAAGTAGGAATTGGCAATATTGCGGCGGGCAAAATCTGATAAACCGCTGATCCCTTGCAGCTGGCGTTTCATGGTTGCCAAATCGTAAGGCTGGTTCAACTGCCAGCCACGCCGTTGCACCAGGCTAACCATTGCAAGATAATCCCTCTGGGCGCGTTCCAAATCTGCTTTGCGGTCGTGAACGAATTGATACAGCAGTGGGTCAGCGTCAAGGATCGCCTTTCCAACCTGGTGGGCTTGATCTATCCAGTCGAAGTAACTGTTGTAATCTTGTCCAGGGTAAAGCCCACGCGTGGGCTTGCCGAAAATCTGTAAAAGAATCCCAAAAACATCAACGGCTTCATCCACTTCCAGAAAACGTCCGGCGCGCGGCGCGTACACTTTCAAGTCCAACTGCTCAAGCGCGTTCTTCAATCGCCCCACCTGATCAGACTTCAACGAAGGAAACAAAAAGGCGATTTGATTTTCATTTTCAACCTTGCCTTCGTCAACCAACTGCTTCACAAACCTCGCCACCTGTACACAAACATCATCTGGGTGTCCTGGCGTGCTAACAACCACGGACGGATTCGTGTCTTTTCGGTTCGCCTGGATCACCTTTGGGAACCGGTGTAATAGGTTCGGATTTGCCTCCCGCCGCCAATCGCACCTGCCCATAAAATCCGAGTAAAGCGTCACGATTTCCTGTCGCGAGCGGTAGTTCGTATCCAGGGGAATCACCCGCGGCGGGCCTCCCAGGTTCACAATACATCTTTCGGGAAAGTCAACAAAGTTCTCCACCGTCGCGCCGCGGAAGCGATAAAGCGCCTGGTCATCATCGCCCACCACGCAGATGTTCTTGCTGCCCTCCCCAAGTTTGAAGATGATCTTTTCCTGGATGGTGTTAGTATCCTGGTATTCATCAATGATGATGTGCCGAAATACATTTCCCGCTCCATCAAATGCCTGGAGCATTTTGTATGCTTCTTGCTGCAATAGCGAGAAATCCGTCTGTGGAACAGCGCGTTCAGTGAGCAAGGCATTCACATAGCGTGAATACATTTCCAGCGCCGAACGAAGGTTTGCATCGGTCACTCGATCAAAGCATCCGCCAGCGTCAATACACTCCTCGGATAAGCGATTAAACAATGAAATGGCATTGACAACTGCCTGGTGTTTTGACTCACTCCGTTTCCCAAAGTAACTATTAATCGCCAGATGAATTTCATTTTGGGCTTCTCCGAAGCCGGCATCAGCTACAAAACTGCTCCAATGGCGGCTTCGCGACACATAAAAGTACTGGGAGAGTTCATCGAGCAGCGATGGCTGCTCATGACGCCTGCGTTCCCCAGAAAATCGCCGGTCGGTGATCAGCCGTTGGCAAAGGGAATGGATCGTACCCACGTACATTCTTGAGATGTCGTAGGGTACATCGGTTAGGTTGGTAACAATCGAGAGAAGACTGCGAATGCCCTCCTGAAGCTGGAAGGCTGCCTTCTTTGTAAAGGTCGAAAGGTAGATGTCATCTGGATTGACACCATGAAAAACGATCAGGTTGAGTGTTCTCCAAAGCAAAACACGGGTTTTCCCCGAACCCGGCCCTGCTGGCAGGTATAACGGCCCATCAACATGTAGGATAGCTTCCTTCTGATTGTCATTGGGTTTGAAATCAGCCAGGTTCCAAAGGTCTTCAATGGCTAACTCATTTAGATTCATTCCTTACCTGCTCCCTGTTCACCTTCTTGCTCCCAAAAAGCGTATTGTTTGGAAACCGGGGTAGATATCAAGGCATTTTCGAAATCCGGTATATAGATTACATTGTTGATTTTTCGAAGCCGTTCAATCCCTTGCGTGATTAATTGATTCCCTTCGTCATAATGACCGCGGGCATGCTCTAATTGGCCTTTTCTTCTCAATACCCAGGCAATTCCAATATCATCCTGTACTTCTTCCGATCGGTGTGTGCATTCAGACAACAATTGCTCTGCCTCATCCAGTTTACCTACCCCAATCAATGCTTCTGCTAACCATCCCAGGGTAATCCGAATACCCATACTGTTTCCAATAGAACGCGCTCTTGCCAACCTCTCTCGGAAAATTTTTTCCGCCCCATCGTAATCTCTGGCTCTTAGAGCCACATCTCCCATCAGGCCGTGATTGATCTCCTCACCATTAAGGTCGTTGGCAAGTTTTGCTTTCTCATATGCCAATGTGAATAACCGCCTGGCCTCTTCCAGTTTCCCATCTCGTCTTGCAATCAAGCCTAAATGGCTGATACAGATTGCAAGGAGACGATTATCACCCAATTTACTGGCTAAATTGCCGCCATCTGTAAAATATTGTTTTGCTTTCTCATGGTTACCCCGATAACGTTCAATCTGGGCAACTTTGACTAAAGAATCAGCTAGAACTACCCGGTCTGCTGCTTGCTCTGCCAGAGCAAGTCCTTTTTCAAAGCAAGGGTCAATGCCATCTTTGTCCGACTTCATGTAAGCAAGGCGACCCTTTTGCACCCATAGCTGCGCTTCCAACGCATTCCATAGGTTGATTATGTCAATTGATTCTTTGCCTTTTCGATGTGGAATAGAATTATAAGCCTCATTCAGGTGCTTTTGGCAGCAATTCTGTATATGGGAAATGAGCGGCAAAAGCCTATGCAAAAGGAAGGGA
>CAZVRZ010000127.1:0-15214 GCA_964629965.1 uncultured Anaerolineaceae bacterium
ATCCATTTCTCCTATGCCGAGCAGGCTACCCCGCGCGGCCTGGCAGATGCTTTTCGGGTGGGCAAAGATTTTGTGGCAGGAGAACCGGCCTGCCTGATACTGGGCGACAATATTTTCTTCGGACATGGCTTGCCGGCTCAGTTACGTTCTGCCGCACAACTGCAGGAAGGCGCCGTTGTGTTTGCCTATCCGGTCAAAGATCCGCAGCGTTACGGAGTGGTTGAGTTTGATGATAATAGCCTGGCACTGAGCATTGAGGAAAAGCCGGCAAAGCCCCGATCGAACTACGCTGTGCCGGGAATTTATTTTTATGATCGCCAGGTGGTTGATATTGCAGCCAACCTGAAGCCTTCGCCGCGCGGCGAGCTGGAAATCACCGATTTGAATAATGTTTACCTGCAGAAAGGACAGCTGCGAGTAGAGGTTTTGGGCCGCGGGGTAGCCTGGCTGGATGCCGGTACGCACGAGTCCCTTTTACAAGCCGCTAATTTTGTCCAGGCGGTTGAAGACCGCCAGGGTATGATGATCTCTTGCCCGGAAGAAATCGCATATCATCTGGGATATATCGATGCTGAACAGGTTCGCAAGGCAGCCGACGAGATGTCTGGCAATGGTTATGGAGCCTATTTGTCTAGAGTGCTTCAAGAACAGATTCCATTTCACCAGAGGTGACCATGCGCATTTTATTATTAGGAAATACCGGTCAGCTTGGCTATGAACTGGAGCGTTCCCTGGCAGCCTTGGGTTCGATCGCCTCGTTCGACTATCCTGCCATCAACCTGGGGCAGCCGGAAAGTGTTCGCACCATCATTCAAGAGTATCGCCCGCAGGTGATCGTCAATGCCACGGCCTATACCGCGGTCGACCGGGCAGAAACCGAACCAGATCTGGCATATGCGGTGAACAGCCGGGCGCCGGCGATCCTGGCAGAAGAGGCCAAAAAACAAAGCATAGCATTGATCCATTATTCAACGGATTATGTTTTTGATGGGCTCAAGGGTGCGCCGAACAAAGAAACGGATCCCACCAATCCTTTGAGTGTATACGGTAAGAGTAAGTTGGAAGGCGAACAGGCCATTCGTAGTATCGGCGGCAGCTTCTTGATCTTGCGTACTGCCTGGGTATACAGCCTGAGACGAGACAGTTTTGTCACGAAGGTATTACAGTGGGGACGGCAGCAGCGCACTTTACGCCTGGTCACCGATCAGGTCAGCAACCCCACCTGGTGTCGCACACTTGCGGAGGCGACCTCCCTGGCCCTGGCGTGCGGTCGAGGCGATCCGGTCAGTTGGCTGGCGGAACGCGCCGGGCTGTATCACCTGGCCGGCGATGGGTATGCCAGCCGGTTAGAATGGAGCCGGCAAATTCTTGCCAACGATCCTAATAAGGATCAACAAATTGTCGAAGAGATCCAATCTGCATTGACCGCCGATTTCCCCACGGCCGCGCCAAGACCGTTGTTCTCGGCGCTGGACTGCAGCCTGTTCTATGATACCTTTGGATTGCGCATGCCAGATTGGGGTACAATATTGCAACTGGCCATGCAAGTTTAGGCTAACTATTCAAGAAAGGGTAGAGAGGACAACTGACCGACTTTTGGAAAGATAAGCGTGTAATAGTGACCGGCGGCGCCGGTTTCCTGGGTTCTTTTCTGCTTGAAAAACTTCGCCAAAGCGGCGCAGCCGAGATCTTTGTGCCGCTGATTGAAGAGTATGACCTGGTGCAGTTAAGTGAAATTCAGCGCATGTATAACCGGGCTTTGGCAGGGGATGGTCAGCGGAAATTGAAAACCGTTGTGATCCACCTGGCGGCTTTGGTAGGCGGAATTGGCGCCAATCGAGCCCGCCCGGCAGAATTCTTCTATATTAACTTGTTGATGGGGGTGCAGTTGATGCACGAAGCCTGGAAGCGCGGCCTGGATAAATTTGTTGCCCTGGGAACGATTTGTGCCTATCCCAAGTTTACTCCCATCCCCTTTAGAGAAGAAAACCTTTGGATGGGCTACCCGGAAGAGACCAATGCCCCTTACGCGTTGGCTAAGAAGATGCTTCTAGTGCAGGCTCAAGCCTACCGCGAACAATATGGTTACAATGCGATCTACTTGATGCCTGTCAACCTGTATGGGCCGCGCGACAACTTCAACCTGGAGACATCTCACGTGATCCCTGCCCTGATCCGTAAATGCATCGAAGCCCAGGATCGCGGTGATGATCAGGTGGTGCTGTGGGGCGATGGTTCGCCCACCCGAGAGTTCCTGTACGCCGGGGATGCCGCTGAAGGTATTATGCTGGCTGCTGAACGCTATGATGGCGCTGAACCCGTCAACCTGGGTTCGGGTTTTGAGATCAGTATCAAGTACCTGGCTGAATTGATTGCTCGCCTGACCGGGTTTGCTGGCAAGCTGGTGTGGGATACGAACAAACCCAATGGCCAGCCACGCCGGGCCTTGGATACCAGCAGAGCAGAACAATATTTTGGTTTTCGCGCCCAGACCGACTTTGAAGAAGGATTGGCCAACACCATTGCGTGGTACCGGCAGAACCGGAAGTAATCATCACCACCGAACGTTGTGGAGAACTCATGGCTAAGATGGCAGCGCTGGTGCCCATGCGGCACCATTCTCAACGAGTACCCGGAAAAAATTATCGGAATATGGCTGGCAAGCCGTTGTTCCATTACGTTATCAGAACGTTGTTGGATTGTCCACAAATCGATCGGGTGGTGGTGGATACGGATAGCGAGCCGGTCATGCAAGGGCTGAGAGAGTATTTCCCATCCGTGATGATCATCGAACGCCCCGATTGGCTGCGCGCGGATCAAATCCCAATGAACGAAATCCTGGCGTACGATACTTCCCAAGTCCAAGCTGAATTTTATCTGCAGACTCATTCTACCAATCCGCTGCTCTCGGTCGATTCGGTACAGCGTGCGATCCAAGTCTTTTGGTCTAACCACCCGGCTTATGATTCGCTTTTTTCTGTAACCCGGCTGCAAACCCGCTTGTGGGATCAATTGGGGCGGGCCATTAACCATAACCCGGCGATCTTATTGCAAACGCAAGATTTGCCACCTGTTTATGAAGAAAATTCTTGCATCTACATTTTTTCGCGGGAAATTCTGATGACGCGCCGCAATCGCCTGGGAGAGCGTCCCCTGATGTTTGAGATACCCGCCCTGGAATCTTTCGATATCGATGATGAGTTGGATTTTGACATGACCGAAATGATGATGCTGCGCCAGCGCGCTAGTTCGAAACAGGATACTTAAAATGCTGGATGTGCTTTTTTCTGCCCCTTATATGATTCCTTATCTGGAACGCTTTCGACCTGTTTTAGAGCGATATGATATCCAGTTGATCGTTCCCAATGTTCGAGAGCGCCTCTCTGAAGACGAGATCCTGCGTTATGCGGGCCAGTTTGATGGCACGATCTGTGGCGATGATCGCTATTCGGCCCGGGTTTTGGAAGCTTGTCTGCCGCGTTTGAAGGTGATCTCCAAATGGGGGACGGGCATCGATTCGATTGATCGAGAGGCGGCGGCTCGCCTGGGCATCCAGGTGCGCAACACTCCCAATGCCTTTACCCTGCCGGTTGCCGATACGGTCATGGGCTATATCCTGGCATATGCTCGCCGCCAACCCTGGATGGATCGCGACATAAAGGCTGGCAAATGGAATAAGATCCCTGGATGTTCGCTCAGCGAGTGCACCTTGGGCGTGGTGGGTGTCGGCAACTGCGGTAAGGCAATTATCCGCCGGGCGCGCGCCTTTGGTATGAAGTTGTTGGGTAATGATATCGTGCCCATCGCGCCGGATTTTATCCTGGAGAATGGCGTCGAAATGACCAGCCTGCAGGATTTGTTGGCGCGGGCAGATTTTGTCAGCCTCAACTGTGATCTGAATCCAACCAGCTTTCACCTGATGAATGAAAACACGCTTAAGATGATGAAGAAAACGGGGATTTTGGTCAATTGTGCTCGGGGGCCCATTGTGGACGAGCCAGCTCTCGTTAAGGCTTTACAGGCAGGCTGGATTGCCGGTGCGGCGCTGGATGTCTTTGAAGCCGAGCCGCTTCCATTGGATAGCCCATTGAACAAGATGGATCAGGTGATGCTGGCGCCGCACAACGCCAACTCTAGCCCGGAAGCCTGGGAGCGTGTGCATTGGAACACGATCCGCAATCTGCTGGAGGGACTGGAATTGCCCTTTGAGAAGGAGTAAAGTCATGGGACCTGGAAATAAGCGTGTCGTTTTGATCACGGGGGCGGCAGGAGGCATTGGGCGAGCCACTGTCAAGCTGTTTGCTCAAAAAGGCTGGTCGGTGATTGGGGTAGATCGCGCCCCGTTTGGTGAAGCATATCCCACAGATGGCCTCTATATTCAAGCCGATATCTCGCGCGCGGAAGACCTGGATGCGATTTATACGCAAGCCCAGTCCTTCACTAACACCTTGTCGGCGTTGGTAAACAATGCTGCAGTTCAAATATGTAAGCCCATGTTGGAAACTACGGTGGAAGAGTGGGATACGGTGATGGCTTCTAACCTGCGCTCTGTGTTCCTGAGCGTAAAACTGGCGCATCCATTGCTGAAGACAGCCGGCGGCGGGGCGGTGGTGAATGTGTCATCGGTGCATGCGGTTGCTACCTCTGCCAATATCGCAGCGTATGCCGCCTCGAAAGGCGGTCTGTTGGCATTGACGCGGGCCATGGCGATCGAATTTGCTCCCGATAATATCCGGGTGAATGCCATTTTACCCGGCGCGGTGGATACCCCCATGCTGCGGGCGGGAATGAACCGGGGGCATGTCGGCGGTTCTCGGATCGAAGAAAGATTGGATAACCTGGCGCGCAAGACGGTGAATGGGCGCATCGGCCAACCACAGGAGATCGCTCACGCCATTTATTTCCTTGCCGATGCCGAACAATCTTCGTTCATGACCGGGCAGGCAATGGTGGTAGATGGCGGCGCAACGGCCAGGCTGAGCACGGAGTAATTAGGCAGTCGTTTTCGGGAGGTACATATGCATACGGAAAAAGGCGAAAAGATGACGACAAGAAAACCTGTTCTGAATGAAGATTGGCTGGCTGTGATCCTGGCTTTTGCCATCATCCTGCTGGCGGCGCTGCAGATTCTGGGCAAGAACGGCATCAATATTACATTCTAAATAGGAGATGCAGATATGAAGGCTAACCCAAGCGCTCCATCTCAAAAGTCCAATAAATTGACCGGCTTTATTGCCGGCCTGGTGATCGTTCTGTTCCTTTCCATCGCGGCCTGGTGGATCTCCAGGCAAGTGTATGCCATGAAGCTGCCCTTGGGCATTCCGGGGAAAGCGCTGGAGTTCCCATTATGGGCCGCGCTGATGGGCTTGATCGGCAACGCGCTGCTAAAGGCAGCGAGGATCCACGAGCTTGTCCGGCCTGGCATCCGCACCGAGCTTTTCTTGAAAGTGGGCCTGGTTTTACTGGGCGCCAGCATCAACCTTTCCTTGCTTGTCACAGCCGCCGGCGGGGCGATCTTGCAGGGCTTCATCATGATCACCTGCGTATTTTTCTTTTCCTGGTGGTTGGGCGGCAAATTTGGCCTGGATGACAAGTTTAGAGCGGTGATGTCTACCGCATTGGCCGTATGCGGCGTTTCGGCGGCCATTGCTGCGGCTGGTTCTGTACTGGCCAAGAAAGAGCAGGTAACGTACGTGACTGCCCTGGTGATCGTGGTGGCTTTGCCTCTCATGGTGATTGCTCCCCTCTTGGCCCAGGCAATGCATTTATCGGATGTGGTGGCGGGCGCCTGGTTTGGCGGCAACATCGATACCACCGCAGCGGTCGTTGGCGCAGGCACCATCTTCAGCGAAGAAGCGCAGAAGGTAGCATCCATCGTCAAATCGACCCAAAATGCCCTGATTGGCCTGGTCGCCTTTCTGTTGGCGATAGCTTTCGCCATGCGCGATGAGAGCGGCGAAATCAAGCGCCCCAGCGCCCGCATGATCTGGGATCGTTTTCCAAAGTTTGTCCTGGGGTTTGTGGTGGCCTCGGTCTTATACACCCTGGGTTGGATCGATGGCGGCAAAGGCACGGCGATCGAGGCGGTTAAGAATTGGGCTTTTACCCTGGCTTTTGTGTGCATGGGATTGGAGCTTTCGGTCAGCGAATTCAAGCGCATGGGCTGGAAGCCGGTGGCGGTTTTCTTGCTGGTGACGCTGTTCAACACGCTGCTGGCGTTGGGCGTGGCTTGGGTTATTTTTGGGTATTTGTTTGCGGTATAACCGGCTTAGTATTTGTAGTATACGGCAGTTGTTATAACCAGATTGACGCGAGGTAATGAAAAAACATGAAGATTGTTTCGATTGTTGGGGCTCGTCCTCAGTTTATCAAAGCTGCTCCGGTGTGCCGGGCTCTTCGAAAGGAACACACCGAGATTTTAGTGCACACAGGACAACATTATGATGATAATATGTCGGCTGTGTTTTTTAATGAGCTTGGCATTCCACCGCCCGAATACTTACTTGGGGTTGGCTCAGGCAACCATGGCGAACAGACCGGCGCAATGCTCGCAGCGATCGAAAAGGTTCTTGTAAAGGAAAAGCCAGAATGGGTGCTCGTCTATGGTGATACAAACTCTACCCTGGCTGGCGCTTTGGCTGCTGCTAAGTTGCATATTTCGGTAGCACACGTTGAAGCAGGATTGCGAAGTTTTAACCGTCTGATGCCTGAAGAAATAAATCGGGTGTTGGCAGATCATCTTTCTGACCTGCTCTTCTGCCCTTCGGAGATCGCTGTTAAAAACTTGGCAGCAGAGGGGATTACCCGAGGCGTTCACATCATTGGAGATGTAATGGCCGATGCGCTCTTTGATGCTGTGGCGCTTGCTTCGGTTCAATCGGATGTGCTATTTCGTTTGGGGTTGGAAGATAAGAAGTTTTTATTGGCCACTGTTCATCGTGCAGAGAATACCGATCATCCAGATCGAATTAAAAATATTTTGCGTGCTTTTTCTCAGATTGATGAGACCATTGTCTTTCCAATCCACCCTCGTACTCGCAAGGTGTTGGAAGCTCTGGGCTTTCAGGATTGGCGAACTTCACACCTCAAATTGATCGACCCTGTCGGTTATCTCGATATAGTTCAATTGGAACAATCTGCTCGCATGATCTTGACTGATTCGGGAGGCATCCAAAAAGAAGCTTATTGGCTCGGGGTGCCCTGCATTACGATGAGAGACGAGACTGAGTGGGTCGAAACCGTAGAAGCTGGTTGGAATCGAGTGGTTGGAGCGGATGAAAACCTGATTTTGGATGCCGTGCGCACATTCCAACCTCCTACCTCCAGACCCTCGCTTTACGGTGATGGAAAAAGCGTTTCGCGACTGATTCGTTTACTATCAAACTAGATCTATTTTGCGATCGTGATATAATTCACACCTGATTTTTTTTATTCTAGAGAGGATCAACTATGACAATAAGGATTCATCCCACTGCCGATGTCTCTCCGAAAGCCGTATTAGGCGAGGGAACCAGCATCTGGCACCAGGCACAAGTGCGCGAAAATGCAAAGCTTGGTAAAAATTGTGTAATTGGAAAGGGGGTTTACATAGATTTTGAAGTCTGCTTAGGTGATAATGTCAAAGTGCAGAACTATGTTTCCATCTACCATGGGGTTACTATTGAAGATGGGGTCTTTGTTGGGCCGCATGTTTGCTTTACAAATGATATGCGCCCCCGGGCGATCAACCCCGATGGCTCCTTAAAGGCGGCCGATGACTGGGTGCTCACTCGCACGCTCATTCAACGGGGGGCGGCGCTTGGAGCTAATTCAACCATTGTCTGTGGTGCTACGGTAGGGCCATGGGCCATGGTTGGTTCCGGCAGTGTGGTATCTCGTGATGTGCCGGCCTATGGGTTGGTGTATGGCAATCCGGCTCGCTTGCATGGCTTTGTCTGTCCATGTGGAGCCCGTTTACAGGAAAGTTCCCGCCTCGATGCACAGGTGATTGCAAAGTGCCCTGAGTGCGGTCAAACAGTTCAAATTTCTATTATTGATTGGGAGAAGATTCGATGATTAACATAGCAAAACCACAGATTGGCCCTGATGAGAAGCAGGCTGTGATGGAGGTACTCGATTCTGGCATCATTGCCCAGGGACCTCGCGTGAAGGCCTTTGAAGAGGCTTTTGCCCAAATGTGCGGCGTTAAATTTGCCATTGCCACCACCTCGGGTACTACCGCTCTGCACGTGGCGCTTCTGGCGCATGGGATTGGGGAAGGCGATGAAGTAATTACCACTCCGTTCACCTTCATTGCCTCGGCCAACAGCATTCTCTATACCGGCGCCCGCCCAGTTTTCGTAGATATCGATCCGGTTACTTTCAACATGAATCCAGACCTGATCGAAGCAGCCATTACCCCCAAGACAAAAGCGATTCTGCCCGTTCATCTGTTTGGACTGAGCTGTGATATGGACGCCATTATGGCTATTGCCGATAAGCATGGCCTGGCGGTGGTCGAGGATGCCTGCCAGAGCCACGGCGCAGGATATCACGGGCGTCGCGCAGGTTCTTTTGGCACAGGCACATTCTCGCTATACCCCACGAAAAATATCACCTCGGCCGAAGGCGGTATGATCACCACCAACGATCCAGTGCTTGACGAGCATTGCCGGGTGATCCGCCAGCACGGCATGCGCCGTCGTTACTATCACGATGAACTGGGTTACAATTTCCGCATGACGGATGTGCACGCGGCCATTGGCCTGGCGCAGTTGAAAAAGCTGGAGAAATTCAACCAGGCCCGCCAACACAATGCTGCCTATCTCAATCAACATTTGAAAGGGGTAGTAGTTCCCTTTACACCCGAAGGCTGCGAACACGTTTTCCACCAGTACACCTTGCGGGTCACCGGTGGCAGGCGCGATGCACTTCGAACCCATCTTCAAAACAATGGAGTAGGCTCAGAAGTTTATTACCCGGTTCCTGTTCACCAGCAGTCTTTCTATATGACAGACCTGGGTTATAACGTGGTTTTACCAGAAGCAGAACATGCGGCTCTAGAGGTTCTCTCGCTGCCAGTTCACCCGGCGCTCTCCCAAGCTGACCTGGAAACCATCGTTGCCGCCGTAGATTCATTTACTGGGAGCTAGACTATGTTGAAAGTAGCTGCCATTGGCGTGGGATCGATGGGGAAGAACCACGCTCGAGTGTATAGTGAACTTCCCGAAGTACAATTAGTTGCCGTTGCAGACGCCGATCCAAACCTGGCTGCTTCGGTTGCCAACCGCCTGGGGACAAAGGCATACTCGGATTACAAGGAGATGCTCGAGAAGGAAAAACCGGACGCAGTATCCATCGCAGTGCCCACTGCCATGCATTTGGAAGTGGGTCTGTATGCGATGAAGGCTGGGGCGAATGTACTGATTGAAAAACCGATTGCTGCCACCGTGGAAGAAGGCCGTACTTTAATTGAGCAGGCCCGCTTATTGAACCGTAAGCTCATGGTGGGGCATATCGTCCGTTTTAATCCTGCCGTTCAGGCTCTTAAGCAAAAGTTAGCAGCAGGCGACCTCGGACGGATGTTCCAGATCATTTGCCGGCGCGCAGGGCCCTTCCCGGCTCGCATCCGAGATGTTGGGGTCGTGATCGATCTTGCGCCGCACGATGTTGATTTGATGCGTTTTCTGACCGGCCTTTCCCCCTTGCGTGTTTTTGCCGAGACCGAGCGGCGAATTCACACTGCGCATGAAGATCTATTGCTTGGCTTGCTGCGCTTTCAGGATGGCGTTACGGGCGCGCTGGAGATCAATTGGCTGACGCCTACCAAAGTGCGCGAGGTGTTGGTGCTTGGAGAGCGCGGCATGTTCAAAGTAGATGACCTGACCCAGGATCTATACTTCTTTGAGAATGCCCAGGCCAATGGTGTCATCTGGTCGGCGCTGGAAACCCTGAAGGGCGTGAGCGAAGGCCAGATGGTACGTTTTACGTTCCCCCGGTTCGAGCCCTTAAAGGCAGAATTGCAAGCCTTTGTGAAAGCGGTTCAAGATGATACAGCGGTTCCGGTCACCGGCGAAGATGGCCTGGAGGCGCTGCGCATTGCGCTCGCTTTGGTCACTTCGGGTGAGACCAACCAGGTTGTTGAGGTGTAGAGATGAGTCTGTTGGATCTAAAATCAAAGATTGACCAAAAGGAAGCGCACCTGGCCATTATCGGCCTTGGCTATGTTGGTTTGCCTGTAGCCTGCCTCTTTGCAGAGGCAGGCTATGATGTGGTAGGAGTTGAGCTTCGCCAGGATCGGGTAGATCTGATCAATGCTGGAATCTCTCCGATCGAAGGCAATGAGCCTGGCCTGGCTGAGTTGTTGCAGAAGGTCACCGCGACCAAACGTTTAAGAGCTACGGCCGATTATCAAGAACTGCATGGTCGAGACGTGATCCTGATCGCTGTAGAAACGCCGGTGGATGAAAATAATGTTCCCCGTTATAATGCGCTGCGTTCAGCCTTGCACAGCCTGGCCGCAGTGATGCAACCGGGAACTCTGGTGATCGTAGAATCCACCATCGCTCCCGGAACGATGTCCTCTCTGGTTTGCCCTCTGTTAGAAGAAGGCAGCCACCTGAAGGTGAACCAGGGTTTTTACCTGGGCAACTGCCCCGAGCGGGTGATGCCTGGAAAGCTGCTGGCGAACCTGCGTACGGTAAGCCGGGTAGTTGGTGGTATGACTCCTGAGACGGCGGAAACCATGGTCGCTTTATATCGCCATGTCGTGAAAGCCGATCTCGACCCCACCGATTGCATCACGGCCGAGTTGGTCAAAACCGCCGAAAACACCTACCGCGATGTGCAGATCGCCTTTGCCAACGAAGTTGCGATGATTTGCGAAGCGGTGGGTGGGGATGTGTGGAAAGTGCGCGAACTGGTCAATAAGAGTCCCGGGCGGCAGATGCATCTGCCGGGCGCCGGGGTTGGCGGGCACTGTATCCCCAAGGATCCCTGGCTGTTGGCCTACGGGGTGAAGGACAAGAACGTACCCTTACGCCTGATTCCGGCGGCGCGGGCGGTGAACGATGAAATGCCGTTGCATATGGTGAAATTATTGGAATCAGCTCTGACCTCTGCCGGGCAGAAACTGGCCGGGGCGCGCATCCTGGTGATGGGGTATGCTTATCTGGAAAATTCCGATGATACCCGCAACAGCCCTAGCGAGACGCTAGTTCAACGTCTGCGTGCTCTAGGAGCGGAGCCTGTCATCCACGATCCTTATGTACCAGAATACCAGGGTGATGTGCTAGACATGGCCCGCGGCTGCGAGGCTGCTGTGGCGATGGTCAGGCATCAGGATTATGTGCGGATCGATCTCGGTGCACTCAGATCTGCATTGGCTACGCCGGTTCTGGTGGATGGGCGGCGGGTATTTGACGATGAACAAGCCCGCAAGCGAGGATTTATCTATCGAGGTGTGGGTAACGGATGGTCATCGAGTAAAGTAACCTAACTTCATCCCAAGCAAATGCCTGTTGGACCAGAAAACCTTTCCGAAAGATCTTCGAATTTAGGTGAAGATAAAAGATATATGTTCCATAACCTTTGCCTGATGCTTTCCAATCAGGCGAAGAGAGTGGATTGGGCATCCTTCTCACCTGCCATGTGGAATCTGTTTTCTTGCATTGCAAGAGCTGAAGGCGTTGCTCCTCTGGCATATTCTTCGATTCGGAATTTGTCTCTAGATATTCCTGCTGGAACGCTAGAAGCCCTTTCATCTGCATATTATATCTCTGCCGCACGAAATGCGTTTCTGTATAAAAACCTGGTGGAGATTCTAGAAGTGCTTACCGATACTAAGGTACCAGTGATTATTTTAAAAGGGGCGGCAATGGCAAATGTCCTGTACCCAGAAATTGCCTTGCGCCCCATGAATGATATCGATTTGCTAGTGCCAAAGGAGAATTTACAAGTTTCTTGTGATGCCTTGAAATTGATCGGCTACAAGGAGGACATCCCTGAGTTAGTGCCAGGGTTTAATTTGAAATTTGGGTACCATATTCAACTCTCTGGCAAAGATAAACCTCTGACCCCTTTAGAATTGCACTGGACTTTGATTGCCGGTCAAGGAGCTCGTTTTAAAGTGCCGATCGATTGGTTTTGGGCGAATATTGAGGACAGTTCTTTTACGAACCATGATCAGATGATTCTAAAAGGCGCTTTTCCTGCTGTGTTATCGCCGACAGCAAATTTGCTTTATTTATGTGCGCATCAAATGCTGCAACATGGTGGAAAGCAGGCCTTATTGTTGTGGCTCTATGATATCGACCTGCTTATTCGTCGGCGTCAAAAAGATATTTGTTGGCAAGAATTGATTGCTCTTTCTCAAACATCAGGCTTGGCTCCGGCTTTGTTCCATGGATTACGTTCTACAAAATATCTATTTGGAACCCCTATTACTGAGGATTTTTTACAAGCTCTACTAGAAGAAAGCAATCAGACTGTCATACAGATGGTCAACCTTAAATCGCGATATTCGAAATCCCGGCTTTATAAAGATTGGCAAACACTGGCTACGTTTGACTGGCCTACAAGATTCAAATACGTACTTGCTTTAATTTTCCCAAGTCGCAGGTATATGGCTTGGCGATATAAATTTAGACACAATTGGCCTTGGCCTCTCTACTATCTGTATCGTTGGGTAGATGTTATCAGTAGTAGTTTAGTGGGATTGCCTGAATACTTTGAAAACCGAAAAAAGCATGATCGTAAAAATTGAAAGTGCTCTTTGAAGATGCCAAGCTTACTACTGGCTAGTGCGCCAATAATCGTAGGTTGATACAACATGAATCGTAAGGGTATTTTATTCGTATTTTTCCTCATATTAGTGCAATTACCTTATTTGATAATTATCGTTGTTCATAATTATTCAAACTTGTCACTTTTAAATGAAGTTCTGTTTTTATCGTACCAGTTTGACGTACCTGTTTGCCCGAAAGAGAGTCTGACAAATAAAGATTTCTCCATGCTTACGCGTTTTCTAGAAAGTGGTATAGTTTATTATCCTCATGCTCAAATTAACCTAGGAAGGCTGTATTGGATAAGCGGTCAATGTAATATTGCTTATGATATCTGGGTTGATGTATTATCTTCGAACCCAGATGAAATGCCAGCAGTAGTTTGGTTAGCATGGGATGGGCGGCAGGAACAAATTCCCCCGGCTTATCATGTGAAAATCGGAAAATACGCAATGTATAAAGGAGATATTTCCTTAAACGCTGGTAGTATTGAGGAGACCCTATCCTGGTATAATTTAGCCCTTAAGTTCTATCCAGGGAGAACTGCTGCGAATTCCATCATAGGCGTGTATGAAGACTTAGGCAATGTGAATCTAATCCTGGATACATGGTGGAGAGTTGCCAATGCCTTACCGAAAAGCCATCCGGAATATTGGTGGGCTTTGGGTCAGATCGCAGAAATTGAGAAATCTTGGGAAGATGCTGCATCTGCTTATTCTTCTGGCGCTCAGCTTACCGATAAGCCTTATGATTACCTGATCAATGCCGGTCAAGCTTATGAGCATATTTCGGATTGGAAAGATGCAGAACTTTCTTACCTCCAGGCGAAAGATGCACGAACTGATCAATACATTCCTTATCTGTATATCGGTCATCTGGCATTTAAGCAAAAGGATTTCAATAAGGCTATTGAGTATTACCAGATCGCCCAATTGATAGCGCCCACCAATGTTTTACCACTCTATCACTTGGGAGGAACCTATTATCAGTTGGGTCATGATGTTGAGGCTGAAAAGTACTTACATGAATCTTTACGTGTACATCCGCAGTATCATTGGAGTGCTTATACATTGGCGATGCTCTATCATAGTAGAGGAAATACCCTTGAAGCTATCCAGTATCTTTCGAAGGCAATCGAATGGAATCCATCCAATACATCTTCTTGGAAAATATTGCTAGGAGATTGGTGGCGGGAGTTAGGGGACTGTGAGCAAGCCATAAGTACTTATAAGCAAGCTGAGTTGTTCGGAGCTTCATCAGCTGTAATTCGAAGAAAATTAGAAACACTGGTTGGCCAGTGCCCATAATAATACTTGAGTTGCAAATGGTCAGGTTGATTATTCGTAAAGTATTTTATTACAAAGATCAATTTATAGAAATTGTTTAGAAATGGAGTGCTGTTGTGGGGTCAAACAAATTTAGTGAGATAGATCGGCTCAAGCGTTTAGTAAATATATATGTATTTAAGAAAGGAACCACGAAAAAAATTTGGAATTATCCGGCGTTGGTAAACCCATCTCGAGTGGGAAATACAGATTTATTAGCTGGATATTACCTGGATTTTTCTCAAGATGCCGATTATCCCGGGCTCCGGGATCCACAGAATGTAATTCTTGTGGATTATACGGGCGGCATTGGTGTTCAATATAATCCTTTTTTTATCGGGCATTATGCGCTTGCATGTTACGAGAAGTATTGCAAAACCGGATTGCAACAATATTTAGATCATTTTTACGACCAGGCGGAGTGGTTTGTTAAGAATGCATTCTACAAGAATGATCACGAAATTGCAGTATGGGAATACCATTTCCCTTGGTCGCACGATTTAATTCCGCCCTGGATTTCTTCATTAGCGCAATCCACGGCACTTTCGACTCTCCTAAGAGCTTGGCTCATGAGTGGGGAGCAGCGCTTTCTCGATGTTGCTTTATGTGCATTCAATTCGATGGACACCGAAATCGAAGATGGTGGTGTCAAACACTCCACAAAAGATGGAGTAACGTTTGAAGAAAGTGCAATTCTTCCTGCTAACACAGTCCTGAATGGATTTATATTCTCAATTTGGGGTGTTCTTGAATTTTTTATAGCGACTGGCGACCCGAGAGCGATGGAACTTGTTAAGATCAGTGCGGATACACTGATACAATTGCTTCCGAAATATGACCTAGGTTTTTGGTCACGATATCATTTATATAACTCAAAAACGATGCTACCAAGTGTATCTAGCACCTTCTATCATAATGTTCATGTAGCACAACTTGATGTGATGGGGCATTTATTGCCTAATGCTGCTTTCAAAAGCACTGCTTCTCGGTGGGGGAAATATGAAAAGAATAGGATGTATCGGACGATAGCAGTCATCCTTAAGGCTATGTATAAGTTAATTGTTTATTGATTAGGTTCACTACCGGACAAAATAGTGGTTGAACTCTGGTAAGCTTGAGCTCCCACCA
>CAZVRZ010000128.1:0-15164 GCA_964629965.1 uncultured Anaerolineaceae bacterium
GATATACGCACGGTTTGTGCGCAGGCCGGTGCACTCGGAAAGCGCACCGTTCATGGATCACCCGGCGTTTCAGCGCCAGGGGTATCGCCCAGGATCTGGTTCAGCCGAAGCTGCTGCCGGGCGATGATGCGGTCTTGAGCCGCGATATGAGCCCGCAATCCGTCCACCTCTTCTTGGCGGGCGGACTGCTCGGCGGCCAGCGACTGGCGAACGGCAGTCAAGGCGTCTTGCGCTGCGGCCAGGCGATCGGTCAGATCGCTGACTTCAGCTTCCGCCTCGGCCAGGCGTTCGCCCTGCGGATCAGTGCGCAGGCGCTGGATCTCCTGGTTGGCCCACTTCAAGCTGGTATCCGCGAGCTGGTAGTGGGCATTCAGGGTTTCCAGCCGCCCCTGCTGCTGGCGGCTCCAGGTTGCGAGCGCTCGCCCCAGGTCGCCAAAGGCAGTATCGGGGTGCTGGCCTCGCTGGATGGCCTGGACACAGGCTTCTAAGTCCAGGGGGATGTGCGCTTCCAGGCCTCGCAAAAAGCTGATGGCGGCCTGGCGGCGAATTTCATCAGGGTCGGGGGGATGCGAAAACCAGGGCATGGGGATCACCTGAAGAGGATGAGGAGGATGACAGGGCCCGCTTTGTAGGAGCTTTCGTTATCAGGTGCAGGGAGGCGGTTTGATGAGGTCAAGGGTAAGGCTCCTTGACGGTCAATGTCTCTCCCCTTCTCGGCATGCGCACCCGGCCGTGGGCAGTGGGATAGAGGGCCTCCTGCATAGCTTCACTTCCCCTTCATCCGGTTTTTAGCCGATGATTGGTACAGATGCCCGGTCTCAGCCAGGTAACAGGAGCGGGCGCTGGTCTGCAGCACATCCACCAGGTCATAGGGGATCGTTGCGTGCTGGTGGGCCTGGGATAAAACATACGAGTAACCGGTCATCCGGCTGTCGGCCAGCACCGAAGCGTGGATCGAGTCCACCAGCCGAGGTTCCTCCGCCAGCCAGGATGGGATTTCGACGCGGGCGACCTCCTGCTCGCTGATCCGCAGGAAGAAAAAGTACACCCCCGCCCCGGCCTCCTGAAAGGCCTGATCGGCTCCGTGCTGATTGACCCCGGCGCGGCTGTGCGGGGGGTTGGGCGAGCTATTCATTTCTGCTCCTGATCCAGCGCCCGCCTGCGGGCGTCCTGGGGCAAATAAGGGCAATTTTGAGGCGCAAGGATCACCGGGCCCTGCGGCGGCCAGAAAGCGCCCCGGCGGGCTTCCTGGCGAGAGGGCGCAAGCGGCAGGGTAAGCGGACTGTAAGCGGAAAGCAAGCGGCTCCGGTAGCGGCAGGTAAGCGGCGGTTTGCGGGCCGTTTTGGGGTCTCTTGCGAAGTTTCAATTTTTGGCGATTTCATGGACTTTGCCCCTCTGCCGAGCCCGGTTCGGCGCCTGCGCCTGCTATTGGGCTGAGAGTGGGCAACTCGTAAGCAGCAATCTTTGCCGCCAGGCATCAGCAAAAAACCAGATGAAGGTCGCGCAGATAGGCTTGTCACCCCTTACCCCCAGGCATATATGCGCAACCTAGAATTTACGCACCGCCACAAACTGCTTTCTTTTTTTAGTGGTACGGCTCAATCGGCACACTTTACCGATCACTTCACATCACTACAGCCATGATCGCAATTCCAATGATCACAATCACAAGATACAACAGGAAAATAGCCAGGCTAAATAGAATAACTATCATGGCTAGTTCACTTTGCCTCCATTACCATTCCCATCGACCACATGCTGGTGAGCCACTCCCCTGCACCTGCCAATATGCCCGCTGCGCTGGAAACGACTGCTGAAATCGCTGCGACCGCACTTCGGGCATGGCTCGCCTACAAAGTGCCCATCCGTTGAATTTGTGTTTTGTTTCAGGATATCACCATGGACTTTGAGCTGTTCTTTTAGTCGATTGTTCTCACGAGACAGTCTCATCGTCTTATATTTCCAGAAGTAAAGCTCAATTAGTGATTGATCGACTGGCTTGATATTTTCTGCATTCCAATCTGGGTTTTCCAGCCCGATCACCGGGAGTACAAAATCTTCCACGTCAATAATGTAACAAATGACAAGATCACATTCTCTTATGGAGTGACCATGATCTATGAAATTTGACAGCCGATATTCAAACTCAACCCGATAGGTCATTCCTGAACTTGTGGATATGATCGCGTCTGGAAAGGAAGATTGAATATTCAGAAGAGTAATCCCGTTTTTGTCACATTCTTGCGCAAACAAAAATATTGTTCCGATCTCGTTGGTTGGCTCAAAACGCGTCATATTGGCTAATACTCCATTTCCGGTTCCGGTGTCTTCGCCTTGCAATATCGTTTGTGCGCCGCAAGGCTGGTTTGTTTTGCGAACTTGCGCTCGCAAGAATCGCAAGTGTACAAAAGCTCTGTGAGCTTCTGCGGCGCAGGTTGCGAGCTTTGCGGCGCAAGCTTTCTCCTTTGCTCTCGCAGCGCCCGCATCTCCTCGCGTTCTGATGCAATCTTGTTCAGCCGCGAAGCGTGGTCTGAGCGTAGAGCAAGATTCCCGACTGCCACCAGGCTTAGTATTGGGAACACAGCAAGCATCGGGTTGTTGTCCAGCACTACTGATAACAGGACAACGCCGGCAAAGTACAGCAGAACCATCACAATACCCAGCCACACCGGCGCACCTGGATCCAGCTTGCGTTTACTTCGCTGATAACTCCATAGCTCCAATGCCGTAGCCGCGCTGGCCACGCCCAGCGTTTCCACAGAAACGCCCACAATTGCCGCCACCCAGGCTGGCCAGCCCAGCTGTCGCACGATCGCCAGGCTGATCGCCCAGGCAGTTGGAAAGGTGGATAGCCACGGCGAGAGCTTGGATACCAGGCTGATTGCTTTTACTTCGATACTACTGTTCGTTGAAATCATGTTCGTCTCATTCCATCAGGTTAGCCACATGTGCCCGGGAGTAATGGGGTAGAGGCACATCTACGCTGCTGCTACTACTTTTCTCTCCCATGCTACCGGCCGCTACTCGATAGTAGTAGCAGTAGCGCTACCGGTCGCAGCATCAACCACACGCTTGACGGCCTCGTGGGCTGCTCCGCCAGTATATTCAAAGACATCCTGCTCTATTCTTCTCATGGAAAAGCCCTGTTCTGCCAGGCGCCTGATCTTTTCCTCCATACTCTCGTCCGGAACTCGAGTCATCCACTCCGGTGCAGGTAAGACCGGCGCAGCCAGCCCTCGCACATAACCAACAATCTGGTCATCAGACGGGTGAAAGGCCACACCCCGGTGGATCTGGCCCGCCATGCGTGCCATGAAGTGATCATCTGGCAGGCTCTCACCGCCCGGCTGGTTGACCAGGATCGTGCTGATGTACTTATCCATCACTCGCAACATTACCCGCGCACAGTTGTCTCGCACCACCAGGCCTTCGCGACCCAGGGTGCGCGCGGTGGGATCCGTAGAAGCGCCGACAAACACCAGGCCCATCTTGCGGCCTTTGCTGGTAATGTGGATGCAGGCCTTCCAGATCCTGCTCCTGAGGTCGCCAGGCGCACTCCAGGCAAGAGACACCAATTCGTCCACGATCACCATAACGGGATATCGTTCGGCGCTTTTCAACTGGTTCCATGTAGTCACACGCGCCTGCTTCAATATCGCGCTGCGCTCGTCCACATCGGCAGCCAACGCTTCCAGCACATCGACCGCAGCCTGGGGACCTTCTCCACCATCGATCAGATTAGCATGTTCGAGCATTGCAAAATCACCACCAGCGCCATTGACCATGATCACCTGGTAGCCTTTGGAAAGCGCCGCCGCTGCCATCGGTCGCAAGATGCACATACTCTTCCCCGCCCCGCTTGTTCCTGCCACCAGTAGGTGAGGCGTTCTGAGTGGGTCGAAGGTGACCGGCTTACCCTGATCTCCTACCCCAAGCAAAAAGTTTTGTCCATTCCAACTTTGAAACGCTGGCCAGGGCGCAGAAGCCGGGATAGCCAGTGAATGTTGTTCTTCTGGCCTAACGCTGCTTTCGAGAAGCCGGGCAACTTGCGTCGGAGATCCACCCGCCGCTTGCAGCAGCCGTACCATCTGAACATATTCAGCCATCCTGGCCTGGATATTCACTGGCAGTAGGAGCGGCTTCAACACGTCCAACCAGGGATCAATCATGTTATCTGCAGCAACCACCTTGCCATGCTGGATGATCACCGGCGCAGCCCCGTTCGCCTCTCGCCGGATGATCCGATACTGAGCATAATACCTGGCTGCCAGGATGATCAGCAGAACCAACACTGCCGCGGCAATGGGTAATGCCAACACCTGACCCCAGGCAATAGCAGAATTGGTCATCTTCGTACGCTCGGCAGCCTGGTCTGCCTCAACAGCCTGGGCCGCATAGACCGTGGCTTGGGCGATGCTGGCAGCCTTGTATTCGGTTGCCTGCCGGAAGACCGCCTGTGCCGTGTATGTGGCGCTGGCAGCGATTGCCTGGGCCTCTTGGGTTGCATGGATGGCAACGGCCTGCTGCGTATAATGTGCCTCCTGCGTTGACCGTGCCACATCCGCCGTGGCCGTCCAACCCTGGACGAGCCACGCACGCTCAGTAGCTGTGGACGCTGCCGCCTGCGTTGCCATGATGGCTGCCTGGGTTGCCTGCGCATGGATCTGCATTGCCTGTGCCGTACCGGTTGCACGCCACTGCTCGGCAGCATCCAGCGTTGCCTGAGCCTGCATCTCGGCCAGGCGCCTGGCAGCCTGCGCATCCTGTGTGCCTTCGATGGCCTGCAGTGTGCGAGTGGCATCCGGCGTTCTGGTGATCGTGTCAATACTGATATCCGGCATTGCACTGCACGATACCAGCAGAGCCAGCATCATCCAGATCACCAGCCAGCAGCGCAGACACAGGAGTGCTTTGCCTAACCGCACGGCCTTATGCCTACAAATCGGACAGATCGTTATCGTGGTTCCTCGGTACATAACGCCCTCCGGTCAGACTCTGTAACAAAATCAATTTGTACAACTCATCCACACTCGGCGTACCCAGCTGAGGTTTGTGCGCAGCGCGTTCCAGGCGCAGCTGGCTGGCTTCTTCGCGCTGCTTCCACTGCAAGCGAGGCTGGATCACCACCACATACACCGTAAGGGCAGTCAGCGCAACCATCAAAAACACCACCAGCCACAACAATACACTTTGCGCTGCCAGGCCGGCGCTTGCAATCTGGGCCGCCCGGGCAGATTCCTGCGCAGCGCGTGAGGCCTCGATGGCCGCTTGCGCCTGCTGGATGGCCACCTGGTTATCAGTGGGGCCACATCCTACCAGTAAGAACACTGCCAGCAAAAGACAGAGCAACTTTGTTTTCATCGGAGCACCTCCCAATGTCCACCCGTTACGTGGATACGTCCATTCACAATCTGGATCTTGCCGGCATTTTTCAGACGCCGGAGGATATCTGCGGTCACCGAAATGGTTGATATACCGCACTCCCGAGTAATCTGGCGGAAGCTGGGAGAATTGCCATCATGGGTACTCTTGAAATTCAGGATGAAGCTCAACACCAAGTCGGGGTTGTACTTCCCACGCGAAAACGTATCCTGACTGGATGCTTCCTGTTCAATAACCTGTTCCACTCGCTGCCGGCTGATCCCAAAGCGTTCTGCCACGCTGGCACAAGTGTGCCCCAGCTGCACAAGCCGCCTGATGGTCATATCACGTTCTTCGTTATTCATTGCGCCTCCTTAAAAACTGTCATGGTATCAAACCGTAATAATCTCTTGTACGTGCACCGGTTGTTCATCACGCACGTATTTACGAGCTCGATCTATCCATTCATCCCAGCTGCCCAAAGGCTCTGGCAGCCCCCAGGTAACTGCCTGCGTTTTTAGATGTTCTGCCACCGCCAACGGGCCGCGCGCCAGTACATCCCAACCGGGGTTGATAACGATGCGTGCAATTCTCTGACAAAGCTGATCGTGAGTGAGATCGTCACACCCACCTGTTCGGTACGAGCGGAACAAATCTCGCAAGACCGGCAATGGCAGCTTCTTGAATGGATAAACGAACAACCAGATCGCCTCTTTGTCGATGTAAGACGATGAGCGGTTGCGATTGTCATCGTCGCGCTGTAAGTTCACTCTCTGGTTCGTCCGCTCAACTTCCTGACTGACTTTTTCGTCCTCTTCGGCCATCAATCGCTTTACAATGGTCGGATGCACGCTGATGAGTTGCACCACGTGGCTGTCGGTTAGTTTCCACGGTCTATATTCGCTGTAATCCAGGCACAGCCGCAAGTATTTATCTTTCGTTTCCAACCAGGTGCGGTATGTCTCCTCCGTGTCAATTACCTTGTTGTCTCGATAATATGTTTGGCCGGCAACCTCATAGTATTTTCCATCCTGGGTTTCCGAGTATGCTGGAATGCCCCACTCATCTACCAGGTGCTGAAGCTCAGCCTTCTTCCAGGCTTCTTTCTTGCGGATCCAACAAGCTTTGAACCCGCAGTAATGGTTTCCATCGATCGACACATGATGCTCACATGCCGTACACGCCGGCGGGAACATCAGCTTCCAGACCAGGTTACCCACCTCCGGCGGCGTGCCGGTTTCGATCAGGCGTTTCAGGTCATAATTTCCCTGGATGATCCAATACGTGGCGCCTTCGAACAACGTCTTTAGGCCATCACCATGAATCACCTTTGGCATATCTTGCGGACAGGCTTTCTGGAACTCGCTCCAATTGAGAGATATCTTGTCTGCAACCCATGTCAAGGGGAACAGGCCAACACCCCCGGCAGGTGTGCCGCTGTTGTAGCGTCCCCACATCACAAATGCTTTCTTCTTGTCGATGGCATATTCGATCTTTCTTGCCACCGCTTCAGGCGTCAGGTCGGCGCCGCTGATCTGGCCAACGATATTGGCAACCTGGTCTGGCTGGATCTTTGCCAAACTCAACAGCATACGCGCATTGCCCTCGCTGATCTGGCCACCGGCAAGGGCGGCCTGCGCCTCTGCGGGCAGCTCCACCAGGCGCATCTTATTGCGCACCGCGCTTTCGGACAGGCTGAACAACTTGCCGATCTCAGCCGATGTTTTCTTGAACTCATCGCGGTAGCACTTCATGGCCTGGGCCTCTTCGATCGGCGTCAGATCTTTGCGGGCAATATTCTCGCCTACCCCCAGGGCAAACATCTCTTCATCAGTCATGGCCCGGATGATCACCGGCATCACATCCCACCCCAGCAGCTTGAATGCTGCCAGGCGGGTGTGGCCAAAGGCCAGCTGCACGCGCAGCGCTGGACTTTTTTGTATAGTCTCTCCAAGGTTCCACTCGTTCCAGTTGAACGCTTTTATCTCCTGTTCGGAAACCGGACCATTCGCGCCCACCAGCCGGCACACCGGCGCCTGCATCAAGCCCTGTGAGCTGATGCTGTCTGCCACCTTGCGCACATGCTCTACATCTTCTACCTTGCGCGTCTGCCAGGGGTTGGGATCGATCCGATCAATGTTCACTAATACTGTATTCATGTTTTCACCTCATCTTTTTCCAATTAATTTAGGCCATCGCCCAGGGCACGGATCGCCTGGGCATTCGTCATACCGTACAATTTGGCATACAAATCAATCACATCCAGGGGCTTGGGAAACTGACAACTAAAGCAATTGCAGATCTGCTTATCAGTGTTGACCCAAAAGGACGGATTGTGATCATCGTGGAACGGACAGCACGTCAGCAGCCAGCCCTCACCGGTAGGCTGGAGCTGGGTAAAGAACTGCTCCACGGTATAGACCCGCTTGATCTCATCGATCGAACCCGAGTTATGGCCAGGCCGTTTGACCTGCTGCATGGCCGATTGCCACGGGTCAGCACGTTCAACCACCCGCACCGGTATTCGAACACGTTCCGGGATCACCGCGGTCTGAAGCAGCTCAACCGGGAAGATATCGCTCAGCGCCTGCACCACCGGGAATAGGAGCGTACTGGAGAGCGCCCGGTATTCTGCGCCGCTGGGGTGGATGGAGCCAGGCCCAAGGACGTAACCGCGGAACTTGATGTCGATCTTACCCAGCTTGCGATTTGCGCCGCGCTGGGCCATGCGAACATACACGTGCACCCCCCTGGCCGTCTGCACCCGGTAGGCCCCTTCGGCCAGCATCTTGGGCAATCCGCCGCGCCTGTTCGCCCACATCACCCACCTGGCGTACTCCTGAACATCATCGAAGTCGATCAGCGCCAGGTTCTGCCATCCGGCGACCACGCCATAATTGGCTTCTTCGCCGTTGAACCAATAACCAAGCTGCTCGGTAGATGGTAAAATCTTCTTGTACCATTCCCACTTTCCACCGGGCAGCTTGCGCGCATCTGGCGTTTTCTCTCGGAACTGGATCGGGATCACCGCGATGCCGAGATTGAGAAATTGTTGAGCATTAGCCAAAACCGTCATAAAACCTCCGCAGTGTTACAACCGTTACAACCTGTTACAACCTTTTCCATTAATACCCCCCACCACCCTTTAAAAAAAGTCTTTAATTAAGGTTGTAACGGTTGTAACGGTCGCGTCAATGGATGAGTTTCATTCATATTCATGTGTGCCTATAATCGATTTTTTACTGTTACAACCTGTTACAACCGTTACAACCTCAGATGATCGCAATGCCATTCCAGCCACGAACGAGCTGCCCACGCACCCTTTTGGTGTATTTTTCAAGCCCAAGCTTGGTCAGGGCGCTAGAAACTTCCATGCTTGCGGCCCGGTTGTTGCTAAAACGGATATTCTTACTTTCCAAATATTGAACGATCTCCAGCGTTGAAAGGAACCACGAACGCTCCGATGGGTCGATCTTGAAATATTGGATGATCGCCATTTCTGCCATGTCATGCAGCTGGTATTGCTCGTTGATCTCGTTAGCTTTGGCCAGCTCGTCTCCCTGCAGGGTCCAGGGCTCGCCGGCAAAATACAGGTCATACGCCTGAGCCCACACCTGGTCGACATCCACCCGGGTATAGGCCCAATCGATGTCGGTCAGTTGCACCACCATAAAACGCCTGTGGCCGGTTGGATCAGATAAGAACCCACCTTCATCATTGATCGAACCCACAAACGAGCTGATCGCCGGCCCCTGGATGTCGAAGTGACCATACGGCCTTCGCTCTCGCACCGTGGTGGTGGATAGGAAAGCCTTCAACGCTTCCCGGTCGCTGCGGCGGGTGGTCGAGCCAAGCTCCGATACATCCCAGATCCATGTACTGAGCAGCCGCAGCCGGCTGTCCTTATCGTCCGGGTCGATGTGTCCTTCGAAAACATACTCGGGCATCGGGCTGCCCAACCACTTGGCAAAATGGTCTTTACCCAGGCCCTGGCGTCCATTGAGCACCAGCATGCGGTTTTGTTCGCTTGCGAACACCCGGGCGATGGCGCCGACCACAAAACGTTTCAAGAAAACCGGGAAGACTCCATCTTTATCAGTGAAGAACCCGGCCAACTCTGAGATCGTGTCCTTGCCGAGATATTTCAAGTTGTGCAGGTAATCCCGGATGGGATGGTATCGTTGCTGCCAGGCGTGCGCCAGGTAGGCATCCTCGACCACATTGACCTGGTCTACGCCCACGTCGCGCACTTTTGCCCGGATCTCGGCCGCCAGCGGGTCTGTAATTGGCCTATCATTCACTTCGAGATTGTGAGTGCACATGTTGTATCTGAACTTGTATCCCAGGTTGGTCAGAACCTGAATGTACTCCTTGGTCTTACGGCGTTTCTTGCCGTCCACCTGAAACTGCTGCTGGAACTGCTGCACCTGGCTCATGCGGGTGCTCACCGCTCCGCTGATGGCCACCTGCAGCGCCGGACTGAGCGTTCCAAGCGCATTCATGAAGGCCTGCTGCATATCGCTGGCGTGGATCATGTACCCGTGGAAGGTGCCCCATGGCTCCCCGACCGGTTTGAGCAGGCCCAACGGTTCGTTCAACGCCAGCGCCCGGGCTATCGTTTCCAGGCCTTCCAGAAACTCTGGTTCAACAGAATAGTTCTGGTCCAGTGTTTGCGCGTCGCTCGCCAGAACGCCGGCATTCAGTAGTGTTCTCAGGAAGCTCTCTGGCATATTACCCGGCAATCAGCAGCAGTTGTTGTACGCTCGCACTCAGTTCCTTAGCACGGTCGGCCGTCAGGCTCTGCCCGCCGTGCACGTTGGCTAACTGATGTAAAAACTCACGCCCCGCGCCCTCTATTTCCGGACCCACATAAATCGTGTCGATCCTATTGTGATATGTTTTGGCTACTTCCAATGCGCCCGCCGGATTATCCGGACAACCGTCGCTGATCACAATGAAGCGGATCCCGGGCACATCGGCGATCTTGGCAAATTCGAGCGCCCTGCGCAGGTTTGTGCTGTCGCCTTCGAAGAGCGGCACTCCCCCAGGGCAGAACTGCACGTTGCCGCTAAAGCTGAGCACGCCGATCTTTCCCGGCATTTGCGCCTGCAACTGAGCCAATTCCTGGCAGGCCACCTCATAGCGAGATTGGTTGTTCCTGCTGTCGTTGGCTGCCATGCTGCCGGAGGTGTCCACCAGCACCAACACTTCGGCGCTGGTGAACGTCTCTGCGATGCTCTTGTTGTTTTGTGTTGCCAGCGCCTGCAGGCTGCCTGGCACGATACTCGTGTTGTTGTTCATAGCTCATCTCCGTGGCGGGCGCGCTTCTTGTATCCAGCGCTCCTGGTAGGTTTTTTCTCCCATCGTCCAGACGGTGACCAATGTCTTCCCGTCCTGGTTGGTAATGTCCTGCCAATCGAGGATCTTCGAAACCACAAACTTTCCGTTGCTCTGTATACCCTCTGCCAGCACATACCCACAGCGCTTATTGGGCCGGTAGCCCTGGGAAAGGTCCTGCTTCGGCGGCATGGAGGCGCGTTTCTGTCCCCGGCGCGCGCTGGCCTCCAATGCCAGCCCGGCGTTGTAGCGACCGCGGGTGTTTGGGTTGCTCAAAATATCATAGGCTTCTTTGATGCGAATGAAGGCCGCATTCTTGGCCGTGTCATCGTACAGCCGGTTTACATCTGCGTGCCACTGCTTGGCAAGCGCCTTGAACGCCACTCGGATATCCTCTTGCGTGGACCCCCGGCTGATCCCCAGCACCCCATACAGCGTAGTCGATTGCGTTGGATCGGCCGTTACTCCAGAAAAGAACCCGGTCAGCACGCTTTCAGGAAACGCCGCGCTCCACCCGCTGCCATCGTGCGCAAAGGCCACCCGTTCGTCGAAGCCAGGCTGGTTTTTGGTGTTGCCCAGGTAGCGGATTTCGAGGACGCGCGTCTCCGGGGTCATACCCACCTTCCCCTGCACTTCGTCCAAAAATCACAGAAAGATGGGCTGCATCGCCAACCGGTTGGGTTCTCGGGGAACACTTCCGCCTGGATACCCCTCCACACGTTATAGATCATCGAAAACAGCCAGAATATTTCGCCTGGCTTATGTGCATGTTCCAGCACCTGAAATTGCGGTTTTTTGGTCTTGACGAGCACATAATGCCTGAATTTCCAATCGCGCACGGTCCTGCCAGCCTGATTGAGCGCTGCCAGGTAGAACAGGGACTGGGTCTCGCTCTGGGCGCGATCCTGTGTCCACGAGCGTGCCGATGTTTTCAGATCGGCCGGCGTTCCATCGGCAGTCTGGATGTCGATATATCCAATGATCGGGATGGGAACACCCGGCACGCGCAGTTCCACCTTTTCTTCGATGCGCGCCGAGCCGTCTTCAGTTCTGGCCGGCGTGATCGTGCTCAGGTTGTAGATCACCTGGTCATCGCTAACCAGCCGCAGCGCCTCGTTGTAGGTACTCTCCGGGGTATCCGTTCCCCAGAAAACCTCCCCGCGCCCCAGCGCATCTTCCCAGGCCTGGGACAAGAACTTGGCGGGCTCTTGCGTGCGTTCGGTCTGCCGCAGGTATTCTTCCACCGCCCCATGAATGGCCGTGCCGATCGTCAGATCTGGGGTGCCATAGGTGGGCAATTTGTCCACGTATTTGAACGACCAGTTGCGTGGGCAGGCCAGGTATGAGCTGATCGAACTGTACGAGAGGTGATCAAGCCCGTTCATACAGCCTCCACAGACATCTTCAGCAAGTCTGCCAGCACATTCAGCTCGTCCTGGGTGCCCGGGATCTGCCCGCCGTTGGCTTCCATGATCGCATCAACGCCATACTGGGCAACCAGGTTGTCCAAAGTGACCCCGGACGGTTCGGTGACCAGCTCGGGAGTAGGCGCAACCGGCTCCGGGAGAACATCCTCACCTTCGGTCAGCCACTGGATCACCGGCTGTAGAAATGCCGGCCCGGGCTTTTCAACTTTCATATCGGCCACGGCGCTGCAGCGGCTTTTGGAAACCGTCATGATGTGCGCCCAATCCATGTCGCACACCAGGGAAAATTCATATTCCATCCCCGGCCTCTGCACCGGCGCCATGCCCACCCGACGGATGGCCACAACCTTGCCATACTCATTCATGTCTTGAACGTAATCTTGTCGTGACCGCATGGTGGTGATCACGTGCATTGGAGATTGCAAGATGCCATCCACCAGGCGGTTGTGCATCGGTGTGACCGTTCTCCAGGCCGTATAGTCGTTGGCTCTTGTGCCCGAAGAAACCTTGTCCTTGATCTCCAAAGCACCCCCTACCCCCTCCCAGGCGTGAGACAGGCTGTCGATGATCAGCACTGAGTAATTCATCCGGCCCGCCAGCAGGATCATTTCGGTATATTTCTCCGGCGAGAAAGTATTGAGCTCGACCACATCGAACTTCCATGGGTTATTGTCCGGAGCCTCGCCCACGTACAGGCTGAGAGAGCCCCGCTCGGTATCGATAGCTGCGATCTTCCCGCCAGGCGAGAGCGCGTCTCGCAAAATGTGCGCAAAGCGCAGCGCCGTGTAGCTCTTTCCAGAACCGGCCGGGCCATCGATGGTCATTCTGAGAAATGCTTTTTTACGATTTGCAGGTTGAAACATAATGATTTTCCTTTCGTTTTAGGTTGTTTTCTGGAGGTGCAAGACCTCCTGATCATGTTGGTTGAAATATGGGCTGGCCAATGTTTCCCCATCGCGCAGCCCCAGCATGCCGCGGATCTTAAGGCGTGTTGCTCTGCCAATCCCCGGCACGGCCACTTCCAGGTCGGTCAGGGCGCTCAAGATGTGCGCCGGGCAGTTCCCGCCCCATTCCATCAGCGACATCACACGTTCGATGCCAATACCCGGCAGGCTGGCCAGGAAGTTGGCTCCTGCGCCGATGATGCTCGGCGGCCTGGGAGGCAAGAGAAACAGATCGTCTCGCTTGCGCTCCGCCAGGCGCAAAATGCATGCTTCGAAATCCAGGTCACCGCCGCAGCTGATCACCATCACCCCCATTTCCTGGATGGTAGTTAGCGCTCCCTGGACTGAAGAATAGTCCCAGTTAGTGATACCCCGCTCCGGAGTAACCACCTTGCCGTTAGGCCCGCGGTTGAACTCTCCACAGACTACCATGTAAGGCCAGCTGCTCATTTTCTGCCCGCCAATTTGTTCATCAATGCGGGGTTGCGCCAGCCGCGCCAGTTGGGGGAACAGACGCTCTTCTCGCAGGCTGTTCAGGAAGTCTTCCGGGGTCTTGCGCTCGATCATCAAAATGGCGCCATCGTTGCATACTACATGCACGTCTCCTGCTTCTAACGCGATCACGCTGGCAGGCACCCCGCCAAACTTGAGCTTCTGAACCCATCCTGGTTCTCTGGTGTCGATCATTACTGCTTCTACTGTGTTTGTCATCGTGTTGCTCCCTCCAATTGGGCGGGCAGGAGTCGAACCTGCCTGATACCACTCGCCCAAACGTGCTACTCTTCGGTTACCAGTAAGGGGTAATACCGGTCATACAGTTCCAGATCCAACCGTCCCCGCTCACGGTCTGGGATCACATCATCCGGGCAGGGGACTGCCGGCGTTTCCCAAAGGAATTTATCCAGCATCGCGTCCATGTTTACCCCTTTGCCAGAAGGTCCATCACTTCAGGGCTTGAGGCCGTGAAATACTTGGCGATCAGCGGCTGCTGCGCCAGCATGGGCCCCAGGATTTCTTGGGCCTTTGCCAGGTCGCCACTAGCTTGCCGCAGCGCGTTCTTAACGTACGCCCCACAGAACTTGAGTGCTGTGGCTTTCTCGTTGTTGCCGTTACCGTTGCCAGGCTGGGAGGCAGGGGCAGCATTGGCAACCGTTCCACCGTTCTCCGCAGCCCATGCAGCCCGAGCGGCTGCTTCGTTCTCGTATACGGCCACGATCTTGAAGCAAGTGGAAGTTTTGGTTTTGCCTTCCTTGTTGATATAGGAGCCCGTCGGGGTTAGTTCCACCTTCACCCAGGCCTGGTTGAGCGACTGTAAGCTGGTGATACCCACATCCTTCAAGGACGGCAGGGTAATATCCACCCAATCGCCAAATTCGGCCAAGGCCTGGCGGATGATCGGCTCCATCGGCTGGTCGGTAATCGGCTCCAGGCTCAGGTCAATGGCCGTGTTGCGGCGCGCCAGCTTGCCGGTGTTGGGGTCAAGTGCGCCCTCGACATACGGCTGTTTTTGCATCCCCTTGATGAGGCTGCAATACCAGGCGTTGACGCCCATCTTCCCAACATACGTGCTGGAAGGCAGTACTGGGTCCATGGCGGTTGCAAAAGGATCGTTTTGAATTGTTTGGTACATGTTCGTTTCTCCTAAAACGTTTTGAAATGGATTGTTTTATCCGAGCGTCGGCTTTTCCAAAGCCTGCCCGGTGATCACTGAAACTTCTATCATCGTGCGCTCGCGCAGGTATTCCCACAGGGCGCGCGCTTCTGCTCTTTCGAAGCACTCTGTAAAATCGGGATGCCCGTTGAAGTAAACTGTCAGCTGCTCGTAGTTATTGAATTGGCTGGTTTCGCTCCAGTTAACGCTGGTTATGTTGTCCAGGTTGAGCAGCCTGTTTCCAATCTTCACCAGGCTCGTCTTCTCCGGTATTCCCTTCGGGAGAGCATCTTCCAGGTATTCACACAGATCGTAGATCTCTGTAACCAACTCGTTCAATTCCTCGTAAGTTGGCTTTTGCAGCGGTTCACCTTCTGCATCCAGCTCGCCTGGGCTTTACCCCAAAGAATGGACACCAAGTTAAGGAGAATGTAGAATCAACTT
>CAZVRZ010000129.1:0-2703 GCA_964629965.1 uncultured Anaerolineaceae bacterium
TCCCTTCCTTTTGCATAGGCTTTTGCCGCTCATTTCCCATATACAGAATTGCTGTCTGAACTATGATTAGAATGATTACGGGATGGACTATGATTAGGGCTGCGAAAGATCATAGTTTTCATTCAATCAGAAAAATTACAGTGCCAAACTGTGCGCTGCTACCGAAGTTGATGAGGGGGGAAGTGAGGGTAAAAACGAGGGAATGAAGACACTTCGAGAATTCCTTGAAAACGATCCCTTGATAACCGCTGATGCGAAATTGCGGCAACAAGACGGATATGAATTTTTTGGGGAATATTTATCGCCATCTGTCGACCCAGTGTGGCTCCGGATCTTATCGAATTTTACTCATAATATTCCATTAAGATATTGGGATAAGCCCGTTGTCCAAAAGGCGCTAGAGATCCTTGATATGGATAAGCAAAGAACAATCCAAGCGCTCGTTGAGTGGAAATATCGAATTGGAATGGGATTCGAAAATCTGCTTCGACGTGCATCCGTGGAAAAATATGAAGATGGGCTTTCAACAGCAAAATCCTCTGATTTGATTTTATTAGCGAACGATTTTCACCCTGAGTATCTACGGCGTTGTGAACATATATATACGAATATTATCAGTTTGTATTGGGCTGTTTTGAAGAAAAAATCCGTACAAGGGAAGTTTGATATTTCGTATGCATTGAGTATCTTGAAAACTGAGAATTGTCAAATTTTATCGGCTGGATACAGCGAGGATGTTCGGAATGGTATAGCTCATGGTCAGGTTGTTTTTGGGCAGTTTGATATACGATATTATAGTGACGCCAACCATTTATTCAAGCTAAATACAGATGATTTCCTTCACCTCTTCGATACTATATTCAGAACGTCAAATTCACTAGCAATTGCTATTCTCCTTTTCTTGGCAAATAATCCCAATTTGATCAACACTGTAAAGAATATTTTGCCCATTCCAATTATTGTCTTGATTGCATCCGCAGGGGTTGAAAGAAGAGACTTTTTAATTTTGGGGGCTATTGAGTCGGAATTACCATCAGGGGATAAACAATTACACGTTTCGATGAAAACCGGTTTTGTTAAAAGAATACCTGTTATGTTAGATTGTGCGCGAACAGCTCTACATCTGATGGATGCTGGCGCACTTGGTTACAGGCGTTATCTTTTCGATATCCAGCAAAATGATGGGATTAATTCCTTACTTATCATAAAGTTGAACGAACTTGAACTTTTGCAGAATGAATCATTTGAGCGGTTTGCGGAGATTTTGGATGCATCATTACTCTGGAAAGATGAACATTCCATCATAAACCTCCTAAGAGCGCTTAAGCTTTCATTACGTTCATATGCACAGCTTTATTGGAGAGAATTTATCAGCTATATGCAAAGCCAAGGTTTATTGATATCGCAAAACCGCTTTCACATAAAGAGAGTTGAGAATGCTAGTGCAGGTGGCATAGCAAGAGTCCATATTTATGTAGCTTTGAAATTTACCTCGGATGTTGAAAGTAAGGGGATGATTAGAGCAATTGCCCAAGAAATAATAAACAAATTTCAAAAGCAGCGCATTCCTAGTAATCCTTCCAGGTTGGAGAAAAAGTATAATTGGAAAAAGCCCCCCAAATATATCTGGATTTCTCTCTATAGACTTGATGGAACCGCACGCTGGGTAACATCAGATGGCTGGCTAGGTAAGAATTTGATAGCTACAATAGAAAAATGCAAAAAAGGCGCGCCTCCAATATTTGTTAAAAAACCGGATGAAACCTGGATGGGTATACGTTTTCAGTACTCGATAGATCATAATGCGTTCGCAAGGGCTATGGCGGATATGCTTAAACTTACACAAGCGATACAACAATCGAGAGAACTTCAAGATAAAACAACATGACAACTCACTTCACCGAATCCGTCATCGAGCAAGCCGCGATCGAATGGCTCCAGGAGCTGGGCTACGAATACGCCTTTGGTCCTGAGATTGCTTTCGATGGCGAGCGGCCCGAACGGGATGATTACCAGGAATCGCTCCTGCCGGGCCGCTTGCAGGATGCAATTGCCCGCATCAACCGTGAATTACCCGTACAGGCGCAGGAAGAAGCCCTGCGAACGATCACACGGCTGGGCCAGCCCTCGCTGCTGCTCAACAACCATGCCTTCCACCATTGGCTGGTCAACGGTATTGAGGTGGAGTACAAGGCAAAAGATGGGCGCACGGTCAGCGGGCGGGCATACCTGGTGGATTTCGATAAGCCCGATAACAACGATTGGCTGGTGGTCAACCAATACACGGTGGAAGCCTCCCACCAGAACGGCAAGGTCAACCGGCGCCCGGACATGGTGGTCTTCGTCAACGGACTGCCGCTGGTGGTGATCGAACTCAAGAACGCGGCTGACGAGAACGCTACCATCTGGTCGGCCTTCAACCAACTGCAAACCTACAAGCACGATATCCCGGCCCTGTTCCACTATAATGAGCTGCTGATCGTTTCGGATGGCTTGAACGCCCGCCTGGGCTCGCTGACCGCCAACAAGGAATGGTTCCTGCCGTGGAAGACGATCGAAGGCGAAAGCACCGCACCCGCCTCAGTCACGCAGTTGGAAGTGCTGCTGCGGGGCGTGTTCGAGAAACGCCGCCTGCTCGACCTGCTGCGCTATTTCATCGTCTTCGAACAGGAGCGCGGCGCGCCCACGGTCAAGAAGGTCGCC
>CAZVRZ010000129.1:2713-15128 GCA_964629965.1 uncultured Anaerolineaceae bacterium
CGATCGCGACGACATCCAGAAGAAGGTCGCCGGCTATCACCAGTTCCACGCCGTCAATTATGCCCTGGTCGAAACGGTGCGCGCCTCGCGGCTCTCGGCGGTCAGAGAATTGAAGGGGGTGTACCGGGCGCAGCCGATGCGCGGCGGCGAAACAGGCGACCATCGCATTGGTGTGGTTTGGCACACCCAGGGCGCGGGTAAGAGCCTGACCATGGCTTTTTACACCGGGCGGCTGGTCTTGCATCCTGCCATGCAGAATCCCACCATCATCGTCATCACCGACCGCAATGACCTGGACGACCAGCTTTTCGGCACCTTCTCGCGCTGTTCCGAGATCCTGCGCCAGGCCCCCGAACAGGCCGCCAGCCGCGCAGACCTGGTCGAAAAGCTCAACGGGCGCATTGCGGGCGGCGTGTTCTTTACCACCATCCAGAAGTTCATGCCCACGGCCGAATCGGGCGGGCCGCTTTCGGAACGCCACAACATTGTGGTGATCGCCGACGAGGCCCATCGCAGCCAGTATGACTTCATTGATGGTTACGCCCGCCACATGCACGATGCCCTGCCTAACGCCTCTTTCATCGGCTTCACCGGCACGCCGATCGAACAGACCGACGCCAACACGCGGGCCGTGTTCGGCGATTACATCAGCATCTACGATATCCAGCAGGCGGTCGAAGATGGCGCAACCGTCAGTATCTATTACGAAGGACGCCTGGCGAAGCTGGGGCTGGATGAACAAGAGAAGCCGAAGATTGACCCCGACTTTGAGGAAGCCACCGAAGGCGAAGAGCTGGAGAAGAAAGAAAAGCTCAAGACCAGGTGGGCCGCCCTGGAAGCCGTGGTCGGCACGGAGAAACGCATCGGGCTGATCGCAAGCGATATCGTTGACCATTTTGAGAAACGCCTGGAGGCCATGGACGGCAAAGCGATGATCGTGTGCATGTCCCGCCGCATTTGCGTGGATTTGTATAATGCCATCATCCAACTCCGCCCCGGATGGCATTCCGAAGACGATAAACAGGGCGTGCTCAAGATCGTGATGACGGGCAACGCCACCGATCCGCTGGATTGGCAGCCGCACGTGCGCACCAAGGCGCGTCGAGAAGACCTGGCAAACCACTTCAAGAACCCGGCCGACCCGTTCAAGATCGTGATTGTGCGCGATATGTGGTTGACAGGCTTTGATGTTCCGCCGCTGCATACCATGTATATCGACAAGCCCATGCAGGGGCATGGCCTGATGCAGGCCATTGCGCGGGTCAACCGGGTGTACAAGGACAAACCCGGCGGCTTGATCGTGGACTATCTCGGCCTGGCCTATCACCTGCAAAAAGCGCTGGCGGCGTATACCGAAGCGGGTCATCCCGCCGAAACCGTTGACCAGAACGAGGCCGTCAACGAGCTGCTCAAACGCTATGAAATTTGCAAAGGGCTGTTCTATGGCTTCGATTGGTCTAAGTTCTTTACAGGCACAGCAATAGAACGGCTCAGTATCCTGCCGCCGGCCCAGGAGCACATCCTGAGCCAGGAGAACGGCAAAAAACGCCTGTTACAGGCCGTGCGAGAATTGTCGTTGGCCTTTGCGCTGTCGATCCCGGACGAACGGGCGCTGGCCATCCGGGATGATGTCGCCTTCTTCCAGGCGGTACGCGCCGCGCTGGCCAAATCGCCGGGGGATGGCGAGCGCTTCGCGGAGGACATTGACCAGGCCATCCGGCAGATCATCTCGCGAGCAGTGGCCGCCAGCGACCAGGTGGTCGATATCTTCGCTGCCGCCGGCCTGAAGAAACCGGATATTTCCATCCTGTCGGAGGAGTTCCTGGCGGAGATCAGGAACATGCCGCAAAAGAACCTGGCAATCGAGCTGCTGCGCAAGCTGCTCAACGATGAGCTTAAGACGCGCATGAAAAAGAACCTGGTGCAGTCGCGTTCTTTTGTTGAACTGCTGGAGCGTACGATCTTCTCTTACCAAAACCGCACGCTGAAGACGGCTGAGGTGATCAACGAGCTGATCAAATTGGCGGAAGAGATGCGCGCCGCGCAAAAGCGCGGCGAGAAGCTTAAGCTCACTGACGATGAGGTTGCCTTTTACGACGCGCTGGAAGTTAACGATAGCGCCGTCAAGGTTTTGGGCGACGAGACGCTCAAAGGGATTGCCCGCGAGCTGGTCGAGACGGTGCGGGCCAATGCAACCATCGATTGGACGGTGCGGGAAACCGTGCGCGCCAAGTTGCGGGTGATGGTCAAGCGCATTTTGCGCAAGTATGGCTATCCCCCTGACAAGCAGGAAAAAGCTACCCGGACGGTGCTGGAGCAGGCCGAACTGATCGCCGCCGATTGGGTGGGGTAATAAGTTGTTAGGTGAACATTTGGTGAGGTTGTGATCAAGATATTCCAACGATGGTTCAATTGCCCGCCACATCCAAATGTTCCGTTTATTACGGATCAGCACGGAGAGAAATTTTGGATCTATTGTAGCGAGTGGAACTCCTTGTCAGTTTGGTACCGAGGTAGCCCCTCCGGTCGGATAAATTTAATTTGGAAAGAGAACCAGGAAGTAACACTTGCGGACATTGAAATCTTTCCACAAAGATTGCGTAACCGGGATTTGCACCATCGTGGTTTGGGAAAGGCGATGCTGCAAGAAGCAATCCGTTATATCAAGGAGCGTGGTGGGGAACGGATTACTGGCAGGATACAACCCCACGGCCCTGCATCAAAGGAATACCTGATCGAATGGTATCGGAGACAGGGGTTTGATGCAATTGAAGAAGACGGCAAGTATTTTATTGAGAAATGTTTGGAATAAGTGGTCAAAGTATTTTCTGACATCCATCATTTTCTTACTTTGAGAGGAATCTAAGTATGGAACAAACTAGATTTATGAGATTTGAAAGCGAAGATAATATCATCAGTCAGAAAGTGATTCCCTACTTAAGATCCTTAGGGTATCTTAATATCAAGACGCAAGTTATGCTGCTTGCACATGGCCAACACTATCGTGTTGACACAGTGGTATACGAGAACCAGGATGCCGAAACCCCATATGCTGTTGTAGAGGTTAGAAGAGAAGTGGCTCCTGAAATCAGTATCTTGGATTCTGCGGTTCAACAAGCTTATTCATATTCAGCATTATTGACACAAACAAAATATTTGTTAATCACCGATGGGATGTTTTTTCATTGGTTTGAGGTTGATCTGGCATCAAAAACAATCACTCCTATACCAGCTGGACCTGAACAAGGTATTAAAAAAATAGCAATTGAATCGTCTGTCAGAATCGATTCGGCCCAATTCTATGAGTTATTATCCAAACTGCTGTTTGAGGTTCTACAGTCTGAAAGGGGGAGGGGGACGGCCGACTTTTTAAGACTTGCCCTAGATCTTCACAAAATTCTGGCAGCTAAGCTTTTTGATGAAAGGAATACTAGCCCGGGAAATACGCCAAGATTCAGATTCGCTGAAGTTGAACAAGCTGCCGATAGAGTAAAGGATCTCTATAGAGATTTAGCAAATAGTTTGGAACCCCACTTTCCACAAAGTGAGTGGTTGTTGTCTGATCAAGGCATTGTTGCCGCCGTAAGCATTCTTGAACCTTACTCACTGGCACAAATTCCCACCTCGGTCCTCAGTCGAATATTCTGGGAAGTATATGTGCCATTCTTTGGAATGCAAAAGTCCAGAATTCCCGCCACGCCTCTTCCCCTGGCCAAGCTGTTGGTGACATTGGCAAACCCAAAACCTTCTGAAAGAATATTGGATCCTGCATGTGGTGCGGGATTATTGCCCATCGAAGCGCTTGAGCAAGTCCGAACACAGCTTGGCCCCGAGGTTACAGAGATTAGTTTCCATACATCAAAAGTGAATATTTTTGGGATAGATGTTTTGCCTCTATTAACTGAGTTTGCCAGGCTAAATTTCTTATTTGCGAATTTAAACCCCAACCAAATTATCACTGGTGACTCTTTCAAGATTAGCTTAGAACAAGCGCATTGCGAAGCTTACGATGTTATTTTATTAGATCCTCCGATTGGGCATATCATCGTACCCCCTGGATCCAAAGTTTTTTTCTCAAGTTCAAGACCGCGGCTAGAGGAATTGTTCATCGAGCTTAGCCTTAATCTCCTAAAACCAGGCGGTCGTCTAGCAGTATTAATTCCGGAAAACGTGTTATTCGCTCAACCAAGTATGCCGCTGAGACGCTTTATACAAGAGAACGCAGCAATAAAGATGATCTTAAGCCTTCCAGTTGAAGCTTTTGCTCCCGCTGGTCACTCGGGAAAAGCGTCTATTTTGTTGCTAGAGAAAAAAGGGGAGAGCATCGTTAACGATCAGGGAATCGTCTTTGTAGATATTCTTAATATAGGCTACGACCGTTCCGGAAAGATTATTGACAATGATGCTTATGGCAAAGTCTTGAGTGTTGCAGATAGCCTTCATTCTGTGTCACCGGCATCCTTAAGTGGCCCTGACTTGAAGATGTGGACAATTCCATCATCAAAGCTCGACATACACCATTGGGATGTTGCATCAAATAATCCAACGCGTGACGATGTACGGGATCTACTTTCACGTAGCCCATATCCTCAAGTGAGGTTAAATAAAATCTCTAAAGTTATTGGCGGCAGAGCTTTGAAAAGGTCCGGTTCATCAGAAGCATATGCTGTCATGATCCCAGCAGGAGCTGTTCGAGAGATGGAATTGGATCTTTCCGCTGCACCATCGATTAATGAGGAGGAATTTCATAGACTTGAAGCTGCGCAAGTCTTTATAGATGATGTATTGATCACAACCACGGGTCAGTATTTGGGCAGGGCGGCCGTTCAAGATTTGGATGGACTCTTTGTGGCCAGTAACAATATAACAATTCTGCGGGTAAAGAAGGAAGTGGTTGATCCTTACTTTCTAGCAATGTACATGAATAGCGAGTTGGCACGTAGCCAAATTGATGATATCCGTGCTTCTGGAACCGTTATTCCTTTTATCCGCCGAGCCGATTTGGGAAATATTTCTTTACCGCTTCCGGATTTAGCTATCCAACAAAATCTCTCCAAGAAAATTCGCCAGATATTGGGCACCGCACGTTCCAAACGGATAGAGGCAGCCCAATTGGAAACTGATGCTCGCAAGCTTATCACACAGAAACTACTCGGAGGCAACCAAGAAAATGGATGAGCGTTTTTGCCTCCAATGGCCCAAAATTGATGGAATACTTGTCGAGTTGTGTAAGATTGAGGGCATAGAGCAACCTCTAATCCGAGCTAGTCAGACAACTTCAGGTAACCGAACCACTAATTCTATTAAGGTTGTGAAGGATAATCTTCAGACATCAACCCTTAGTTTGGGAGTCCCTTGGGCTTTTTATGATACAATCTCGAACTTGATTCGGGATGTTCCGGCCGGCGCTAAGCAGCTTGTAGCTCAAGTTATTGCAACCCAAACCGAACAAGGGTATGAGCACTTAAGATTAAGTGATGATGGATTCTGGAGAATAGCATGGGAAATAGATCCAAAAACAGCAGCCCCAGAATATAAATATGTTGAACTCGATTGGTATCGACCACCCGACCACGACTCTGCCCCCATAGTTCCCATTCCGGTAGTCGACTACATTTCTGGTTGTGTTTCTCTCATGCGGGAGAAAAATGTATTACCCGCAGCAGCCTTACTAACCATAGCACTAGAGGCTGCACTTTGGGACGGCCTGCAGAAGATAAATATTCCAAAAACTACCCAGAAAATCACTTACAACTCTTCCACTTGGACTTTAAAACGCAAGCCCAATTGCTTTTTGTTGTCCGTTCAAGGTGCTGACAACACTATTGATCACTCATTGGATGCACTCATCGGAGACCCTAACCACGAATTTCAACTAAAAGCTCAAAGAACGCAGGGAGGTGACGGAGTTAACCTTACTGTTGAGCTAAACATCCCAGCTAACTTGGCTGGTTACGTATCTTCAAGTAGCATTGAAAGCCAAGAAGATGTGGCAACTCGTGGTTTGTCAGAAGCAGTACAAAGATCAAGAGCGCAAAATTTACCCGCGATGGATGTCTTATCTGGCTTTTATGACTCTATCGTAATTAAACTTCGTAATAATGTGGTACACCTTGCTACCAACAGAAATCTTTATGAACCGATACCGTTGCCTGAAGCACCTTCCATTTCAACCCTGGATGACCTAAGAGGTCACCCAACCCTATTGAAACAGTTATTGCCATCTGTAGTTCGGCTAGTTAATGCCATCTATGTTTAATGCTATGTTTTCTCTGCTTTGTTTGTAATGATGCTATTACCTAAGGGTGAACCATGAACTTGACGCAACTCCAAATTACGAAACTCATTGATTACATCCCTTCTCACAAGCGTTATCTGTCCACCCCAGCGGGAACTGAAGACCGCCAGGATCGCCAGCAGCGCCTAGTCTTATATGCCGATTTGCTTTCCCCACAAGGCTTGAAGCAAATGACCGAGCTGGAGCTGGGCCAGGTGGTCAGCGCCCTGTGGGCCAACCAGATGTGGGGCAACAAGGGCTATTTGGTGGATAAGCTGGTACAGGAGAACGGCTTGCCCAAGCTGCAAACGCAGTTAGAAGCTTTGCTGTGGGGCAAAGAGCCATTAGCCAAGCGCTACGATGCCTTCCGTAAGAACATGCGCGGCTTTGGCACCGCCATGCTGGCCGAGATCCTGGCCTTTGTCCACCCGCAGCAGTGCGGGGTATGGAACGACAAGGCCCGCCAGGCACTCAAGGCGCTGGGCTTTACCCCTTCTATCCCCTTCCTGAACAAATCGCAGTTGAGCGGCACGGAATACCAGGCATTTAACGATTGGGTGGCGGCCATCGTCGTCGAGTTGCAGCGGCACGGTCTAACCGACATGGATGCCCTCGACGCCAACTACTTCTTCTTCGAAGTCGCCAGAACAGCCAAAGATACCCCGGCCACTTCCGAGGTAATTGAGACAACGCTGCCAGTCAAGGTTGAGAAAGCCAACCACAGCGACCTGATCGAGCAGGTGCTAGCGGTCGGCCAGGCGTTGGGCTTCCAGACCGAGAAGGAAAAGCTGGTTGCTAAGGGCGCCAAGGTGGATGTGGTCTGGCAGGCCCGCATTGCCAACCTGGGCGTGGTGATGTACATTTTCGAAGTGCAAAGCCACGGCTCCATTGATTCGCTGATCCTGAACTTGCAGCGCGCCCAGGTCAACCAGAGCGTGCAGCGCCTGATCGTCGTTGCCAGCGCCGCCGACATCGCCCGCGTGCGCGGCGAGATCGCCACCCTGCCAGAGAATTTCCGCCGGGCGGTCAGCTATTGGGAGACCGGCGAAGTGATGCGCGCCGCCAGCCTGGTCAGCGAGCTAAATGGGATCATCAATAAGCTGGATTTGGTGAAGAGCGAGTTTGGGACGTAGTTGATCGGTTGCTGAAAGGCTGCAAAGTGTACCTAGCAGAACTGCACGGGAAATTATCCCAATACAACGAGAACAAGGAGGATATCCTGACATCCAATGTTTTCTCGTTCTTCAAATATGCCGACCGGGCCGTTTTCCTCCGCCTCTACCTGCGCTCGCTGGGTTTGGCGATCACCGTGGAAGACGCTCGCCAGGCTGAATTCTATTTTTGGCCCAGGTATGCGGATAACACAGAGCCCGATCTGGTGGTGTTGGCCGGTAAATATTACCTGCTTTTTGAAGCCAAGTACTTCTCCGGTTTTGGTGAGGAGAGCCTTACAACCAGGCACCAGCTTGTGCGAGAAATTGAAGGCGGCGAGCACGAAGCGCATAATCTGGACAAGGTATTTCAAGTTATTGCAATCACCGCCCACTATACTTACCAACCCAATATTCTCAATGGCATGCCTGATGTTTACAAAGATCGCATACGCTGGACAAATTGGCAGCATGTTACCTGGCTATTGGAGAGCCAATTGGAGAAAACGCCAGAATTGACTCCTGAAACACGCTTATTTGCCACTGACCTGTACCAGTTGTTGCTTCGTAAGAAATTGAGGAGCTTTATGGGCGCCGTCGCTCTTAAAGCCACCAAGCCGGTCCACCATTCTCCCAATACCTTGTTCTTTCAAGCTTGCACGGCGCGCTATCGTGGGGACTTTATCGGGTTTGAGAGTGCACTGGCAGGTCAGAAGCATATTACACAACTCCCAAAGCGGTTATTTTTCGTACAGAAACACTTTTTCTCCCGCCTGCCAGAATCTATCTGGTTGAGACAACCACCTCAAACATCAATATTTTTCAGGAGTGAGCAACATGAGTAAACATGAAATTGTCGAACAAACCAGGCTGGCATTCGATTTTATCCAGAAGCTATATCTCGAGGTTTCCTACCTGGTGAAAGAGATGGAAGGTCTGCTTGGAGGCGAGGAAGAACACTTCGTCATCGGCCGACCATCTGGGTATGGCATTACCACACGCAGCTCGACCGGCCTGGAGGCAAATAACGTATTGTTGTGGGCACCTCGCAATCTAGCAGTTTTCTTTGTGCCTGAACAAAACACACGTCTGACAAGTGGGCAGACGAACACGCCTGTTGCCAAGGATACTTGCGTGATCTACTTGCGCATTATTCTCGAAAACAAAGAAATTGAAGAGCCGGTTTTGGTAGCAGGAATATTACACAGTTTTGAGAAGAAGACTTCCAAGAAATGGCCTGAGAAAGTTGAACAATTGATGGCATCCATCGAATACCACGATGCGCAAGTTTTCCGATCTCTGGATCAGATTGATTATGAGGATGCGAATGTCGCCTTCAAAGGCAAGCTCATCCAGGTGAATTTATTTGACCTGAATACCAGTCAGGAATTGGCCACTCAGGTTGTAGCGCCAGTATTGGCCGTGTTCAGAGAACAGGTCGCATAGTATCCGATTAACTTAAGTTGCAGTAGATTGTTACTTCCTGGAGAGCACCATGAATATCACATCAATGCCCAGGATCCGCGTAAAAAGGCGCGCGAGCTGGAACTGAAAATCGCCGCCCGCCTGCGGGGTCACATGGACAACCCGCGCTACCGCAAGCTCTCTGAGCGCCTGGAAAAGCTCAAAGAGCAGCACGAGGCCGGGCAACTGCGCAGCATTGCCTTCCTCAAGGCCCTGCTTGACCTGGCGCGTGACCTGGTCAACGCCGAGAAGGAAGTTCCTGCCGCCGAAGATGAAGACCGCGGCAAAGCCGCCCTGACCGAACTCTTTCAGCAGACCCGCACCGCCGAAACCCCGGTAGTGGTCGAGCGCATCGTGGACGACATTGACGATATTGTGCGTAAAATCCGCTTCGAAGGCTGGCAGGCCACGGAGGGCGGCAAGCGCGAAGTGCGCAAGACCCTGCGCCGCACCCTGGCCAAGTACAAGTTGCACAAGGATGAGGAGTTGTTCGAGAAGGCGTACGGGTATATGAGGAAGTATTATTAGGAGTTGAGATGGCCAAAGAAGCGCGCCAGGGCATCACACTCAAGAATTTCGGCGGCTTCTATGTGCGCACGGAGCGCGAAAGCTAGGTATTCAAATCCAATCCTTGCCAGAATATAGCGGCGCATTTTATGCGTGCCTTGTTCGGCTGGTCTTCAACGTATAAAGGAAAGCTTTAGTTACCCCAATCAGCTTGTGAGGAGATGATATGTCTGAGCCTGAGAAACTATGGGGTTTAAAATTTAACCCAAGCACGAGTTACGAACGCTTGAAACGAGGTCAAAAGCCCCAAGGCAGCCCTGAGTGGTTCAATCCGTATCAGGACAGCCTTTGGCAAGAACAGGGGCTCATTGTGTGGAATAGCACAGAGAAAAGGATGGAGCGTTTATCTGGGCAGGCAGCGCTGGCGTTATTGGGCAAATTGGTATCCCAAGATAACTGGAAGGTCGAGGGGATTTCAATTACCAAACAGGCGGATAAAACACATACGCAGGTGCCGCCCCGGGGGCGCCATAAAAAAACAGAGCCAGAAACAACCAGTGAGATCGACCAATCCAAAAAAGAAGAAGTGGTGGATGAGGAAAGGGTTCACTTACCGCCAGAGGCAGGCCCAGAACTGATTGAGTTTCTGCAAAGGAACGAACAGCGCCTCAAAGAAATGGCCGAACAAGAAAAGAAGCGTGCCAGTGAAGCCCTGAGGCAAGTTTATGACATACTGATCAAGTCTTCTCGCCAAAGCGAAAAAGCTAAATTTGATTTCAAGGCCAGGCCTTTTACGTGGGAATGCCAGAGTGAGAACCACTGGGTTTGTCACCACCAACAGGTTGAAGGCCATGTTTTTTTGGAGAAGCACCTCTGGTACTGGTCCAGCCGAGTGCAATATCCAGGCGGTGTGGGAAAATACAATCAATTTGTAGAACTACAACAGGCAGTGGATTGGGTTGAGAAAGAAATAGTTGACATGGCAAGTCAACCGCCGCCGCCGGAGCCTGAGCCATATTGTTTGCCTGCTGAGCAAAGGGAGGCTGCGCGTGTCAGGCTGAAACAGCAGCTCATCGGCGGCCCCTTCTGGATCGAACCAGCCGCATTGGAACCAGAGCGGATTACTTACCGAGTCATTGTTGAAGCGTATGCTGCACCAATTGACTATAAAACAATGGTATTATCTTGCGGCGACACCCTTCAGTACGATGAGCGTTATCTTTCCCCGGCCAAGCTGGCTGCTATACTCAGCCTGGACTTAGATCGTTTTGAGATTAAGCAGCCCGTTGACATAGAGTTTGGATGGTACCTGTTTAAATCGATCACGACTTACTACCAGGAGTCCGCTGCCTCAGAACAGGCCCAGAAAACCTGGGACCAGAGCGCCATCTTCCGCCAGTTCAAAGATAAGAAAATCAGCCGCGCACGGTATGGCTATCAAGAAGTCGAGACTGGCTTCACTGTATTTCTTGGGGCATGTGAGGATTCCGCAAAGCCATGGGGAAAAATGGATACCCGGCAAAAGTATCTGGAAAATCGGGCTTTACGCGAATCGATCTGTTATTCCCTGGATGTGAACGGCTTTCGCGACTATCTAGGCCTGACTGCCCGAGCAAGCAGTGATGAAGACACCCTGAGATCCCTGCACGAAAATAGGGCGCAGTCAAAATACCTTCCAGCAGAAGTCCGGCAAGAGAGCCGCATCTGGCTTGCCCAGCATGAGCCAATTGAGCAGCATAAAAGATAAAACCATTGGCCGTCTCGCCCCTGGCGACTAGGAGAAATCCTGGAGCGGATTTTGTGAGCGGCAGTTAAAGCATATTTGTCGGTATACTTGTGTAAAATGACAGATCAATTATTCAAACGCCTGGAAATCGTGATGGGCATGTATCGAAAGCCAATCCCACCGCAGTTTTAGCGCACCTTCGAAGGATCGCCGTTTGAGGTGCGCTATTCGTATGTAGAAAAAGTGGACTGGGAGTCGTGCGCGCTGGTGCTCTCGGCAGAAGAGAAGAATTCTCGGAGAAGGCTGGGGATAGAAAAATGTAGAAGGCTCAAAAACAAATCACAATCGCGGCACGGTTGTGCTCCTGTGATGAGTGGAGAACGAGCATCCAGTGCTCGTTTTTGCTTTTGATAGGAATATTAAGGACACCTGTCCTTAATGATTAAGGACACTTGTCCCTTGTTTTTCATCCAACCAGTTTATATTATTGAAGTGAATGATGGAGTTCTTATCATGTTAATCTGCATGTTTTTGATTCCATCCGTACTTTTTCTAATAAAAGACGGGACAATTGTCCCTTGATTTTTGTCTGTCCATTCTATATTATGAAATGGATATAGGATGCAAATTCTACAACGGAACCTATCTGGTGGCGACCGCCTCGGCAAATCGATCGTGGCAGTACCTCAGTAGAAATCAATACGTGGGATCGGAGATCATTCAATGACACAAGCCGAGAGCGAAATCGTCCAGGCTTTCAAGCGTGAGCTTGCAAAGGCCTTGTATCGCATCACCGGGCGCGATGCCAACCTTTCAGCCTCCGGGTTGCCGGTTGAAATACCTGATATTCCGGCAGAGCCGCCGAATGAAATCACGATAGATCGGCTGAGGCGATCCCAAAAGAACATAGGCCAGGGCACGGAGAGCTATGCAAGAACTGCCTGAGAAAACTGGCTGCTGTCCAACTCTCCTGCAGGATTAACGCAGTTTGTATCCCCCCAGATCAGGCTACGGCAACCAGGCTTTGAACCTGCTGCTTCGGCTTATTGCGTGCCAGATCATATACCACCTGCAGATTCATCCAAAATTCCGGCGTGGTACCAAAGGCCTGTGCCAGCAGCCAGGCTGTGTCGGGGGTCACGCCGCGCTTGCCGCGCACGATCTCGTTGACGCGCTGCACAGGAATGCCAAGGTGCTTGGCCAGGGCAACCTGAGAGATGCCCATCGGGATCAAAAACTCTTCCAGCAATACTTCACCCGGATGGGTGGGGATGCGATTTTCAGGCAGTA
>CAZVRZ010000130.1:0-14955 GCA_964629965.1 uncultured Anaerolineaceae bacterium
GCAAAATGGTTATCGAAACCTGGCCCAGGCACGTCGCCGCTTCAATGCAATGCCCGAACTGGCTTTTGACCTGCTACGCTTTGGCAAAATCCATTCTTGTTAAAGCCCTGTTGAGGCAATGCGCCTGGGTGCATGATGTTATAATAACGATCTATGCTTGACCATCCCCCTCTGTATGCGGTGGAGATTAGTCGCAGCTACGGAAAATATTTGGCTTTGGCGCCAGTTGAATTATCTATTCTTGCCGGGCAAGTAGTGGTGCTGATTGGACCCAACGGTGCCGGTAAAACCACCTTGCTGCACTGCTTGAGCGGGCTGTTGCGACCGAGCACTGGTAGGGTTTCTATCGCTGGTTATGACCTGTACGCCGAAGAGCGGCAGGCTAAACGCCATCTGGCTTTTGTTCCAGATGTGCCGCGTTTCTACACCGAGCTGACCGCCTGGGAGCATTTACAGTTTATCGCCCTGGCGCACGATGCTGGGCAGGGTTTTTCCGAACGGGCAGAAGCATTATTGCGGGAATTCGGTTTGTGGGAATCGCGTAACCTGTACCCGCACAATTTTTCACGTGGCATGCGTCTCAAATTAGGATTGTTATTAGCGCTGGTCCGCCCGTTCAAGGCGTTGCTATTAGATGAGCCCACCTCTGCTCTGGATAGCGAAAGCACTACGCTGCTTCTTGCCCGTCTGAACGATCTTCGCTCTCAGGGAGTGGGTATCTTGTTCTCCACTCATAACCCTGAAATTGCTCACGACCTTGCCGACCGATATGTGAAGATGCACAACGGGCATGTGGGGGCTGTTTGACGTGCACGCCGTCTGGATGGTGCGTTCACGCCAGATCGTTCGCAAACTGGTCTGGTGGTTGGCGCTGATTGGCTACGATCCGCATGACCACTCGTTGAGCCATCGAATATACCTGGTCTACGCCAGCATGTTCTTGAGCGGCTGGTTCTTAGCTGTGTTTAGCCTGTTCTCTGGCCCCGCTGGAACTGTGCTGCAGATAGTGGGAGTCTTACCAGTCAACCATGCAGCTGCCGCACTAACTGCGCTGGTGCTGCTAAGCTGGGGATTGTACCAACTCTGGCAAGCCACGCGCTGCAGTCCATTCGTATTTTCCGAAAACGACGCTCACTTGATTTGTCAGACGCCAGCGCCAGGTAGTGCAGTGGCGCTGACTTGGTTCCTGGGTGATTGGTTTGAACCTGCTGCTCCTTTCTGGGCTAGTGCAGTTACGTTGAGCATTGCCTTGGTGGATTTCCGCCTTGAACCAAAAATCAGCATCGCGTACGTGCTCACTTACATTGCAGCAGCGCTTACCGCGTTGTTGGTGGTTTTTCTGGTGCAATTTGGACTGATGGCGCTGGTTTGGGCGGCAGGTGCAATGCGCTTGCAACGCAACCACCAACGTGGCTGGCAGGCAGGCCTGGTACGCCTGGCAATTGTCGTAATGGGATTGGTCCTGGCTTACATACTGATCCGCCAGGGGTTGGGCGGGTTGAGTCGGCCATTCTGGCAAGTGGTTTTGTGGCCATTAAATTTCCCGCTCCGCGCTGCCTTCGGCGCGGCTCCACTGGCTTTTGGGGTGCTGGGCGGGTTGGCTTGGGCCGGGCTGGGGCTGGCGGCTCTGGCCTTGGCCGGAGTCAACCTGAATCTGAGCCGGTCAGCCCAGGAAACTACACAAAAAGAAAAAATCGAGACTGCCCAGCGATATGGTCAGAGCGAACTGGCACTCCATGTTACTTTGACCAATCGCTTGGGCGGTGGACACCCTCCCAGTCATTTGCCGGTCCAACCTGGCGGGTGGATGTTGGGTTGGAAGGATGTGCTGCAATCCAGCCGAAACCTCCGCTTTTCTGATGCCTGGAGCTGGTTGAGCCTGTTTGCTGTCTGCTTAGTAGTATGCTTCGCGCCCGATCTGGGTGCACGTGGGCTAGCGCTGGCATTCTGGACCGTTATGGTTGGGCAGCGTATTACGGCTCGGTTGCAAAAAGACCTGGCCTATTGGAGCCTGTTGCGTCTGCTGCCCTTTTCCAGTGGACGCCTGCTAGCGGCAGAACTGGCACTGCCCTGGATAATTGTGGTGCTGTTGGGGTGGTTTGCGCTGGCGCTGGCTAGTGGGACTTGGTTGGTCTCTGTGCGTCTGCCGGCGGCTCTGTTATTGTTGTGTATGAGCGCCTCGATATCTGCGGCGGCAGCCTTCGATTTGTTGCGCCAGGCCCAGTCGGATATGCTGCTCAACGGCATCACACCGCAGATCAGTTCAGTGGGCGGGTTGCTGGGAATCCTGTGCCTGGCATTACCATTGGGTTTATGGTTTGGGTTGAATAAGATCAATCTGAATGGCAATCTGCCGGCAGCGGTGCTGGCAATTCTGTTAACGCTGGCTTTCTGGTATCTTGCCAAAAGGCGACTGCAACAAATGGAGTAAATTGACTGCTCATTACTAATCGCTGCCTACCATGAAACACTTGGGACTCACGAAAACATATGGGTGTACAATTAATTCAACCAGGTAAGCAAAGAACCCGGTTTAATTTAGAGAATGTATCTTAAATATCAATCGACCAGGACACTTCCCTGAGACGGCGCAGAAACCTCGTTTCTGAAAGTTCAACTCGGAGTTGATAGCAACAGAGTACTGAACCTCAAGATTCGGACTGTTATGTGATGGCAAATTTTCCAGTATCAGATTATGAAGAGATAGTTCCTGAAACTATAATAGGGAGTGGGGCAGATCGCTATTTGAAAGCGCTACAACAATTGGGTAAATTCAATAAGACGATGAGCGCCGAAGATGGCTTTGAGGTATTGAAAGGGAGCCTACAAACTGGCCCAGTATGGACCACGGAACTATCCTTGCTTTATAATGCAGTAAGACAAGAGTTGTATTGTTGCCTAGATCGGCGTTTCGATGCCATTGTGCGGTACGATTTTGACGCCGAAAACATGATCCATAAAACACATATGGCCGTCGTATGATAAATAGCGAACAATTGTAGCATGACAGAAGTTGAAAAGAAAACGTTGCTCATATTCATTGCCTTGGCTGCACTTGCCACAGCCCTACTTGCCTCCAGCCTACCTCAAATGGAACTCAAACCAGGCTGGCCGCTGCCTGTTATGAAAAACGATGAATTGGTAGTCTCTCCGACCTCACTAATTCCCGTTGTTCAGCTAAAGATTGGCGCCTTTTTCCGTATTGTGTTGTTTTGCCTCATCATGGCCCTGGGGCTGAATATCGGTATTCGAGTTTTCAAAGGTACCTCATGGAAGAGACTCGTTCCTTTTTTCCTGTCATTTGTTTTGGCCAACTTGCTTTTGTTGGGTATCCTGGCCGTTCTGATTGGCTTACTACCTGCTTCACCCGAGCTAACTGTTTTATTGCCAGAGGCAACTTCAGAAGCGGAAATTACTGCTACTCTGGGCTCGCCGCCGCTGCTGCTGAAGTGGGCGGTAGGGATCGGTATAGCAATCACTGTAACCATAATAGGGTTTTCGATTTTTAACCAGAGCGCTCAATCCAATACAAGACTGAGCCCGATCGAGTTGGAGGCCGAAAAAGCCCGTACGGATTTGTTGGCCGGCATTGGACTCAAAGATGTTGTTTTACGCTGTTATAAACATATGAGCCTGGCCCTTCAGGAAGAGCATGGGATCGAGCGGCAGTTTTTCATGACCACCGGAGAATTCGAGAACTTGCTAACTGCCAAAGGATTCCCGTATGATTCTGTTCACCAGTTGACCCAGCTATTTGAGGCGGTTCGTTATGGCCGCTGGCAACCAGGGAAAAATGACGAGCAAAAAGCGATCGATTGCCTGACAGCCATCATCAAGCACAGCCAGGAAAGGATGTAGTCAGGTTATGAAAAAGTCCAGGCGAATCCTTTTTATTTTGTTTTTGGGTGTCAATGTTCTTTTGGGAATCGTCTTCGCTCCATTTGTGATGACCATACTCACATCCCTTGCGATGGCATTTTGGCTGTTCTTGCGGCTGACTTTTTTGAACATTGACCAAAAGTATTATTGGATCTTGCTGACATTTGCAGGGGTGATCTTGACTCTATACCGTTTGGGTCAAATATTATATAACGTTGAGGAAGAAGAGCCTGCTGAGCCGATCGAGCCGAACTTGATGCTAGGCGATATCAACGACTGGATCATTAAGATTCGCTTATTGGAAACGTCGGAGATTGAGCAGTGCGTTACCCAGCAGGAGCTAGCCGATTTGCTGGTCTCACTCTTTAGATCAAGAATATCGGATACAACGCCTTACGAGATCCTTACAGCGCTAAAGCAGCGCCAGATCCCCTTGCCTGAGCACATCTACCAGTTTGTGTTTACAGATAGAACCACTGCCGCTAACGGCCCGCGGCTGCAGCGAGCACTGCGCCTCATCCAAAACACCCCCCGGAAATGGGTGCGCAGGTGGACCGGTCGTGAGAAAGCTGGTATCTGCCAATCCATTGAGGATATCATTTCATTTATGGAAAATTCATTGGAGATAAAAAATGATGAATACACCGATTTCATTAACCATTAGTCAAACGGCCGAGTTATGCGCTCAGGTCATCCAAGAAGTTGAAAAAGCCGTGGTCGGGAAGCGCACTGTGCTCAATCAAATGATGGCAGCTTTACTATCCTCCGGCGGGCATATCCTGTTAGAAGATTATCCCGGCATGGCAAAAACCCTGATCGCCAACAGCTTTGCCGTGGCCCTGAGCATGGATTTCAAACGCATCCAGTTCACTCCAGATCTGCTGCCAGGTGATATCACCGGCGGGTATATATTCAATAGTAACCAAAATCAGTTCCAGCTTCGTAAGGGCCCCATATTTACCCATATTCTACTGGCAGATGAGATCAACCGGGCCTCACCCAAAACTCAATCCGCACTGTTGGAGGCCATGCAGGAATACCAGGTAACGCTTGAAGGCGAAACGGTGCCGCTGCCTCATCCATTTATTGTGATCGCCACTCAAAACCCGATTGAATACGAAGGTACTTTCCCCTTACCCGAAGCGCAGCTTGACCGCTTCATGGTTAAGTTATCGATTGGCTATCCAACACCGGAGGAAGAAGACGAGATCCTCCGGCGACGAACTGATCGCAAGCAAGATGCAATAGAGCTCCAGCCGGTGATTAACCCCGAGACTTTCCTGTGCATGCGTAAGGCCGTGGAAGAAGTGTACATCGATCCGGATGTGCGTCGATACATTGTTGACCTGGTTACAAAGACCCGCGGGGGACACCGCCAGGTAGTGGTTGGTGTGAGTCCACGCGGCTCGCTGGCGCTGCTTAAGCTGGGAAAAGCCTGGGCTGCCATCCAGGGTAGAACCTTTGTAGTGCCAGACGATGTCAAGCAGTTCATCCAGCCCGCCCTGGCACATCGTATTATCCTGGACCCCAGCCTATGGGGAAATAGGAAACAAGAAAATTCCCTGATCGAAGAAGTGGTTCAATCGGTTCCAGTACCCGTTATCCAGAATGCGACTGAATAGTAAGATTTTTACTCTTTGGGTTATCATCCTGGGCCTACTCCTGACCTCTCTGGTAACAAAGAGCGGAGATCTGGCCTGGATGACGCTGCCCTTTCTAGCCTATCTGGGAATCGGAATCCTTCAGACTCCCACCGCGGGTTCGGTGCGCCTGGATGCCACTCGACTGGTAAGTACAACCGGATTCGAGCATGGGTCAACCGCAGATATGGAGATAATGGTGTGCAACCAAGGAGAGCCGCTCAACAACCTGTTTCTCCGAGATCATTTACCACAGGGTATCCACATCACTAAGGGTCAGCCTTATCAGAGGCTGGCCTTGCAACATGGCGAAGAAACGATTGTCCGCTATTCATTCCAACAGGATCGTGGACAATACTCCTGGGAAACGGTACAGGCGGTCGCCAGTGATCCTTTTGGGCTGTTTTCCATACAACTCTCCTTGCCAGCAAGAGTAGAACATAACGTAAAACTAACATATAGCAAATTCCAACGTTTGAACATACGCCCGCGCGGCACATTGCACATGCCTGGCTCGATCCCCGCTCATCTGGCCGGCAGCGGTACGGATTTTTGGGGAATCCGCGAGTACCATCCCGGAGATCCTCTGCGTTGGTTGGATTGGCGCTTGATCGCTCGCCACCCACACCAATACTATACGAAAGAATTCGAACAAGAAGAGATCGCCGACATCGGTTTGATCCTGGATGCTCGTCAGAAATCGTATTTACAAATAGGAGAGGATGAACTATTTGAACACGCCGTCAGTGCAGCCGGTTCACTTGCTGAAGCGTTTTTACACCAGGGTCATCGGGTTAGCCTGCTAGCTCTGAATGAGACCATTGTTTCAATCTATCCAGGATATGGCAAGGTACAACTTAACCACATACTCCGTTGTCTATCCACGGTCAAGACCGGCAGCTACTCTTCGAACAGTCGCCTGAATGATCTCCCCTTACGCATGTTCTCCAGCCATGCTCTCCTGATCGTCATCAGTCCGTGGATTCATGATGAGCTTTCCTTCTTCAAGCGCCTGCGAGCCAGTGGATATCAAGCATTGTTGATCAGCCCAGACCCATTAGATTTTTCCGCCTCGCTGTTTACAAAGGATCGCGAAAGTCAGTTGGCGTTTCGGGTCATCCGCCTGGAGCGCCGTTTGAAGCTGCGTGAGATTACCCAACTACAAACCAAAGTAATCGATTGGCCGGTCAGCCAGTCTCTATATCCGCTGGTGCGTGGGGCTATTAGCCACTCGCGTGGGCAGCGTGAAATCTAGGGAGACAACAGGATGCCTCTGCGCAAAATCATCTTTCTCGTTTGCCTGACTGCTGCCGCGGCAAGTCTCATAATCGGGCTTGCCCTGGCGAAACAGTGGCTGATTGCATTGGTGACTCTTCTTCCTACAATAGCCATGCTATTGGCGGTCAAGGCAGCAAATGCCTGGCTCGCCCCGATCGCGCTGTTGACAACGGTTGGCCTGGCAACAACGGGCATACTCTTGGAGGCATCATTCTTCTGGATGTTACTTGGCGCAATGTTAGCCCTGGTGGCCTGGGATCTTATTCTGTGGGGGCATGCCGTGCAAAGCAATTTTCCACATCAGGTGCAACTGCGCGAGAAGAAGCATTTTCAATCCCTGCTCCTGGTCATGATCCTGGGGAGTCTAGTGGTAGGAATAGGGCGATTTTTGCATTTACAGCTTCCCTTTATAGCAATCTTATTACTGGCAGTGGTTGCCGTTTACAGCCTGGACAGAATGATCCATCGCTTGAGCACGAAAGGCTGAACCTAAGATGGGCTAACGGTGCAGAAATGGATGTAGGAAGAAAGGATAACTCTATGCATGAACGTATGACCGATAAGACCGTCCAACCGACCGATATGGATATGATCCAGGCCATTGGACAACCCATGGCCAACGCCTGGACCGCCTTACGGCAATTCCTGACAGAAACCTACCACATCGTTCCCATCTTCAATTCTGGCGGACAGAAATATGGTTGGAATCTGCAGCATCGCGCCGGTGGACGACCTCTATGCGAAATGTATCCTGAATACGGTTCCTTTACCGCCTTGGTGATTTTGGGCAAAGCTGAACTAGAGCGGGCCCTGGCAAAGCTGGATACGTTTAGCTTGACCGTGCAGCGGGCGTTAGTGGAAACGCCCCGCTACCACGATGGCTGCTGGATGTACATCCGGGTGACCGATCCACTAACCTGCCAGCGAGATGTCCTGGATATCGAGCAGTTAATTCTGATCAAGAAGAACCCCCCCAGGAGAAAGGCAACCTCGTGGTGATGAGCACGGCTCGCGGTTTTGGTAGTGAGACAAAATGAAGCGGAAGGCATGATCCATGCGCAGTAAATTTCTCGTAGCCGTGCATTTATTCTTCTTGTGTGGCAAGCAAATATTGCTTCTGCGCCGCTTCAACACGGGATATGAAGATGGCAGCTACAGCGTTGTTGCAGGCCATGTGGATGCCGGCGAGACGGTGACACAGGCTGCAATGCGTGAGGCAGCCGAGGAAGTGGGCGTGGTCTTGGAGCCCGCCGACCTGCATGTGATGCATGTAATGAACCGCAAATCAGAAGACGAACGGGTTGATTTCTTTATCGCAGTGCAGCATTGGACTGGCAAAATCACCAATCATGAGCCGCAGAAATGCGATGATTTAGCCTGGGTCAACATGGATACCTTGCCGCAGAATACCATCCCTTATGTAAAGCGCGCCATCGAATATTACCAGGCTGGAATTTTTTACAGCGAGTTTGGATGGCCTGAAGAAGGAACGTGAATTGAGGCTCGATCATTCCGATCATTGCACCCCAGACCAGCTCATCCGATGGAAATAGACAAACCTCTCGTTATCTCCGTCCACAACCTGGTGGAGTTTGTGCTGCAGGCGGGTGATATAACCCCTGGCGGATTTCAAAGACGCGACCGCGCCCAACTCGGCACACAAGGCCATAAGCAGGTACAGCGTTCCCGTTCCGAAGGGTATGAGGCGGAAGTGGGAATCGCTTACCGGGTTGAAGGCGCCGACCCGCCCGTGGAAGTGCAAGGTCGGATCGATGGCCTGTATGCCGGCGCAGTACCGGTGATCCTTGAGGAGATTAAAACTACCACCCTGAGCCTGGATTTGGTGAGCGAGGAACACAACCGCCTGCATTGGGCGCAGGCGCAGTGTTACGCCTATATGTATGCCAGGCAGCATCATCTAAGCGAGATCAGCATTCACCTGACCTATTACCATCTGGATGGCGGCGGACACGGTTCGCAAAAGGAAAAAACCTTCGAGCGCCATTTTTCGCTAGCCGCATTGGAAACCTTTTTCAACGATCTGATCACTCCCTACCTGGCCTGGTTTCGCAAAATTCGCGCCTGGCTTGCCAGGCGCGACCAATCAATCCAACAGTTCAATTTTCCCTATCATGATTATCGCCCAGGGCAGCGAGAGATGGCCGTGGCAGTCTACAAGAGCATCCGGGCCAATGACCGCCTGTATGTACAATCGCCTACCGGGGTAGGCAAGACCATCGCGGCCCTTTTCCCAGCAGTGAAAGCCCTGGGACAGGGCCTGGCTGCCAAGATATTTTACCTGACGGCTAAAACACCTGGGCGACTGGTAGCAGAAAAAACGCTGGATGACATGCGCCAGGCCAGCTTGAATTTGATAAGTGTGACCCTGACGGCCAAGGAAAAGATCTGTTTTTGCCCGCCAGTCAACTGTGACCCAGAAGTGTGCGTATTTGCCCGCGACTATTTTGGCAAGGTAAAAAATGCGTTGGAGGAATTCGACCAGCACCAAGCTTATACCCGTCCAGTCATTGAGGAGATCGCCCGGCAGTATCAACTCTGCCCTTTTGAGTTTTCGCTAGATCTGGCTTTATGGGCCGATTGCATCATCTGTGATTACAACTATGCGTTTGACCCGCGCGTCTACCTGCACCGCTTTTTCGACTTCAGCACAGAACCGTATATCTTTCTCATTGATGAAGCACACAATCTTCCGGACCGGGCCAGAGCGATGTATTCGGCAGAACTAGACAAAAAGACAGTGCTTGATCTCCAGCGTACAGTGAAACCGCAATTACCCGTGCTGGCAAAAAAGCTGAGCGCCATCAACAAGATCTTGCTGGAGATGCGTAAAACCTGCCAGGCAGAAGGCAAGGATGCGCTGGTTGAGTACGAACTTCCCGAGAAGCTGCTCAAGGCCATGCGAGAATTCAACCAAAAGGCAGAAGACTGGCTGGTCTTGAACCAGGCTGCCGAGTTCAGGCAAGAATTATTGGAGTTTTATTTCTTATGCAGCGACTATCTCCGTACAGCCGAGTATTTCGACACTTTCTACGTGTCTTACTTTGAGCGACAGGGGCAGGTCAATCTCAAGGCAAAATTATTCTGCCTGGATCCAGCCCCCATGCTGGCGGCGCCGCTAGCTCGCAGCCAATCGACCGTTTTTTTCTCGGCGACCCTGCTGCCAATGGATTACTTCATGATGCTCTTGACCGGGGCCGAGGATCACCCTAAGCGCAACTTCCAATCTCCTTTCCCAACCGAAAATGCCTGTTTGCTGATCCACAACCAGATATCCACCAAGTATGCGCAGCGGGCTGACTCATACGCTGCAATCGCCTCGGCCATCGAAGCTGTCTGCAGTACGCGGGTGGGGAATTACCTGGTTTTCTTCCCATCCTATGCTTATCTGGCAGCGGTGTTCAAACTGCTCAAGGAAAGCTTGCCGGAAAGGCAGCTTTTGGTTCAGGATCGATCTATGACCGAAGCGGAACGCGAAGCCTTTTTGGCCCAGTTTTCGGCCGGCAACCAGGAAACGCTGGTTGGGCTGGCCGTTATGGGTGGCATCTTTGGCGAGGGGATCGATCTGGTGGGAGAGCGGTTGATCGGTGTCGTGGTGGTAGGCGTGGGGCTGCCGCAGCTAGGGCTGGAAAGAGATTTGATCAAAGAGTATTTTGATCGCCAAAACGGAAGTGGTTTTGCTTATGCTTACCAATATCCAGGTTTCAACCGGGTGCTGCAGGCAACCGGCCGGGTCATTCGCACGGAGACGGATCGGGGGATCATGGTTTTGATCGATGAACGTTTCACCCACACGCGTTACCGCCAGTTGTTCCCCGCACACTGGCGTGATTTTCACATAGTCCGAAACACTGGTGAGATAAAAGATCAACTGGAACGCTTCTGGTCGTAGGGCTAGTAAATTTCCACCCAATCGTTTTTATCGCCTCAGGATAAGTACACCGTTCATTGGTAAGTATCGTGATTCTTATTCATGATTCCGGAGTAAAATCAATGAATATGAATGATTCATCCCCCTATCCTTTTCTTAAACATGGATGCATTTATGCCAAATGATTCTTCTAACATTTCATGTAACACCTCCTGGCCTTTCAAAGAAGCTCAAAAGCTGCAAAAACGCTTTCCTGAACAACCCAGCACCCCGGTACGGTTTGAAACCGGTTTTGGTCCCAGCGGACTGCCGCACATCGGAACCTTCGCTGAAGTGGCTCGCACCACCTGGGTTCGCCATGCCTTCGAAGCCATCACTGGCTGGCCCACCGAGCTGATCGCTTTCAGTGACGATATGGATGGCTTGCGAAAAGTTCCCCTCAACATGCCCAATCAGGATATGATTCGCGAGCACATTGGGAAACCGCTGTGCCATATCCCAGATCCCTTCGATCAATATGAAAGTTATAGCGCCCATATGAACAAGAAGTTGAAAGAAATGCTGGACACCTACCAGTTTGACTATCACTTCCAAAGTTCAGCCGAAGCCTACCAGCGCGGCGATTTCAATGAAGGGCTTTCAATACTGCTGCAAAAAGTAGATGAAGTAAAGGCAATCATTCTGCCCACCCTGGGTGAAGAAAAGCGTGAAGATTGGTCGCCATTTTTCCCCATATGCCAGCACTGCGGACGGATCAACAGTACCCGCGTCACTACTTATCATCCGGTAACCAACAGCATCGATTACATCTGCGATCGACAAGAGGGCCTGCTCCAATCTTGCGGTCACCGTGGAACAGTATCGATCCATAATGGCAACGTCAAGGTTGGCTGGAAAGCCGATTGGGCTCTGCGTTGGTATTCGTATCAGATCGCCTATGAGATGTATGGTTCCGACCTGCTCGAATCGGCCAAGCTTTCAGGAAAAATCGAGCGGTTGATGCGTGGACAACCTCCGGATGGTTTCTTCTACGAGCTATTCCTGGATGAAGAGGGGCGAAAGATATCCAAAAGTGTTGGCAAAGGGCTGACGGTCGAAACCTGGGTCAACTACGCACCGTTAGAATCCTTGCTCTATTACCTGTTCCAGAGTCCGGGCCAGGCAAAACGCCTTTTCTGGGGCATCGTTCCAAAATCGGTTGATGATTATCTCTCCGCGCTGCGCCAATACCCGGCACTAGAGGCCTTCAAACAACGTGATTCTGCAATCTGGCATATTTTTGACAAAGGAACGATTGCGCCCGAATACAACACATCGATCAATTTCTCGTTGATCAATAACCTGATCTCGGCGCTTGGGGCAGACGATGCCGGTTTGGTTTTGGATTATCTGAAGCGCTATGATCCCCCGGCAGAAAAGTGTCTGGGAATCCTTGAAGATTTAGTTCACAAAGGGGTGAATTATTACCGTGATTACATACTGCCCACCAAACACTTTCGGGAGCCTACCGAAAACGATCGGAGATTGCTCCAAGGAGTTATCTCCAGAATTCATGATCGGCTTGGGCAAGCAGAAAGTTTGGATGAAGACGAGTTACAAGCCATTCCCTTTGATTTAGCCCGAGAAGAAAATATCGCGCCACAGGAATTCTTCAGTATGTTCTATGAAGTGATCCTGGGACAGGAGCGTGGCCCGCGCTTCGGCACATTTGCTCGGCTGTTGGGAAAGGATAAGATATTGGCCCTGTTGAACACCGCAATAAGAAGAGATCAGTGATAAGTATGAAAAAATCACATCCTGACTTTGGTTTTCTAAGAGCAGCAGTTGTCACGCCCGAGTTAAAAATAGCCGACGTTGATTTCAATGCAGGCGTCATTTCACAAACCTTAATAGAGTTAGCTTCTCAGGGATGTTCACTGGCGTTGTTCCCCGAGCTGTGCCTGACCGGGTACTCCTGTGCAGACATATTCTACCAAGCGCTGTTACTCGATCGAGCACTTGGTGCCCTGGATGCGCTGGTTCACACCGCGAGTGAGGCAGGGATGATAGCTATCATAGGGCTGCCGATCCATAACGGTGGCAAACTATACAATTGCGCGGCCATCATTGGAGATGGGAATATCTTGGGTATCGTTCCTAAAACGTTCCTGCCAAACACAAATGAATTTTATGAGCAACGCTGGTTTACCTCCTCCATTCACAACACACAAAAATCGATCGATATCAATGGGGCAACTGTGCCATTCGGATCAGATTTATTATTCAAAGCCAGTAATGCGCCCGAGCTAATATTTGGCGTGGAAATTTGTGAAGACTTATGGGCTGTCGTTCCCCCATCCAGCGACATGGCACTATCGGGTGCAAAACTTATCCTGAATCCGTCCGCAAGTAATGAGTTGATCGGCAAAGCAGATTACCGCCGTGACTTGGTAAGGCAACAATCGGCGCGTTGCCTGGCAGCGTATTTATATGCAAGTTCCGGCCCAGGAGAATCCAGTACGGATGTCGTTTACTCGGGTCATTCGATGATTGCCGAGAATGGCATGATCCTGTCTGAAACAAATCGTTTCAGTTTTTCCACACAGGCCGTGCTGGCAGATATTGATTTGCAGCGCCTTACCCACGAGCGCCTGAAAAACAGTGCATTCTCAGCAGCCGCTCCCCAGCGATTATTCCACATGGTCGATTTTAAACTGTCCAACCGATTCGAATACTCGGTAGAAAGCAAACTATTCCGCCCAACGGTATCAAAAACCCCCTTTGTGCCAGCCGATACGAAGCAGCGTGCCAGGCATTGCCAGGAGATCTTCGACATCCAAAGCACAGCTCTTGCGAAACGGTTAATGCACACAGGCGCTATACGCATCACCTTAGGTATATCGGGTGGATTAGATTCAACCCTGGCGTTATTGGTAACAGTAAAAGCTTTTGACCTACTCAAATTGAACCGCGAGGGAATTGTTGCCATCACCATGCCTGGTCCTGGCACTACCACCCGCACTCGCAGCAACGCCGAAAAGCTTGCCGAGTTCCTTGGCGTCAGCCTGCGTCATATTCCAATTCACGAGGCTGTCAATCTTCATCTTAGGGATATCGGTCACGATAACAGCCTGCACGATATTACCTTTGAAAATGCACAAGCCCGTGAACGGACACAGATTCTGATGGATGTCGCTAACCAGGTTGGGGGATTTACGGTCGGAACGGGGGATTTATCTGAACTAGCTTTGGGCTGGTGCACTTATAATGGCGATCACATGTCTATGTACCACGTGAACGCCGGCGTTCCCAAGACATTAGTATGTTATCTCATCGAATGGTGCGCCGAAAGCGAATTCAAAGATGAGGTTGCAGCAACTTTACTCGATATCTGCAACACCCCCATCACTCCCGAATTATTGCCGGTGGGAAATCAAGGCAATTTGCAACAAAAAACTGAAGATATTATCGGGCCATATATCCTGCATGACTTTTTCCTCTTTTATACTGTCCGTTATATGTTCAGCCCTCGAAAAATATTATTCTTAGCCTGCCAAGCTTTCGGCAGTGAATTCTCAAAAACAGAAATAGTTGAATGGATGCAAGTATTCTACAAACGTTTTTTCTCTCAGCAATTCAAGCGTTCAGCTATGCCTGATGGACCGAAAGTAGGTTCCGTGGCATTATCGCCGCGTGGAGATTGGAGAATGCCCAGTGATGCCAGCCATGCTCTCTGGATGCAAGAAATAGAGGCGATGAAGGAGGATCTTTGAACGTTGCTATAGCTGCCGAACAGGCCATTATTCGCCGCGGCCTAAGTGCCATGCTTCAGGCCATGCACGGTATCCGGTTGGTAGGCGAGGCGCGTGACCTCACCGAAGCGGAAGAGTTGTGTGGCATCGCAGCCCCCGACTTGCTTCTGGTGGACTCGCTGGCCAATCCCGGTCAAGTTCAGTCAACGCTAGTGGACATTCGCCACCGCCACCCGCAAACCAAAGCGCTGCTATTGGTAAATCCATCCGAACTCGAATGTTCATTGGAGTCTGCAGGAGATGGGCTCACATATTACTTGTCTCGAGCTGTATCGGAAGAAGAGTTCTTAGAAATATTGCAGCACGTTGGGCAGAACAAAGGAAAGGAACATAACACGCAATTGCCAGCCAGCAGCCTTAGTTTTCCACCTGCTGCACAGAATTCTAACCGTAGCAATAAGCGCCTGATGCAAGAGTTGGCCATGGCGCGGCAAATTCAAACGAATATTTTGCCCGAAAAAGTTCCCGCAATACCAGG
>CAZVRZ010000131.1:0-14907 GCA_964629965.1 uncultured Anaerolineaceae bacterium
TCCCTTCCTTTTGCATAGGCTTTTGCCGCTCATTTCCCATATACAGAATTGCTGCATATTAACAAAACTCTTACTAACCGGGTAGTAAACTCTGGTACAATCCAATTGAAGTTCCATAACACCTTCCAGGTTTTCGTGAGTGGTTGGTGATGGATATAACCGCGTAGTTGGCGGTAGGAGGAATGCCATGTCTGGCATGGATCGTTTTACCCAACGTGCACGCAGGGTGCTTAGCCTGGCGCATCAAGAGGCTGAGCGTATGCGACACAACTATATTGGTACAGAACACCTGCTCCTGGGCCTGATCCGGGAAGAGGGTGGCATTGCTGGGCGTGTTTTACGCGAACTTGGCCTGGATATTAACCGCGTGCAGGAAATTGTGGAACGCCTGGTAGGATTGGGAGATTCTAGCGGCGGCAGGTTGGATCTATCTCCAGGCACCGAACAGGTTTTGGAATTAGCTGTGGATGAGGCCCGCACTTTGGGGCATCAATACATCGGTACTGAACACATTTTGTTAGGACTGGTGCGCCAAGACGAGGGAATTGCTTTGGATGTGCTGCGCAAGTTGGGTGTCACACCAGAGCAGATTCGCCGCCAGACGCGCCGTTTGTTGCAAGAAGGTGGCACGGCAAAACGTAATCCTGCTCCCTCTATTCCAGAACCGCCCAAGGTTGCACAAGGTGAACAAAAGGGCCAAAAGACTCCCATGGTGGATCAGTTGGCGACAGAACTGACAACCCTGGCGGAAGAGGGCAAGTTGGATCCAGTGATTGGACGGCAGATGGAGATCGAACGCGTGATCCAAATCCTTGCTCGCCGTACGAAAAATAACCCGGCATTGATTGGTGAGCCAGGCGTTGGCAAAACAGCAATTGTCGAAGGCTTGGCGCAACGAATTATCGAGGGGGATGTGCCGGCGCCGCTGCTGAACAAACGTTTGCTGCAATTGGATGTGGGTTCGCTGGTAGCGGGCACCATGTATCGCGGCCAATTTGAGGAACGTCTCAAGCGTGTGATCGATGAATTAAAGGCCTCTGGCGCCATCTTGTTCATCGATGAAGTGCACATGCTGGTTGGGGCGGGAGCGGCTGGTTCCTCTGTGGATGCTGCCAATATCCTCAAGCCGGCTCTCTCACGAGGAGAACTCCAGGTCATTGGGGCTACCACTCTAGATGAGTATCGTAAGCATATCGAAAGCGATGCGGCCTTAGAACGGCGTTTTCAACCGATCCAGGTCGATGAGCCGAATGTCGACGAAACCCTCGAGATTTTGCGGGGAATTCGCTCTGCTTATGAAGATCACCATCGCCTGACGATTTCTGATGAGGCCTTAGATGCGGCCGTGCGCCTCTCTTCTCGATATGTGACAGAGCGCTTTTTACCGGACAAAGCGATTGACTTGATTGATGAATCATCTTCACGAGTGCGCATGTACAAGAGTCCGATGGCGAAGGCAGCCAAAGAACTGACCAAGAAGCTCAAAACGATGCGCCAGGATCATGCCCTGGCTGTTGAAGAAACTCGCCAGGATGATGCTCAAGATCTATTGGAGCACATTGAAGATGCTGAGAAAGAACTTGACCGGTTGCGCAATAGTTGGGACCGGGCCAACAGCCCGGTGGTCACCGCTGAAGATATTGCCGAGGTCGTTGCGATGTGGACCGGGGTGCCAGTCATGCAGCTTGCGCAGGAAGAATCACAGCGCCTGCTGCAGATGGAAAGCGAGCTACACAAGCATATTATTGGTCAGGACGAAGCGATTAATGCGATCTCAAAAGCTGTCCGCCGGGCGCGAGCCGGTTTGAAAGATCCTCGCCGGCCGATTGGTTCCTTTATGTTCTTGGGGCCCACCGGTGTGGGCAAGACAGAATTGACCAAGGCTCTGGCGCGGTTTATGTTTGGCAGCGAAGATGCCCTGATCCAGCTAGATATGTCTGAATTCATGGAACGCCACACCGTTAGCCGCCTGGTTGGCGCTCCTCCGGGCTACGTTGGCTTTGAAGAAGCAGGGCAGCTCACAGAGGCACTACGTCGCCGTCCTTATTCTATCGTGGTGTTCGATGAAGTAGAAAAGGCGCATCCCGAGGCCCACAACATGCTTCTGCAGATCATGGAAGAAGGGCATTTGTCAGATGCTCGTGGCCGCAAGGTGGATTTCCGTAACGCCATTGTGGTCATGACCTCTAATGTCGGTGCTGAAATGATCAAGCGTCAAACCGGCTTGGGCTTCTCTGTTAAGCGCGACGAAGAGTTGGAAGAGCGTTTGGCATACGATGATATGCGTAAGAAGTTGATGGAATCGCTCAAGCGCGTTTTTCGGCCTGAGTTTATCAACCGCCTGGACGCCATGATTGTCTTCCGAGCATTGAGCCTGGCAGATATTCAGAATATTGTCGAGATCGAGTTGAATAAGGTGTCCGAACGACTGGTTGAGCATCAAGTGACGCTAACGGCTACGCCTGACGCGTTGGCCACATTAGCTGATATGGGCTTTGACCCGGAAATGGGTGCTCGACCTTTGAAACGGGTAATCCAGCAAAAGGTTGAAGATACGCTATCCGATGCTCTTTTAACCGGTAAATTCAAGAATGGCGACAATGTCATCGTGGACGTACGAGATGGCGAAGTAGAGCTGCTGCGTGCTGAAGAAGCGCAAGAACTTTCCTCGCCCGCCGAGCCGATGATGGCACCCTAGGCTATGTCCAAGACGCGTACCCAATTCGTTTGTCAACAATGCGGGCGAACGGTAGTGCGCCCAATGGGTCGCTGCCCACAGTGCGGCGGTTGGAATACTATGGTGGAAGAGGTGGTGAGCCAACCAGCTCCGGGTCGTTCAGGTAGTGGGCGAGGCCTGACGGGAGCCTCTTCGCCGCGCCGCTTGGTTGAAATCGAGATTGAAGGCGAAGAGCGCTGGCCGCTTTCGATTGGCGAGTTCGCTCGTGTTTTGGGCGGCGGGGTTGTACCGGGCTCCATCGTATTGATTGGCGGCGATCCGGGGATTGGAAAATCTACTCTGCTGCTCCAGGTGGCGCTGGAGATGGCGCGCCAGGGCAAGATATTGTATGTCTCTGGGGAAGAATCGGAGCGTCAGATCAAGATGCGCGCCCTGCGCTTACAGCGACAAGGAGATGCTGCAGAGGATGCGCCGCAAATGCCCGAAGACCTCTTCCTGGTGACTGAAACCAACCTTAATGTAATCCTGGGGCATATTGAGGAAGTGCAACCATCCTTGTTGATCCTCGACTCTGTTCAGACCACCTATATCCCTGAGTTGCAGTCAACTGCCGGTACGGTTACCCAGGTGCGCGAATGTGCTTCTCGGCTGCGCGAGCTGGCTAAGAGTTCTGGCGTGGCTGTGTTCCTGATCGGGCATGTCACTAAGGAAGGTGTGATTGCCGGGCCGCGTGTGTTGGAACATATCGTGGATACGGTGCTTTACCTGGAAGGCGATCGTTTCCAATCTTATCGGCTGCTACGTTGCGTTAAGAACCGTTTCGGGGCAACGTCCGAAGTGGGTGTGTTTGAGATGCGCGAGCGTGGCCTGGTAGAGATCACAAATCCTTCTGAAGCCTTCCTGGCAGAACGCATGATCAACGCCCCCGGCTCGGCGATTGCTGTAACGATGGAGGGTACTCGCCCTCTCTTGGTAGAGATTCAAGGGCTGACCAGTCCCACTGCGTTTGGCAATCCACGCCGGACGCCGAATGGCCTGGATATAAACCGTTTGTTGCTGCTGACAGCAGTGTTGACGCGCCGGGTGGGTGTGCGCCTGGGTGAACAGGATGTATTCGTGAACGTGGTTGGCGGTATTCGCATCACAGAGCCGGCTGCGGATCTGGCGGCTGCCGTGGCGATCGCTTCCTCTATGCGTGACCAGCCTGTGCGAGCAGATACGGCCTTGATCGGTGAAGTGGGCCTGTCTGGCGAGCTGCGCATGGTAAGCCAGATGCCTGCTCGCCTTAGGGAGGCAGCCAAATTGGGATTCAAAGCTGCCATTGTGCCCCGCCGCCTGCGGCGCGGTGAGCCTTGGCCCGATGAGATTGAAGTGCACGAAGCGCGTTCTCTGCGAGATGCTTTGGAGCGTGCCCTGGTGGGCGAAAAGCCGCGCCAGAACGAGTGATTCCTCTGGCGCCTTAGCATTTGCTGCGATGGCTGATTCTCTTCAACCTTCATTTTGTATCGGTTCTGTTCCTGTTTATGGCGACTTGATCCTGTCGCCCATGGATGGCTATTCTGATTTGCCATTTCGTTCGATCTGCCGCGAATTGGGTTCGGCAATGAGCTATACCGAATTTATTAATGCGATTGATATCGTCTATCGTCACCCTCACGTGCAGGAAAAGATGGCTTATTTGCCACAGGAACAGCCTGTTGTTTTCCAGCTATTTGATAACAATCCTGAGCGTATGCTGCAAGCGGCGATCAAACTGCGCTCGTATAACCCGGCAGTACTGGATATCAACCTGGGTTGCTCGGCGCGTTCGGTCTCTGGGCGCGGCGCGGGAGCCGGCTTACTGCGTACACCCCTCAAGATAGCCCACATCTTTAGCCAATTGACCCGTGAGCTGGATATCCCGGTGACGGCTAAGATACGCCTGGGTTGGGACGATCAATCTCGCAACTACTTGTTGGTTGCGCGCATCATCGAGGATAATGGTGGTGCAATGATCGCAGTGCATGGGCGCACACGCCAGCAGCGCTACACTGGGCAGGCGGATTGGAATGCCATTGCCGAGATCCGGCAGGCTGTCCATGTGCCAGTAATCGCCAACGGTGATGTGCGCAGCGTGGCTGATATCGATAGGATCAAAGCACACACGAACTGCCAGGCCGTGATGATTGGCCGTGCCGCTCTGGAGAATCCATGGATTTTTTCTCGACTCAATCGAGACCAGGCGTCGTTAGCCCAGGTGCGCCAAACTGTATTTGCTCACCTGGAACGCAGCCTCGAATTTTATGGTCCCCAGCGCGGGCTAGTATTGTTCCGCAAGTATGTTGTTCGCTATCTACGCCCTTATTCTATCGCGCTGGAAGATCGTCAGCGCTTATTGACCTGCGAGCACCTTGATGTTTTTCGATCATTGCTGTCCGATCTATTGGTTTAACAGGTGATTGCCGGGCACAATTGGGCGTGCGCGGTATAATCCTGTGATTGGAGATACCATGTTCGCTCAAATACAACATTCTTTGTCTCGTTTTCTGGAAATTCCTGCGGTCTCGCGTCTTCGCCGTAATCATGGTTTGGAGCATGCCACCTTGCATGTTCTCAGCGAGCGTTATCCGAACCTGCCTATGGGTGGACAATCTTCCACCAGCGGCTTTCGCTTACTGGGCAATCTTTCCACCGAAGCGGTATACGAAGGTGTGCAGGAAGCGTTGCGTCGTCTGCAGACCGGGCAACATACCCTGGCAGTCCATCCGAACTGTGGAACGAATTATGTAACTGCCGGCTCGCTGGCGGGTGTGGCTGGAGCGGTTGCAATGATGGGTGCAGGAAAGCGTTTGAGAAATAAGCTCGAACGTTTGCCCTTGGCAGCCGCATTTGCGACTGCGGCGTTGATCTTTGCCCAACCGGTTGCGCGGCAGCTCCAGGCAAAGGTAACTACTTCAGGATATCCTGGCAAACTGGAAGTGGTCGAAATTCGCCGTATCCAGCGTAGCAGTATCATAATTCACCAGGTGATCACACGAGGATAACGTGGCTGAAACTTCCGTCCATGTACACCTGGTATTTGGCGACGATCAATTTGCGATTGATGAGTTTATTACCCGCCTGATCGGTGCAATGGGCGATCCAACCCTGGTAGAGATGAATACCACTCGCCTGGATGGACGCAATACCACCCTGGATGCGTTTCTTGGGGCGATCAGTGCCGTACCATTCCTGGCACCGCACAGGTTGGTGATCTTGAATTCGCCTATTCAAATGGTGAAGTCACAGCCGCAAAAAGAGCGCTTCAAGGAAATGATAGGGAAAATCCCTGATACCAGCGCGTTGGTACTGGTTGAGCGGCAGATGCTGACCGAGGATCGCGAGCGTGCTAAAAATAAGCAGCATTGGCTGGAAAAATGGGCTGCAGACACACACGAACATGTGGAGGCCAAATGCTTTCGCCTGCCTCACGGTGCAGAATTGGCGCGTTGGATCCAGGCACGCGCCAAAGCCAGCGGAGGTCAATTCACACCTCAGGCTGCCAACGCACTGGCAGAGCTTGTTGGTGTAGAGCCGCGTATCTTAGATCAAGAAATTACCAAGATATTGACGTATGTGAACTTCTCTCGACCGGTCGAGATCGATGATGTGCAGCACTTGACCCCTTCGATGGCGCGAGTGCAAGATTTCGCCTTGGTGAATGCTCTGCGCACTCGCAACGGCAAGCAGGCTTTGAGTGTCTTGCGCCGAGAGTTGGTGGAAAAAGACGCAATCCCCATCTTTCAGGGGATTGTGTATCAGTTTCGCCTGCTCCTGCAGACGCGAGAGATATTGGATCATGGTGGGCGGGAAGAAGATGTGTTGCGCCAGCTAAAAACACACCCTTATGTGGCGAAAATGGCGGTCGAACAGGCGCGTGCCTTTACCATGCCGGCGTTGGAGAAGATTTACCATCGTTTGCTGGACGTTGACACAGCCATTAAAACGGGTGGCATGGATGGCGACCTGGCGCTGGAAGTGCTGGTCATAGAGCTTACGCAGTAGTGCTGCTGTTGTTGGCATTGATGCCCAGCCAGAAGTGATTGGGAAGCACAGTGCGAGTAGTACGAACTTCTACACCCGGTGTAGCCGGCGTAGGCGTTGCCAGCATGCTCGGATGCACAAAACACAGGTTGGGCGAACTGCCGTATTTTTGCTGGTAATACTCACAGGCGCGCCGGATCTTGGTTGTTAGATCCACCTTGTTATCATTATCGAACCATAGCATTCCAATATTCATAGGCGACATTCCTTTCTAAATATATGATATCAGAACATTTGTTCTATGTCAAGAATTTTTTTGCTTCTTGACAAATCCCGGCCTTTTCGTATAATTCGGGCAACTTAATATACAAAAACTGTGAAGAGGACGAGTAAACACTGAATCGACAGTTCAGAGAGCAGGATACGGTGTGAGCCTGCCTGTACGCTGGTGTTGAATGGACCTCTGAGTTGTTGGGTGAAAAGTGATGAACTGAGTATCCCTAACCGGAGTTGCCACCGTTATCAGGGTAAAGGGTATAATCTCTATTTGTTGCAGAGACGTATCCGGCGGAAAATCCGCAAATGAGTGAGGCTGGTCTCTTCCTTCCCGTCGCATCACCGGCGGGATTTTTTTATCCAGTGCAGATGGACCTTTCAGCCTAACCAGGGTGGCACCACGGGCATCCCCCCCGTCCCTAGGACGAGTGGGGATTTTGTTTTAACTGGGTTGAAAGGAGTAAGCAAATATGGCGACGCCGACAATTTCCAAAGACATTTCTGAGGTTTTGCCCGAAACGGGCATCTCTCCTGGTCTGATTCCTGTGGTTCGGGAGATGCCTGCTGATTTGATGACGCCGGTTTCGGTGTATCTCAAGTTGGCCGGTATGGGCCCTTCGTTTCTGTTAGAAAGTGTAACTGGTGGCGAGCAACTGGCGCGTTACTCATTCATTGGGGTGCAACCCAGCCGTGCCTATGTTTTCTATGAGGGCGTCATGGAAGTCCATAACATGCAGGGATCCGGTAGACAGGTTCAGCGTCAGGAGTTATCTGCTGGACAAGATCCCCTGGATGCGCTGCGTGAAGTCTTGCACACCGGATATTCTTATCCGCCGGTCCGATTAAATGCGGATAAATCGCACCCCCTTGCGATGAAACAATCATCCGTCTCTGCTGAGAGTATCCAGGGTATGCCGCGCTTTGCTGGCGGCCTGGTGGGCTTTCTTGGATATGAAACAGTCCGTTATTTCGAGCCGGTCATTGGCGGTAAAGACCATCGCGGGTTGCAAGCGCACCCCGTCTTACCGGATGCTGTCTTCCTGTTGGCAGACACCCTGGTAGCTTTCGATCATGCTTTTGGCCGCTTATTATTGATCGGGAATGCTTACGCAGGCGATCAGCCGAACGGCCTGTCTCTTCAGGAAATAGAAGCCCGATTGGATGAAATGGAGCGCCAGTTGGCTGCTCCGTTGCCTGATCTGATCAAATCCCAGGGCACTGAGGCAGCATCCTCTACCGCAGCGGCGCATGCCTACACCTGCGCTAAAGAGCAGCGCAGTGCTGAAGAGCAACGCAGCCTGGAAAAGTATTGCCAGGCCGTTGAGACCGCCAAGGAGTACATCGCAGCCGGGGATATCTTCCAAGTGGTGTTATCTCAGTGCCTAAGCAGGGATACGAATGCGGCTCCATTTGATATTTATCGATCACTGCGTCGTTCGAATCCCTCTCCCTATATGTTCTATTTCGATTTTGCCGATCTGGTTGGCTCGGAGCCTTTGCGTTTGATCGGAGCTTCGCCGGAGATGCATGTACGCCTGGAAGAACAGCGCGCTGCTATTCGCCCGATCGCTGGAACGCGTCCTCGTGGGAAAACTATCAAAGAAGATCGCTGCCTGGAACAGGAATTATTGGATGATCCCAAGGAACTGGCCGAGCATGTCATGTTGGTTGATCTGGCGCGCAACGACCTGGGGCGCATCTGTCGATATGGATCGGTACGGGTTTCTGAGCAGATGATCATCGAGCGCTATTCTCATGTAATGCATATCGCTTCGCACGTGGAGGGAGATTTGCGCCCGGAATTTGACGCATTTGATTTGTTGCGGGCTACTTTCCCGGCCGGAACAGTCAGCGGGGCTCCCAAGATACGCGCCATGCAGATCATTCATCAGCTCGAAGATCGGCCACGTGGCCCATATGCTGGAGCTGTAGGATATTTCTCTTATGATGGCTCTATGGATACTTGTATTACCATTCGCACCATGCTGATGCGTGGGGGTACAGTGTTTATCCAGGCGGGCGCAGGCATTGTGGCAGATTCTGTTCCAGAACGGGAATATCAAGAAACGCTGAATAAATTAAGCGCCCTGGCAGTGGCAATTGATATGGCGGAACAATCCACGCGGGTTCAGGAGCGTGGCGCTTACGGTATAGAGCACCGTTTAGAACAACGCAGCGCCATAGAATCCAGCGATAAAGTTAGCACCCAGGAGATGTGATATGGATAATGCCCGGATAGAAAACAATGTTTTCCGCATTGCGGTCATAGACAATTACGACTCGTTCACTTATAACCTGGTTCAATATCTTGGGGAATTGGTGGAGCAAGAAGTGATGCTTCATCACAAACATCCTGTTGGAAGAAATTCTTGCGGCGAAACGGTGCTTTTTACCGCAGATGTTGCCATTCACGTATATCGTAACGATGCGGTCACTGTTAAAGAGCTGCAAGATCTGCAACCAAGCCATATTATTATTTCGCCTGGGCCGGGCGGTCCATCCGATGCGGGGATTTCGAACGATGTCATCCGACAACTTGGCCCTCATATTCCCTTGCTGGGTGTTTGCCTGGGTCATCAATGTATTGGGCAGGTTTATGGCGGGCGGGTGGTGCGGGCGCCGCGCTTGATGCATGGAAAAGTATCTCCCATCTTTCATTATGACAACGGCCTTTTTGTTGGCGTCCCCAGCCCATTTGACGCCACTCGTTATCATTCCTTGATCGTGACGGAACCGCTTCCGCCTGATCTGCAGATCACTGCCTTTACTCAAGAAGGCGAGTTAATGGGGCTGCGCCATCGCACTTATCCCATCTTTGGTGTTCAATTTCACCCGGAATCGATCTTAACAGCCCTGGGCAAGGTGATTTTACGAAATTTCTTAGAGATAGCTCCTCACCCGGATGCGATCCGTGATGCTGTAGCTTTTGCCAATTAAATCTATTCAAACTATTTGATCTGACTGATCTGGAGGTAGATATGTTAAAACCCTATATCGCAAAAGTAATGTCCAAGCAGAATTTGACAATCCAAGAAGCAGAGACAGCCATGCAAATTATTATGGGCGGTAATTCCACGCCGGCTCAAGTTGGCGGTTACCTGGTTGCACTGAGAATGAAGGGTGAGACCGTAGATGAAATTGCTGGCAGCGCCCGAGCAATGCGGGCTTGTGCCAGTTCTATCCATCCCCGAGTGAATGGTGTTCCTTTGTTGGATACGGCCGGGACAGGCGGAGATGGCGCACACACTTTCAATATCTCAACGGCTGCTGCTTTCATCTTGGCTGGCGCAGGTTGTCGCGTTGCCAAACATGGTAACCGCGCCGCTTCTTCGCGCTGTGGCAGTGCGGACGTGCTTGGCGAACTGGGTGTCAACCTGGATCTGACGCCCGAGCAGGTTGCCGATTGTATCGAATATGTTGGGATAGGATTTTTGTTTGCGCCTAAATTCCACCCAGCGATGAAATATGCCGTTGGCCCGCGGCGCGAATTGGGCCAACGAACCATCTTTAATTTGCTCGGCCCCCTGACCAACCCGGCCGGCGCCACGCACCAATTGATCGGTGTCTATGATGCTGCATTAACCCAGCCTTTGGCGGAGGTGTTAGGCGAATTGGGCGGTCAAGCGGCTATCGTGGTACATGGGTACGGCGGCCTGGATGAGTTGACGACCAACGGTCCAAACCGAGTCAGCCAATTGAGCCAGGGTAATGTCGAGACGTATGAATTGAATGCCGGCGACTTCGGCCTCAGACCCGCTTCGCAAGAAGATCTGCGCGGCGGCGATCCGGCGAAAAATGCTCACATGCTGCGCGAATTATTATCCGGGCGTGATGAAAGCCCGCGCCGTGATGTGGTTTTATTCAATGCGGCGGCTGCTTTGGCTACGGAGGATGGCGCTTACGGTAAAGAGCACCGTTTAGACCAGCGCGGCGCTGCAGATGAGCGCGGTGGTGATGGAGAACTAAAACAAGCAATGGTTAGAGCATTGGCGCAGGCGCGTCATTCCCTGGAGAGCGGCGCTGCCTTGCAGAAACTGGATGAATTGATCGCGTATAGCCAATCGATTTTTCAGCCGCAATTGGCAGCAGCGCAGTGAGAATGCTGAATGTGGTGGTTTTACCCCGAAAGGTACGATGAGCGCAAGAAGAATATGAGGTTCTAGAGCAACTGATGAACATCCTGGATCAGATCTTTGCCCATAAACAGAACGAATTGGCCCGGCAGAAACAACGAAAACCGCTGGCTTTGGTACGTGAAGAAGCAGAAAAGACTCGCCCAGCAATGGATTTTCTCGCCGCGTTAGCTCGCCCCCTGGGGCTAGCGAGCATTCCATATCCGAGCAGAATTCCGGCTTTGATCGCTGAGGTCAAGCGTGCCTCGCCGTCAAAAGGCGAATTGATCCAGGGTTTTGATCCGCTCAACCTGGCGCGGATCTACCAACGCAGCGGTGCTTCGGCGATCAGTGTTCTGACGGATGAGCGCTTTTTCATGGGTAGCCTGGAGTATCTACGCGCCATTGCGGAACTGAATCTGGGCGTTCCACTGCTGCGTAAGGATTTTATTTGCGATCCTTACCAGGTATACCAGGCGCGCGGGGCAGGGGCAGACGCTGTTTTGCTGATCACTGCCAGCTTGCAGCCGGGGTTGCTGTGTGACCTGCATGCCTTGACCTGTGAGCTTGGTATGACTCCGCTGGTGGAAGTACATAACCTGGCTGAATTGGAATTGGCCCTGACTTGTTCACCCTGTGCTGTACCCGGCCGCGCTGTACCCAGCGCACTGATCGGTGTTAACAACCGCAACCTGCGAGATTTCACGGCGAGTCTGGAGGTGACTGCTCAATTGAAGCCATACCTACCTGCAGGTGTCAAGCTGGTGGCAGAGAGTGGTATTCATACGACTGAAGATGTACACTACCTGGCAGAGTTAGGGGTTGATGCCATGCTCATCGGAGAAGCGCTGGTAACAGCAGTAGATATTTCAGCCAAAATCAGGAGTTTATTGTGCTTGCCATAAAGTTTTGCGGTATTACCACTCTGGCAGACGCGGTGGCAGCCCTCGAAGCGGGTGCGACCATGTTGGGACTAAATTTCTATTCACCTAGCCCACGCTATCTACCACCGGCTGCCTGTGCAAAATTGATGCATGATTTGGCAGCGGAGATAGGTGCTGATCTGTTTCGTGAAATCGGTAAAGTGGGTGTGTTTGTAAACATGCTGCCTGTGCAGATCAATGCGATCATGCAGCTATGTCAATTGGACCTGGCGCAGCTTGCTGGGGATGAGCCGCCAGAAACGCTGCAGGCGTTGAAGGGACGAGCATTCAAGGTGATTCGTGGTTCCCCGGCGGGCAGTGGGGATGAAGCGCAGCAGCCCGTAAAGCCGGGGCAAAGTTACCGGGGGGTGGAACTACAGTATCCGGCTCTGGATAAACCGCCGGCTTATTTGGTGGATGGCGCATTCGTGGGCGCAGTCAGTAGCCAACCGGAACCTGGTAAACAGTATGGAGGAACCGGCGTAACGGCCGATTGGTCGCAGGCGCGCCAGTTGGCAGCCCGCTTCCCTATCTTATTGGCCGGAGGGCTGTATGCCGGAAATGTAGCCGAGGCTATCAGACAAGTGCTTCCTTGGGGCGTAGATGTAGCTTCGGGCATCGAATGTGCCCCGGGAAGAAAGGATAAACAAAAGATGATTGAATTTGTGCAGGCTGTGCGCCTGGCGGAGAATAGTTTATGACACAAGTAAAGACTACCCGGACAAAGTTCGGCTCTTATGGCGGGCAATTTGTTCCTGAAACTCTGATGCCTGCCCTGGCAGAGCTAGATGCAGCTTACCTGGATGCTTGCCAGGATGAGGAATTCAAGAAGACTTTTGAGCATCTGCTGGCTACTTATGTGGGTCGTCCCACGCCTTTAACCTATGCCCGGCGATTGAGCGCTCGCCAGGGCGGAGCACAGATCTATTTGAAACGCGAGGATTTGGCTCATACCGGCGCTCATAAGATCAACAATGCCTTGGGGCAAGCTTTGCTGGCGAAACGTATGGGAAAGCAGCGCCTGATCGCCGAGACCGGTGCAGGGCAGCACGGTGTTGCCTCGGCTACTGCTGCTGCGCTGTTGGGCCTTGAATGTGTGGTTTACATGGGAACTCGCGATATAGCTCGCCAGCATCCGAACGTGATCCGCATGCAATTGTTGGGAGCGCAGGTGCGCCCGGTGGAAAGCGGCAGCCAGACTCTCAAGGATGCGGTCAATGAAGCTATCCGAGATTGGGTGGCGAATGTACGAGATACTTATTATCTGTTGGGGTCGGCATTGGGCCCTCATCCTTATCCGACCATGGTGCGTGATTTCCAGTCTGTGATTGGGATTGAAGCCCATGCCCAGATGTTGGAACAGGTTGGATGTTTACCGGATGCTTGTGTGGCCTGTGTCGGCGGCGGTTCGAATGCTATTGGGTTATTCTATGCCTTTCTGAACGACCCTCAGGTGCGCCTCATTGGTGTGGAGGCAGGCGGGCTGGGCATTTCTAGCGGAAAACATGCGGCTCGTTTTGCTGACCCAAACCTTGGCAGGCCGGGAGTGCTGCACGGTTGTTATACCTATGTGTTGCAAGATTCTGATGGGCAGATTGCTGCCACTCACTCAATTTCAGCCGGTTTAGATTATGCCGCGGTTGGTCCAGAGCATGCATTTCTTCGTCAAATTGGCCGCACAGAATATACCCACGCTGATGATCAACAAACCCTGGATGCTTTCCAATTATTAGCGCAAACAGAAGGCATTCTTCCTGCGCTTGAATCGGCTCATGCCGTAGCAGAAGCAGTGCGCCTTGCTCCTACTCTCCGGCCGGACCAGGTAATATTGGTTAATCTTTCCGGGCGAGGCGACAAGGATTTAGATACGATCATTCAGCTGCTATGCATCTGACAACCGCTTTCTATCTGATCGCACATTGGAGGTTAGGAAAAATGAATGGATTACAAAGGATAACAGAAACATTTCAACGTACCCGGTCGGAAAAACGAGCGGCTCTCATGCCATACTTCACACTGGGGTATCCTGATCCGGAACAGTCTGTGGATATCGTCACTGCCATTGCGCAATCTGGCGCCGATTTGATCGAGTTGGGTATCCCTTTCTCTGATCCGCTGGCAGACGGGCCAACAATTCAATATTCTACTCAGATTGCCCTGGCGCAGGGTATGACGGTGAGACGCTGCCTGGAAATGGTCGCTGCCTTGCGCCAGCGGGGTGTGAGCCAGCCTTTGCTGCTGATGGGATACATCAATCCTTTATTGGCGTATGGATTGGATGCTTTTTTGTCGGATGCGGCCCAGGCAGGCGCATGCGGTTTGATCATCCCCGATTTGCCCCCGGAGGAGGCGGGCTTGTTTAACGAACATCCGGCCGATACAGAGCCAGTGGGGCTCTCAGCTGCCGCGGCCTGTGAGAAGCATGGGTTGGCGTTGATCAATTTTTTGGCTCCAACTTCGACCCCGGAACGGATCGCTGCCGTTGCACGGCGGTCGTATGGCTTCCTGTACCTGGTTTCAGTAACGGGTGTCACTGGTGCGCGCGAAGCCTTGCCGCCCGATCTGTCTGATTTCATCCAGCGGGTGCGCAGTGCCTCTGAGCTGCCCTTGGCGGTGGGGTTTGGCATTGGCTCACCTGATCAAGCTCGCCAGGTGGGGAGCCTGGCCGATGGGGTGATTGTTGGGTCGGCCATGATCCATGCTGTAAAAAAGTATATGGATGAGCATACTGCTTCTGCATCGGAAGCGTCCCAGGCTGATTGTGCTGCTGCCGCAGCCCAATTTGTAAATTCTCTCCGGCTCGCTTTACAACGGTGTTCTATACTATAACGGTGTTCCGTATCTTAATTGTCTATACATCTCAGGGATTTCGAAGCAGTAGCGAAGAGTATTGAGCAGACAAGCGACCCGAAACAGG
>CAZVRZ010000132.1:0-14427 GCA_964629965.1 uncultured Anaerolineaceae bacterium
CGACCTTACTCGTGCATATTGGGGTATTGAAAATGGCTTGCATTATCGCCGAGATTAACTTTACACGAAGATGCCACCCGTATGACCCTCGGTAACGCCGGACGCGTCATGGCTGTCCTCAATAATCTGGTTATCGGATTATGCCTGCGTTACCATGGTTCAAATGTGGCCCAAGCAAGACGCCATTTTTCCGCTTACCCAGTTGACGCTCTTCTCGCAATTGTAAGCTAAATGAGAATGTTAATGCCCTGTGGGGTGGACCCCACCCAAGGCAAGAAATGGGCATTGCCGGTGAGCAGCAGCCTTACTGGCAATCCCCATATTATTGAAGAGTTACGATTGCCCACCAGGAGGCAGGCTGGCCTTGCCGCTCTGGACGATTTCGATGTATTCCAGCGGTTCGATCGTTTCAGGGGATGCTCCCAGATGCTTGATCAGCTCGGTGGCGATGATGGCTTTGTTTTCAGCATCCTTCCGGCTCCAGGTGCGGCTTTTTACTTCAAAGAAATATCCCAGCTCTGGATCGATGATGTGGTCCAGGTTGATATAAAACTCCGTTCCCCGGAAGATCACTCGCCAGCGCAGGCGATCTTTTTCGACCACGGTTTCTTTGATGGGCTTGAAATACTCGCGGTAGAACCGCAAGCTGTGGGTGGCAGGCGCCAGGAAACGGCTGCGCGATAGGAGAACATCGCTGGGGTAGGAATATTCTCGTTCGGGGCCTAGCAATGTCAGCCTGTAGCGAATGTTTTCTACTTTTCCGCTGGGATTGAGGAACTCATCTTCACGATAGCGCAGCCGGCCTTGCTTGGGGTCTTCGAATTCGAAGTAGGTATCGAATTCATGGTAATGCCGGTGATGTAATATTTCGGCTTCATTGCTTTTCAAGGCCTCTAAGATGGGGGCCGGGTTAGCGATGTGAACTTTGGCCTGAACTTCGAAGCTTTCACCTTCGGTTGCGCCGCCAATGGCGATCAGTTTAGATAGAACGGATTGTTCACGCTCGATCAAGAAGGCGTCGATACGGCGGGCGTATTCCTGCGCGTGGAGGGACAATTCTGTTTCATTTAGGGTGGTCAACTGTTTTTGGCGCATCACCCATTGGCCGTTGATCATGACATCGGTTACATCATTGGCGTGACTCGCATATACGATTTGCGCATAGATGTTGTGCTTCTCGCGGCGGAAGCGTGGCATATTGTGCATGCCGCTAATGTCCACCAGGATCAGATCGGCGCGTTTGCCCAGTGCCAGTGAACCGGTCAAGTGACCGAGATGCAAGGCATTCGCTCCCAGGCGGGTTGCCATGGCCAGCGCGGTTTGCGCCGGTAGGGAGGTGGGATCATTCGTATGGCCTTTTGCCACCAGGGCTGCCAGGCGCATCTCTTCAAACATATCCAGGTCATTGTTGGAGGCAGATCCGTCTGTGCCAATACCTACGTTGACGCCTATCTCAAGCATCCTTTGGATCGGCGCAAAGCCTGAAGCCAGCTTAAGGTTCGAGGTGGGATTGTGCGCCACCCCGGCTTGATGGTGCAGCAGGGTGCGTATTTCGCCTTCATCTGTATGCACGCAATGGGCAGCTAGAACCTTTGCGTCGAAGATTTGCTGCTTCTTTACGTAAGGGACCACAGGCATGTCAAACTCTGCCCGGCTGTTCTCCACTTCAATTGCCGTCTCGGCTATGTGGATCTGGAGCGGAACATCGAATTCGACGGCTAATTCGGCCGATGATCGCAGTATTTCCTGGGTGCAGGTGTAAGGCGCATGAGGTGCCACGGAAGGCACGATCAGATGGTGCCCGTGCCATCGCTGGATGAACTCGCGCGCAGACGCCAGTGATTCTTCATAGTAGGCTGCGTCTGGAGCGGGGAATTTCAAGACGGTTTGCCCGCATACGGCGCGCATACCGGCTTCGGCGGTTGCCCTGGCGATATCTTCCTCGAAATAATACATATCTGCGAAGCAGGTTACGCCAGAACGGATCAATTCTGCGCAGGCTAGCTGTGTTCCCAGGCGAACGAAATCAGGGGAAACATATTCGCGCTCGACAGGCATGACATAGCCCATGAGCCAGACATCCAGGCGAAGGTCATCTGCCAGGCCGCGCAGCAGGGTCATGGGAACGTGGGTATGGGCATTGACCAGCCCCGGCATGAGCACTTTTCCGGCGCAGTCGATCACCACGCTTGCGCTCACCTGTTGGCGGACCTCTGCCTCGGAGCCCACAGCTACGATATGATCGGCCTGGATGGCAACTGCCCCCGGCTCATATTGAGAGAAAGCTTCATCCATCGTCAATACGATGGCATTTGTTAAGAGTATATCTGCGGGAATTGACACTTATCTCTCCTCTCTGTCAATCTCTTGTTTGGCTTCTGGATGGTAGTTGCGGAGTAAATCTAAGGCATGGTTCATTGCCCAACGAGGGGCGCTTTGGGGAGCGCCGCCATAAGAGCGTTCCATTACTTGCTGTTCTTTTGCCGTGGCCAGGGCAAGGTAGACCACTTGCCTTTCGGCGCCGGGAATCAGGGAGACACCCAAGACAATGTCTGCCTCCCGGTTGATCTGTGTTGCCTGCACCAGGTTGAGAAGCTCTTGCCCAGAAGGCTGGCCGTTAAGCACTTCGCCGCCAACAAACACCTTTCCTAACCTGGAACAGCGGGCGACCAGTTCTCCATGCAGCCCGGCTTCAACCGTTGCCAACGTTAGGCCACAGGTATTTAAGTTTTTTAGAATACTATCCTCAAGAGTCTCATCGTTAACGCCATAGATCCACTTTCCCAGGCGTTCCTGGATCGTTTGCTCAAGCAGGGCAATCCTGGCATCCGCCTCTTCTTCTGAATCGGCTTTCACCGTGATACGCACATCCACTTGCCCGGAGTGAGCTGCCAGGCCCACGGTGGGGTTGGCGTAGGTTTCCAGGTCGCCGACCAGTTCATCGATCACCGACTCGCCAATGCCTACCGTGTGGATCACATGGGCTTTGATGATGCTGTGGAGTTGGTATTTCTGGCGCAGGTAAGGGATGACGGCGTTTTGCATCAGGTATTCCATTTCGATGGGAACACCTGGAAGCGATATGATGCAGCGACCTTCCTTTTCGATGATAAACGATGGCGCGGTGCCAACCGGGTTTTCAACCGCCAGTGCGCCTTTGGGAATGTAGGCCTGGCGGCGGTTGTTTTCAGTGGGCTGCCGGCCATAGTTCTTGAAGCGGGTTTGGATTTGTTCCCACAACTCTGGACGGTATTCTGTGTCTACGCCGACTGCCAGTGCTGCTGCTTCTCGAGTGGGATCATCCACGGTTGGCCCCAGTCCGCCGGTGGTGATCAAAATGTCTGCTCGTGATAATCCTTCCCGCAGCGCCTGAGCAATGCGCTGCACGTTATCTCCGACAGTCGTTTTACGATAGAGATCAACACCGATGTCGCGCAGGTTGCGAGCAATGTAGCGGGCATTGGTGTCGATAATTTCACCCAATAAAATTTCGGTTCCGATTGTAATGATCTCTGCGGCAGGCATATGAGTACCTATTGACAGCCTCATCCTCTGTTGATAGAATTTTCAAAATTATCCATGGAGAAATTGATGAATACAAAGAAATTACTTCCATTGTTGATCTTGCAAATTGTGCCATTATTGATCTTCCCCCCCGCACTGTTGGCAAAAGGTTTTCTCGTGATCATCGTACTGATACTTATGTACGTTGGATTGGGGTATGGTTTATTGCGAGGGCGCATGTGGGCGTTGACCTTGAGCATTCTTTTGCAGGGGTTGAACATTGTCATTCGTTTGATGATGCTTTTTCCGAACTCTTTCCGTGCCGAAGGGGCTAACAGCGGCTGGGATGTGCCTTATGCCATCACCAGCATTTTAGCGATTGCACTTTCAGCCTGGTTCTTGGCCCGCCTGGATCGTGGAGATATTCGTGCAATGATCATGGCCTGATCCACGCCGGCCGATCCCTATAGAAGATCTCTATCGAGATCGCTGTCGATAAAAACACCATGCCGTTGCGATAACTTTGTGGGCAGCGGCATGGTGCTATTGGGGCCCTATAAGGTTATTAGTGTGCGCCCAGGTAAGCCCTGGCAACCTCAGGGTTGTTTAAGAGATCCTGGGATTTTCCTTCCAAAACAATTTTACCAGTTTCTAGAACATAGCCCCGGTGAGCTACCGAAAGTGCCATCAGCGCGTTCTGTTCGACCAACAAGATGCTGGTGCCCTGTGCATTGATTTCTTGGATGATCTTGAAGATCTCTTCCACCAGGATGGGCGAAAGACCCATCGACGGTTCATCCAGCAAAAGCAGAGTTGGCTTTGCCATCAAAGCCCGGCCCATCGCTAACATTTGCTGCTCGCCACCCGAGAGGGTGCCGCCGAGCTGTTTCTGGCGTTCTTTTAGACGGGGAAAGCTTTGGAAAACACGTTCCAGGCTCTGTTGAATTTCAATGGGGTTCTTGCGAAGATAGGCCCCCATTTCCAAATTTTCCATCACGGTAAGCGGGGAAAAGATCTTACGACCCTCTGGCGACTGGGCAATGCCCAACCCAACGATGGATTCGGCTGCGGTCTGGGTGATATCTTGGCTGCGGAAGTGGATCGAACCGTTGCGACTGCGCAGCAAACCAGAGATGGTGTTCAGCGTGGTGGATTTACCGGCGCCGTTTGCGCCGATCAAGGTAACGATTTCTCCCTCTTCGACATGGAAAGAAATTCCCTGCAGCGCATGGATAGCGCCATAATACACGTGGATGTTGTCAACTTCAAGCATCATAGCTGCGTTTCTCACTTAATTGCTGGGCCATGGCGGCTGCGCCGCGACCCAGGTAGGCCTCGATCACTTTGGGATCGGTTTGAATCTCTGCCGGTGTTCCCCGGGCGATCACCTCGCCAAAATCCATGACGGTGATCCGCTCGCAGACACCCATCACGACTTGCATCTGGTGCTCGATCAGGAGAATGGTCAGGTTAAAGTGATCGTGGATAAAATGGATCAGGTCCATTAATGCAATCGTTTCTTTGGGATTCATGCCGGCGGCGGGCTCGTCCAGCAGAAGTAGCTTGGGGTTAGCAGCCAGGGCGCGGGCAATCTCTAAGCGGCGCTGCTCGCCGTAGGGCAAATTGCGAGCGGTTTCACCCTGGCGATCTTGCAAATTGAACACTTCCAGGAATTCTTGCGTTCGTTCGGTCAACTCATTTTCTTTTTGATAGTATTTGGGCGTGCGTATCAGGGCATCAAATATGGAATAGCCGGCGTGCCCGTGGTAGGCGATGCGCACATTATCCAGCACGGTCAGGCTGGGAAAGAGGCGAATGTTTTGGAAGGTTCGGGCAATTCCCAAGTGGGTGATCTCATATGGGGCCATGCCCGTCAATTCTTGCCCGTCAAAAATGATGCTGCCTTCGGTAACGCTATAGACTCCGGTGATCAGGTTGAATGCCGTTGTCTTGCCGGCGCCGTTGGGGCCGATCAAGCCATACAACCCCCCTGTGGGGATGCTCATTTCAAACTCTTTGACTGCCCGTAGGCCGCCAAAGTTTTTGGATAGTTTCGTTATTTTAAGGAGTTCGGATGCTTCGCTCATGATGGCTCTCCAGTGGCAGAGTCGGCAGCCGGTTCCTTCTTCTTGACCGGCGGTAAAAGCGTTTTGATGAAGGGGAATTCAAACCCGCCCAGCAGTCCTTTCGGGCGCAAGAGCATCATTAGGAGCAGCAGCAGGGGATATACCACGTAACGCCAGTTTTCAAACCCGGGTGGCAAGACCAGGCGCAAAACGCCTTCCAGCCCTAACGCCCAGGCAAAAGATGCCACTACCGTACCGCTGATACTACCGAGCCCGCCGAACACGATGATGATCAACGGGTCGAAGGATTGGATAAAGTCGAACTTGCTGGGGTGCAAAAAGCCGTTGATGTGTGCATACAGTCCTCCGGCAATCCCAGCGAACAAACTGCCCAGGACAAAGGTCAGGATTTTCTGATTGGCAACATCAATGCCCATGGCTTTGGCTGCCAGCTCGTCTTCACGGACCGAGATGATCGCCCGCCCATGGCTGGAGTGCAGCAGGTTGCGGATGATGACGATGGTGACCAGCAGGAAGAACGCAATCCACAGCCAGGAAGCTACTTTTGGAATGCCGATCATCCCGCGGGCGCCTTTCATTTCTTCAAAACCCAACAGGCGGTCGGAGTTGTCTGCCAGCACTTTCATGATGATGGTGAAGCCCAGGGTGGCAATACCGAAGTAATCGGAGCCCAAGGTCAGAACCGGCAGGCCGAACAAGTAACAGATTTCGGCTGCTAAGATGCCCGCTAGGATGACTGACAGGAAAAACACAATCTGCAATGCCAGGTTGGTCGGCAAAGAAGATAACAGCGCGGTCACTGGGCCGACCATGATCCTGCCCACGGCTACCCCCGCAAAGGCGGCTGCGATGGCGCCCAGCAGGTAAATCGCAAAAGCAGACAGCGTATCCAGGCCCCGGATGCGCTGCACCAATCGAGCGATGCCCCACAACGCCAACCCAATGAAGATATCCACAAACAGCACAACCATCAGGCCATCGGCCATTTTGTTCTGTGTCCAGCGGTAGGTGATGTCGGCCGCAGTGTATGCGCCAATCGCATAGAAGCCCCACTGGCCCAGGCTGAACTGGCCGTTGAAGCCGTAAATTAAATTCAACCCCAAGGCCACCATAGCAATGACGGCTCCCTGGCGGATAATGGTATACCAGAATGAATTAAGGATCGGGCTGCCGGAGGGCACACTGAACAACACCTGCAGCACTACGATGACCAGCAGGGCAATGCCCAGAAAATATACAGAAGTACGGTGCTTTCCCAGTTTCATCGCATCCTCCTTAGGCCTTTTCCCGTTCTGGTTCGCCAAACAGGCCTGTCGGGCGGACCAGCAGGACCACGATCAAGATGCTGAAAGCCACCGCATCACGCATGGGAGTAGAGATATAGCCCGCGCCAAGCGTTTCCGCCTGGCCCATGATCAATGCTCCAACCAACGCACCCGGAATGCTGCCGATGCCGCCGATCACGGCTGCCACGAAAGCTTTCAAGCCGGGAATAATACCAAGCCACCATACTACCTGGGGATAGGCAATGGCATACAATACGCCTGCTGCGCCAGCCAGGGCTGCGCCGATGGCGAACGTGGTGGAGATCACATTGTCGACTTTGATGCCCATCATCCGGGCAGTGGGCTTATCGAAGGCCGCGGCGCGCATTGCCTTGCCAATCTTGGTGCGCTGGACAATGAATTGCAGCAGGGCCATGAGCAGCACCGAGGAGATGACGATGATGATGAAAATATTTGAGAACAAAACTGCCCCTTCGGGTGCTTCGGTGCCGGCCTCGAGCTTGTAGAAGCCATTCTTGAAGTACCAGGTCACTACCTCGAATGGACGTTTGTAGGTAACGAAGTTGTTCGTAAATACGAAAGGCAGCGCACCAAAATACTCGAGGAAAAAGGATACACCAATGGCTGTGATCAGAGCAGAAATACGTGGGGCATCGCGCAGTGGTTTGTAGGCAATGCGTTCAATGGTTACAGCCAGCAAAGCGCAAACTATCATTGAAATTAAGATCACCGTGACTGTACCAATCAAGATGGAGATGCTGGATGGAATTCCTGGGAATATTTTTGAGGGCCAGGTGTGCAAGTTGTAATTGGCTACAGTGAAATAGCTGACGAAGGCACCAACCATGAACACATCACCATGGGCAAAGTTGATCAGTTTGACAATACCATACACCATGGTATATCCAAGGGCGATCAATGCATATACAAAGCCAAGCTGCAATCCATTCAGAACCTGTTGAAAAAACAATGATGGCGATTTAACTGCTTCTTTGCCAATATAAACAACCACCAATAATGCAAGCAAGACAAGCAGCCCTTTGCCAATCCAGCCTTTTTTTATGATCAGTTGTAATAAGCTTTTGGAAGGGGGGGATATGTTTTGACTCATGGTCTTCGCAAGGGAAATTGGGTTCGGAGGGCGGTTGGGCGCACAAAGTACGCTGGCAGCCGCCCTCCGAATTTATGGAATAGGATTAGGGATTGACTGTGGAGACGTACTGGATCTTGCCATCTTTGACCTGCAGCATAACGGCGGCTTTCACCGGGTTGTGCAGTTCATTGAAGGTAATCGTACCAGAAACGCCGTCAATCTTGATGGCTGCCATGGCATCTTTGACCTTGGCAGGATCATTCGAACCGGCTTTTACCATCGACTCGAAGAGGATGTTGGCTGCATCGTAGGCCAGGGTTGCCAGAGCATCGGGCTTGGAGCCGTGCTTGGCTTCGTACTTCTTGACCCAGTCCTGGACAGCAGCGCGCTGATCCTCGGGAGAGTAGTGGTTGCTGTAGTAACCGCCATCTGCCGCAGCCAAGTCGAGGTCGGATGAGTCCCAACCATCGCCGCCGATGAAGGGGGCCGTGATGCCTTTTTCTTTGGCCTGGGCCATGACGAGGTTAACGATGTTGTAGTAGTCGCCCAAGAAGACCACGTCAGGCTTGGCAGCAGAGATCTTGGCCAGGATCGCAGAGAAATCTGTGTCGGTCTTGGTGTAGCTCTCTTCGCCAACGATCGAGCCGCCGCCGGAGGCGAAGGATTCCTTGAAGGAATCAGCCAGGCCGATGGTGTAATCGTTGCCCTGGTCAGACAGCACAAAGGCGGTCTTGGCTTTGAGAACGGTCAGGGCGAATTGGCCTGTTACCACACCCTGGAAGCTGTCGTTGTAGCATGCGCGGAAGATGTATTTCTTCGTGCTGCCATCGGCGTTGAGGGTTAGTTTGTCATTGGTAGAGGTTGGGCTGATCTGCAGAACGCCCTTTTCCTCTGCAATCAGGGACACCGGGATGGAAGCGCTTGAGCAAACCTCACCGATGATGAATTTGACACCATCCTGATCGATCACTTTATTGGCGGCGTTAACGGCCGGGTCAGCCGAGCACTGGCTGTCTTCCACAATGGCCTCGATCTGTGCACCATTCACGCCACCCTTGGCATTCCACTCATCGATGGCAATCATGATGCCATTCTTGGTCGACTCACCGAAGGTAGCCACAGAGCCACTCAGAGGGGCCAGGATAGCAACTTTAACCGTGCCTTTTGAGCCGCCGCAGCCAGACAATGTCATGGCTACGATGATCAATACTGATAATACTGCAAAAATACGTTTAGACATTTACTCCTCCTCCTTTGAAGGATAATAGTTTTTCGAAGTTGGGAAATATTGTGGACTTCACCAAGAATTTGTTTATCTGATAGTGCACCTCCTCGCATCATTGGTACCAGTTATGGACTTAGCAAACAAGCTGCTCGCACTCCAAACATGGTTCCCCCCTATTAATGATAGATTAATTTGGACATTTTACTGATATAACCCACTCTCGTCAAGGTTGGATTTGTTTTTGGGAATATCCGCACATGCGCCACTCGCCATCTTCCTGGATGGCCAGGTAATTGCGCGTATCCAGGCCTAGTTCCTGGTTTTCATTGCCGTAGGTTGCAATGATCTTGCCTCCACAGGCCACTATGGTTGACTCTTCTTCTGTAGCAATGGTCTGGCATTCAAGTCCCTCTAGCTTGGTTTCCACTCCGGCGAAGGCGTTCACTTCCAGGTTAGCGGTTTCTTCGTAGGCGCTGCACGAATATTGCAACATGCTGTCCAGGTTCTTGGCGTTGAGAGCTGTAAGATAATTGGCCACGGCCTTGGCGGCAGCATCTTGTTTGTCATTGCTGGTGGAGCACGCGGTACTTAAGAGGATGATCAAGATCAGGAGCATGGTTCGGTGAATGTGTTTCATTTTTTTACCTCATTAAAGTTCTGGGTCGGGTCAGGGCATAGAAGGCGTTGGCGTTATCGAGGATGGCTGGCTGGTGACAGAACGCCAAACCATATCCAGCACCTGCAGGGCGCTAAGGTTACGCATATTGAAACCCAGTTCTAGATATTCGGGTTTGCTAAAATCGGTGGTAGAGAAATATTCGCTGTAACTGAGGTGCTCTAGCGAGCGCATGCCATGCTGAGGCAGAGGTTGGATGGACAGCCAAAAATTCCATAAAGGGATTTCATATTCATAAGCGACCTTGGTGATGAGGGCGTTAATCTGATGACTGCCTTCGGCGTTGTCTGCTTTGGTTGCCAGGATAGGCACAATGCCGTTGCCGATCGTCAGGTCGATCAGCCGGCGCAACGTTGTCTCAAAAGTAGATACGCTGTCTACATCGTTCGTACCTAAAGAGATGATCACAAAACTGGGCCGGTGAAGACGGTATTCGCAATCCAGGGGCGTTTCTAGCTGCTCGCAATCTTGCCAGGTATTCCACAGGATGGCCATAGAAGCGCTGGCGCTCAGGCCGTCTTTTACCACCCGGCTCTGGCGAGCAAATGAGCCGGAAAAATGATCGAGCGCAGGCTGTAGATAGATGTAAGGTCCCAGATCGTAGGCATGCTTGTCAAAATCACCCAAAAAACCGGGCAGCATTGTATGGCAGTCTCCGATCTTTGAGAACGCATTGGGGTCGTTCCCCATCGCCTGGCCTAGCTCGTAGATTTGGCGCATTTTTGGACTGATCTGTGCAGGCAGCACAGGCATTGTTGTCCAGGCATCTGGAGCCAGGGTTGGGGAGGGGCCTGAAGTGGGCGTGAGGCTGGCGAGGATGGTTGGCGTGAGCGAAGCACTGACCGCCGTAAGGGTGGGCAACGGCTGGGTAGCCGTGTGCTCGGATGATGTGGCGGCAGGGGTTGGCGTTTCAGCAGGGGTGTTAACCGGCTGGGTGCGGCTCGGCGTGAGTTCTTGTTCCAGGTCAGAGGCCTGGACGGTCATGGTGGCAAAAAAAGCAACCTGGGTCATTTCTACTCGCGCCTGGATCTCTCTTTCCATATAAGTGCATCCAGCCAGAATCGATAATCCGAAAAAGAGAAATAAAGCGCGCAGGCAACGATGTGATAATCTCATTACGCTCAATAGGGGAAATTCGCTGCACTAAATATCACTTGCTACAAGGAGCATATAAAAGTTTCTCGCGGACCAGCAGGTCGGTGTTGCGCACTTTCATGGCCATATCTGCCGCCAAGTTGAACATCAGGCGATATCCGAATTCGGGATACGTCTCGCAGAGCTGGAGCAGTTTTTTGCTGGGAAGCACCAGGACGCGGGTATTGTTTTGAGAGGCCTGGGCCGTGGCAGAGCGCAGCCCCTGGTCTACCAGGGCGATCTCGCCAAATGATTGTCCCCGCCGCAAGGTGGCGATCATGGATGATGGTAATTCTTTGCCTGGGGAAGGGCTGACCAGAGTCGGGTTGACCAGGATGTCTACTTCTCCTTGCGCGATGATAAATAATTCATCGCTGGTTGCTCCCTCAGGGAAGATGATCTGGCCTGCTTTGTAGTTTCTTTCTTCGCATAGATGGGCTGCCAGCTCTAACTGGGTATTATTCATACCATAGAATATGTCCGCCTGTTTCAGTGTGCTGACAAAATTACTCATATGATCTTCTCCTCACTCCTCAGAGTAGAGTCTAACATAAAGAGGATAATTTTGAAAGCGAGCGATTAACAGTATCAGGGCGATTGCATCCACCCTGGTTGGCAGATGTAATCCCTAAAAGAGAGGGAGAAATCGCTCCAAATGCGATTACCCTATTATCAGCCTTTAACCCTGGTTGGGGGCAAACAACGCGGTATGGTAAAATGGATTGTGTATGAATACGGTTGATAGTAAGACGCTGTCTCAGCGTCCAGGGTTAGTAGCATCTCTTGCCGCAGGGTTCGACTCGATAACCAACCATATTACAATCATTCTATTCCCTATAGGCGTAGATTTGTTGATCTGGCTTGGGCCGCGAGTTCAGATCAAGGGTTTGTTAACCAGCTATTTTCAACGCCTGGAAAGCATGCCAGGCTGGGAAGCTTCGCAATCGGATCAAATGATTGTTATGATGCGCGAATTTTTAACCGAACAGTTTAACTTAATGATCATGCTGCGGTCATTTCCGGTTGGTGTTCCAAGCTTGATGGCGGGGCGTTCTCCCATCAATGCTCTATTCGGCGAACCGTATGCTTTCGAAATTGATACGATTGTAGGCGTGTTGGCGTTCTGGTTCGTTGTCACATTGACCGGACTGCTGCTGGGAACGCTGTACTTTCAGATTGTTTCACAGGTGGCCTTGCAAAGAAAAGTCCAATTGCAGTCTATCATAACGGATTGGTCCAAGGCCTTCATCCAGGTGGTTGCGTTGACGGTTCTGTGGGGGGCTATCCTTTTTACGCTCAGTCTTCCTTCCAGTTGTATGATATCTTTTTTGATGATGGCAGGCGGGATCGTGGGGCAGTTTGTTTTCATGGTATACATCTGTTTACTGTTCTGGATGATATTCCCCCTGGCATTCTCGGTCCATGGGATCTTCACCTACGGGCATAATATCCTGGCTGCGATGGCTCAAAGTTTCCGCTTGACGCGGTATTCTGTACCATTTACGGGATTATTCTTGTTGATCGTGCTCTTGATTTCGCAGGGCCTGGATATTGTCTGGAATATCCCGGCGGATGATTCCTGGTTGTTGATCATAGGTATTGTGGGACATGCTTTTGTGGTATCAAGTTTGTTGGCCGGCAGCTTCATCTATTATAGGGATACCAGTCAATGGATCCAGCAATTAATGGCAAAGCCGGCTGTGTAGATTGGGTTTGGAGGTTACAGAGTGACAGATAAATCTTCCATGAGTTATGATGCCAAGGATATTCAGGTTTTAGAGGGGTTGGAGGCTGTTCGCCGGCGACCTGGTATGTATGTGGGTGGTACAGATATTAAAGCTTTACACCACCTGGTCTACGAGGTGGTGGATAACTCGATCGACGAAGCCCTGGCAGGAGCCTGTACGCGTATCACTGTGGTTATTCATCCGGATAGCAGCGTGACGGTGGAAGATAATGGGAGAGGTATCCCGGTCGATATCCATCCTCAGTTGAAGAAGCCTGCCTTGGAAGTTGTCATGACGGTGCTGCATGCCGGGGGTAAATTTGGCGGTGGCGGTTACAAGGTTTCGGGTGGCTTGCATGGCGTGGGCGTGTCAGCGGTCAATGCGCTTTCGGAGTGGTGTGAAGTTGAAGTGAAGCGCGATGGGTTGATCCATTTTCAGCGTTATGAACATGGCTATCCCCAAGAACCGGTCAAAGTGATTGGCAAGATGCCCTCCAAGGAAACAGGGAACAAGACCACCTTCAAATACGATCCGGAAATATTCAAGGGCGAGCAGTTAGATTTTCGCTTTGAAACGCTGGTGCAGCGTTTTCGAGAAATGGCTTTTGTAACCCGTGGAGTTACCCTCTATCTCTTAGATGAGCGCTCTGACCGCGAGATGACCTTCTATTTTGAGGGCGGCATTACTTCCTTTGTCCGTTATCTGAATCGAAATCGTGAGACGTATCATCCGGTTGTTCATGTGGTGAAGGAAGTCGAAGGGATCACGATTGACGCGGCCATTCAATATACCGATGCCTATTCCGAATCAGTATATTCTTTTGCGAACACGATCAATACCATTGATGGCGGTACACACCTGACCGGTCTGCGGGCGGCTATCACGCGGACGATCAATGATTATGCGCGCCACTCGGGCCTGCTAAAAGATGCGGATTCGAACTTCACCGGCGATGATACGCGCGAGGGTTTGACGGCAATTGTCAGTGTGAAACATCCCGATCCCCAGTTCGAAAGCCAGACGAAGGTAAAGTTGATGAATCCGGAAGTGCAGACACTGGCGCAGCAGGTGGTGGGCGAGGCCTTCAGCACTTTCCTGGAAGAAAATCCTGCCGCGGGCAAGGCCATTGTTCAGAAATGCTTAACCTCCGCCCGGGCGCGGGACGCTGCCCGGAAAGCGCGCGACCTGGTTATTCGCAAGTCGGCACTTGAAAGCTTGACCCTTCCAGGCAAGCTGGCAGATTGTTCGGAGCGCGACCCTGAAAAGACAGAACTGTACATCGTGGAAGGCGATTCGGCCGGCGGCTCTGCCAAACAAGGCCGTGACCGCCACTTCCAGGCTATTTTGCCTTTGCGTGGAAAAATACTCAACACAGAAAGGGCGCGCCTGGATAAGATCCTGGCAAACAATGAAGTGAAAGCCTTGATCTCTGCTTTGGGGACGGGCATTGGCGAGGGGTTTGACGTTTCGGGATTGCGTTATGGCAGAGTCATTATCATGACGGATGCCGATGTAGACGGAAGCCATATTCGCACATTGTTATTAACGCTCTTCTTCCGCTATATGCAGCCCTTGATCGATGAAGGCCACCTGTATATCGCCCAACCGCCCTTGTATAGGGTTGCATATAAAAATCAAGTGCGCTACACTTATACCGAAGGCGAAAAGGACCAGTTGATCCGTGAAATTGGGGTT
>CAZVRZ010000133.1:0-14425 GCA_964629965.1 uncultured Anaerolineaceae bacterium
TGTTTCGGGTCGCTTGTCTGCTCAATACTCTTCGCTACTGCTTCGAAATCCCGAGAATTGCACTACTTGGATTGAGATGGCGGGTGGGTGAAATCTCCTATTTCGGCACCTGGTAGCAATTTAAGCAAGTCGGCACGTTGGAACAGGATGGTCACCCCGCGTTCACCGGACCCGATCGATATTTCAGTTTCTGCCAGCACGCTTCGATCGATCAGGATCCGCATGGGGTGGGGCAGGTCAAGCGGTGACACCCCGCCGGTTGGGTACCCCGTTGCCTCTAATACTTCTACCTCGTTGGCCATGGTCAGGCGTGATTGGCCTAGATAGCGCCGCAGGGCCGGCCACGAAACCTGGGCAGCGCCCGCTACCAATACCATCAGGTATGAATTGGAGGCGGTGCGAAAAACGATACTGCGTATGATTTGTTCGGTGCGTTGGCCGCGTTCTCGAGCGGCTTGTTCGAGCGAGTGAATCATGCCCGCATGGCGGTAGACGCGATGACTGACACAGTGTGTTTGCAGAAAACGAGATACGGGAGGCGCGCTCATGCTTCCAGGGTGGAATTGTGCCGCCGGATGCGCCGTTTTTGGATTATTTTCGTTGTCCAGGCTACCATGAAGAAGGCGGTGCAGGTCAGGACGATTGCTGCTCCGGGTGCGATGCTGGCGTAATAGGAAAGGTACAGACCGATCACGGAGGACACTGCCGCAATTGCGGTTGCCACGATCATCATGATATGTAACCGGCGAGTCAATAAAAATGCAGTCGCGGCCGGCGTTACCAGCATGGCTACCATCAACGCCACCCCCACTGTTTGCAGAGAGACTACGATGGCTATTGCAATCAAGACCAGTAGAAAATTTTCCAGCAGGCGGGCTGGCAGGCGCAAAGTGGCTGCCAGGATCGGGTCGAAAGACAGTACCAGAAACTCTTTATAGAAAACAATGATCGCCACTACGATCAGGCTGCCAAAGATACCGGTGAGCCACAGATCAATGGGGCGCAGCATCAGCAGGTTGCCAAACAGGAAGTGTGTCAGATCAGTAGCATAGTCGCGCATGGTAGAGATCAGGGCAATGCCCAGGGCAAACATCCCGGCAAAGATAATGCCGATCGAAGTATCTTGTTTGAGACCTTCCTGTCGAGACAAGGCTCCAATACCAAGCGAGCTGATGATCGCCGTGACCAATCCCCACCAGAAAAGCTGCCCGCTCGTTCCTCCGCCAACCAGGTAGCCTATTGCCAGTCCAGGCAAAATAGAGTGGGCCAACGCATCTCCAAAGAAGGCCATGCCACGCAAAACCATGTGGGTTCCTACAAGAGAGCATACCGCGCTGACCATCAGGGCAGCCAGCAGGCCGCGCAGCATGAAGGCGTGTGTGAATGGTTCGATTAATAGATCAAAGATTGTGTTCATGGGAGTGATTCTTTTCGTCGCAGCATGTGTCGCCTAATGCGAGCAGGCCCTTCTCGGTCTGGATCATGCGTAGGTGGCTGCCATAAGCATTCACCAGGTTTTCGGCAGACAACACCTGGTCGGCCGGACCAAACCCCAGGATTTGCCGGTTTAGCAGCAGCACGCGGTCGAAGCGTTCTGCTGCCAGGTTCAGGTCGTGTGTCGATATCATCACGGTCACTTTGTTTCGGCGCAAGGTTTCAAGGATTGCAAAGATATTCTCTTGGGCAGGCATGTCCAACCCATTGAGCGGCTCATCCATCAAGATCAATTCTGCTTCTTGGGCTAACGCCCGGGCAATGAACATGCGCTGCTGCTGCCCGCCTGAAAGTTCACTGATCTGGCGTTCGGCTAGGTCTTGTAGGCCAACCGTTTGAAGGCATTGGGCAACAACCTGCCGGTCTGTGTCGCGGGGTTGGTGGAATAGTCCAAGTTTGCTGACTCTTCCCATCATGATCACATCGCTTACATTGACCGGGAAATTCCAATCAACCTGGCTGCGCTGTGGCACATATGCAATGCAGATATGCTTGCCCGGCAGGCCGCCGTAAACCCTGATCTCGCCTGTTGTGGGCTCCAGCACCCCGGCAATGAGTTTGAAGAGCGTTGATTTTCCTGCTCCATTCGGCCCGACTACCGCCAGCCGTTCTCCTCGTTCCACATCCATTGTCAGATGATCTAACACCTGTCGATGGTCGTAGTATACCGACACATCGACTAATGCAAGAGCCGGCGTGCCGGGCTGGTGCTCTACGTGAACACTTGTTGGGAAGTATCGTCTCCGGGTAGGTTTCATAATATTTCGATCATTCACCCTGGAGCGCCCGGGTGCGAAAGTCAGCCATTTCAATCACCCAACTGTTGAACTGGCATCCCACTGGAATGTTGTGTGCTTCGGCAAAGCGCGCCCGCCGCATGGGATTTGGTTCGGCTACTGCAACGAATATGAGTTCTTCTGGGAATTGCAGCGCATAGGGCCCATAAGAATTCGAACCTCGCCCTCCAGCACCAAACAAAACGGCTGTAATTGGGTTGGCCATAATCACCTCATTAGCTAAATTTCTCGATCGAGCGGCTGTTTGCACGTCCGCACTCATTTCAGCGCAGACACGATGGCATTTACATTGTACCTCATGAATTCGAGATAAGTGGCTGCCGGCCCATCCTTCTCGCTCAAAGAGCCGGTATACAGGAAAACCAGTTGGATGCCGGTATCCCGGGCGATTTGTTCGGCCAGAGCGGGATTGATCGTTTTCCCCACGAAAATGGCCGGCGCCTTTTGACTCTGGATGGCGTTTTCCAGGTTGGCCAGTTCTTGAGCAGAAGGAGAAGATAACGTACTGAAACCTGGAAATACAATCCCAACTTGTGTCAGCCCGTAACGATCGGCCAGGTAGCCAAAAGAGTCGTGGTCGCTGACAATGACTCGCCGTTCAGCCGGGATGGATGCGATTTGCGTTTGGATCCATCCATCCAGGTCCGCCAACTGCAGGCGGTACTGTCCAGCGTTTGCCTTAAAATCTGCCTGGTGAGCAGGGTCTAACTTGGTCAAAGCCTGCTCGATGACAATGACCCATTCGCCTACCAGGTGAGGGTCGAACCAGACATGCGGATCGCCGCCTTCATGATCGGGATCTTCTTCTGGGTGCTGCGCTTGGCGCAAATCGAAACCTGCCGATACTTCCACCACTTTTTCCAACGTTTCAGTGTTTCCCAGCGCTTTTCCCAGGAACGCCTCCAGCCCGGCCCCATTGGCAAAGATCAAGTCGGCTTCTTCAATGGTCGCCATATCGCGAGGGGTTGGCTCAAAAGCATGGGGATCGGCATTCACGGGCAGCAAGATAGTCAGGTCGATCAGGTCGCCGCCAATGTGTGCCACCACATCGCCAACGATCGTGGTGGTGGCAATGATCTTTGGGTGGGTGTCGCCGGCGTTTGCTGCTGGCGAACAGGCTGATAGAACAACTGCCAGGGTCAACAGCAGGGTCAGCAGCTTTGTTGGGGAGGGCAAAGAATTACTTCTCATGGGTCTTCGCATTGCCTGGCTTGTTCAAGCTGTGCTGAATTTGTTTCAGCAAGGGATAGGTGATTTGATCGTTGCGTACCAGATCACCCCAATACGTCTCATCGTTGAGATCGAACCAGGCCATTTCAACGATAGCGTACTTGGCGGCTGCTTCCGGTTCTGGTTCGTATCCCGGAGCTGGCTCGCCGCTTAATGGGGTGCACAAGAAGGTTTTATAGCTTGAATAATATCCCGGGCTTTCGGCCGGGGTTTCGAGCAGTAAGCGCTCGACGCGCACTTGCAGCCCGGTTTCCTCGAAAGCCTCTCGGGCAGCGCACTGCTCGTCCGTTTCTCCGATTTCCAACCCGCCGCCGGGCAAGAGCCAGTAGGTGTGCAGATCAGCATGATGCTGATGACGAATGAGCAGCAGGCGATCCTGTTCGTCGATGATCGCAACCTGGCAGCGATAGACGGAAGCATTCATCGGTAACTACTTCGTCTCATGGATGGGGATAGATCGTATGATGTTTGGGCGCGCCGGGCAGGTATAGCACATAGATATCCTTGTTCACCTGGTGACGCGGCCCAGGCATTTCAAACGTGCTGACCTGTCCCTGGTATGTCCGTCCATCTAGTTGAAACTGATACTTGATGAGCCAGGGATGGCGGTTGCCAATCGATACGGTCAGATCTTCTGAGATGCGGGTGATGCGACCTAACACAGGCTCACCGGTCCGCAGCACATTGATGGTCATCTCTGCCTTTTGGTGCCGCCAGATCATCATTAAAATGCCTGCGGCCAGGAACACGACGCTGACGCCGATGAAGGGGATGCCTATCAACGCAGCAACCACTGTAACGAACAGGATTACCCCGACAATGCTAAAAATGATGCCAAGCAGAATGAAGACGCCTGCCGTGATCGCCACTCCATCGCTTTTCAACAAGTGGCGGGCATAGCCGCTGTCGATCGAGCGCGGTGCGGGAGGCGGGGCGAGGGGTGATTCATCGGGCAGAACGGTCTCTTCCAGGTGCGGCGGCAGCATGGGTCCTCCGCATTTTGAGCAGTTTGACTGAAATGCAGCGTACGGTGTGCCGCACCACGGGCATATATTCATCTCGTGATCCTTTCTTGCGATTGAGGCTTCGTTTAGCACCTCCAATTATACTTCAGGCGCACTGAGAGTTGTCGTTCTGTCGAATCAGGAGTATATTGATATGGGAACAATCTATCTCGCCCGACTGGGCGTACTGGTCCAGGCATATTGATCACTGAGGCAAGTCACCATGGTTACAAAAGTAGAACACACGAAAAATTCTCATCGCCGGCAAGGTGAGCGAGCCGGGCATGCTTCGAGCAGCGCCGAGAGCGCCGCCCAGCAGCTGAACAATCATTTGAGCGATCAATTCCCCGCTTCATCTGTCGCAGAGCAGGCCGGTCACCTCCATGATCCGCGCTTGTTAACGGCCCAGCGGCAGCAGTTTGCCAGGTCGATCAACGAGCGCCAGGGCAACCAACATCTCCAGCAGGTGATGGGCCTGTCCTTGCCTGAAGGAGTGATCCAGTTGCAACCCGAGGTTGGCCCGTCGACCGAGGAGCAGATCGCCAAGGCGGAAGAAGAAAAGAAAGAGTTTCGCCAGGGTCAATATTCCGCCAAGAATTTCCGTCCCTCCACCGGCTTGGGAAATTTTGACGCCGACTATGATCCCAACAGCGGCGCCATGCGCGTGATCTTAAAGATCGGTTTTGATTTTAAAGATGCCCGCGATGTGGGTGTCATGGACCGGCTGCTTGAAACAGAAACATACAAAAATGGCGTGTGGACGGACGAGGAAAAGGCAGCTTTCATCGAACAGTTTACCGGTGCGGCAGAGGCAAAGTGGGGCAAGAAGTTCCAATTGACCTGCAATAAGCTCCTGTGGGACGAATTTGTCACCAGCGTAAGCGTGGTGGTGGTCGGCATGGCGGGTGGCGGCAAAGATTCTCATTACAACGTCACGATCAATAAGATCCCGGAGGATTTAAAGAAAAGAATGGAGAGCGACCCAACTGCCCGTCCCCGGGCAGAGGTCTTTGCCCCACCGAAAGAACAACCAGGCGAGGGTGGCGGTGGTGCAGGTGGCGCGGGAAATGAACCCGGCGGTGGCAGCGAAGGTTCCGGTGGCGGCACAGAGCCGGAGACCGCCAAGCCTGGCAGCGGGCAAATGTATGAAGGAGATACTGAGTTGCGCCCGTCCAACCAGAGTGGCGTTGTCAATGACGAGAAGAATCGCCTTGACGATGGCATCAATGCAGCCAAGTGTTCTCAGGTAACCTTTGACCTGGGCAAGTCTACTGTGCGCGACGCGGGGCCTATCCAGCAGTTCGCTAGTGTGTTGAAGGAAGCCAATCCTTCTGCGCCCGCGCTGCCGGTGAATATTACTGGTTATATCGACCCTTCTGAAACCGATAACAGCCTGGCCCAGGCTCGCGCTGATGCAGTGGCCATGGTACTGGCTGGTGAAGGCATTCCTCAGCCGATGAGCATCTCAGCGTTTGTGACCGAGGCGCGCGGTCCCAAGGTGGCTCTCTCCATCTCTGAATCCAGCCAGAATCAGAACCTGCGGCGGGTCAGCGATCACGAGATCGGTCACATGTTAGGCCTGCCGGATGAATACGCAGCCCAGGGCGGCGAGCGTAACGAGGAGCATCAAAATGCCGAGGCGGTCTACGAGGGCATGGTCAAATCGGCCGGCGTCAACCAGCCCGCCATGGGCAGGGATACCAGCAGCATTATGTCGGTTGGGGTGGATGTGATGGCCGCGCACTACGTGACCATCCGTGAAGCCTTGGGCAAAATGACGGCAAAGTATATTACGACCGATCAGTGGTCGATTTCAGGGTGATTTCTGTTCTTCGATTTGCGCCAGGATTTGTTGGATGGAGGCTCGCATACATTCGTGGTGCGAGCGTTTCCGGCTGGGTGCGATGAAAACATTCAGGTCATCATAGAAGTGGGAGCGGGCCGTGGTTATAACAGGCTTTCGAGGGCCGCTCGCCGGTAATAAAGGCGAAAAGCCGCGCTTTCGGCAAGCAGACTCTTGAGTACGCCCTCGGTCGCGGCGGTATCCACCTGCGCATCGGGGATGCCCGGCTGGAAGCAAGCCCGGTTTCCTTCAAAACTCACCTGCACCAGGCCGCGCTGCATCAGCCAGAGGCAGCCGGCCTGCGCGGTAAAGACTCGCTGGGCGGTAGCCGCCGCCAGTTGTTCCAGTTCGACCTGGCCGGCATGCTGCTTGAGAGCATATTTCACCAGACCCGCCAGGCGCTTGAGAAAGGCTTCCATATCGTCCATGCCGGGGTCGTGTGCGAACAGGTAGAGCTTGCGGGGTTGGGCAGCCTGCAAGGCCAGGCGCAGTTCTGCCCGGCCGGGCGGTAGGCTCCAGATGGCCAATTCTGGTGAGGTTTCCAGGCCCAGGCGATCGCGGCTGGGAATGCCCGTTGGCGAACCGGCCTCGCACCACACCTGCACGTCGGCCTGGACAAGCTGCTGCAAAATGGGCAGCGGAAAAGCCTGGTCGCGATGATCGACCAGGATGATCTGCGGCTGCGGAATAACGATGGCCTGGCCCGGGACCGGGCGCGCTTCCTGCCAGACTACCTGCACGGCCTGCTGTCCCTGGAAGCTGTGGGCATGCAGGCTGTAAGCCAGGTCGAAGCGGCCCTGGGGCGTCTCCAGCCCGGCGCTTTGCCACCAGATCACCTGTTGAGAACGCCCGCTTTCGTCAGACACGTTGACCAGCCGGTGCTCGCCGCCGCGTCCAACCTGGCGGACGCTTTCAACCTCCAGGCTGCGGCTGGCCAGCGTGAGCGGTGGATTGCCTGCGCCGAAGGGTGACAGGCGTTCGATGTCTTTGACCAGTTCCAGGTTGATCTCGGCCAGTGCCAACCAGGCGTCGATGGCTAGGGTGGGCTCGATGTGCGCCGCGGCCAACTGCCGGCCCACTTCATCCGAGAGTCCCTGGCGGAAGGCAGGAATATTCTCCATAGCTAATGAAAGTCCAGCAGCCATCGGATGCCCGCCGAAGCCGTACAACAGGTTGGCTTGCGAGGCGATGGCCTGGCTGATGTTCACTCCCTCGATCGAACGGGCCGAGCCGCGCGCTGCTTCACCCGGCGGGGTGGTGAGCAAGATCACCGGCTTGTGATACAGTTCCACCAGCCGGCTGGCTACGATGCCGATCACGCCGCCGGGCCAGGAGGGGTGCGCCAACACCAACGCCTGCAGATCGAGCAGGCTGGGGTCTTTCTCGATCTGCGCCAGGGCAGCGTGCAGGATTTGATCGGTGAGCATCTGGCGGCGGGCGTTCAATCCTTCTAACTCGAGGGCGAAGAGCGTGGCGCGCGTGCGATCTTGGGTGGTAAAGAATTCGACGATCGGGTTGGCGTCGCCCAGGCGGCCCAGGGCGTTCAGGCGCGGCCCGATGACGAAGCCAATGTGTTCCTCCGATAAGCCCGCTGGGTTCAACTCGGCCTGTTCCATCAAGATACGCAAGCCCAGGCGCTCTGTATGGCGCAGCTCTGCCAGGCCGCGCTGCAAGAGGTAGCGCGTGTCGCCGCTGAGCGTGGCCACGTCGGCTACAATGCCCAGCGCCGCCAGGTCGAGCAGGGCCGCGCTTTCTGATGCTATGCCGGAGCGCTCGTACAGGGCTTCTGCCAGCTTATAAGCCACGCCCACGCCGGGCAACGTCCCCAACGGATGTCCGGGTGGCAGGCGCTTGGGGTTGACGATGGCCTCGGCTTCCGGTAGTTCGGGCGGCAGGTCGTGGTGATCGGTGACCAGCACGCTCAGGCCGCGCTGGCGGGCATATGCCAGGGCGGCATGCGCCGTGATGCCGGTGTCGCAGGTCAGCAGCACGCGGGGCGCGCCTGCCAGGCATTTTTCGAGGGATGGCAAGTGTACACCGTGAGATTCTCTCTCGCGTACCGGAATATAATATTGCACCTGCCCGCCCAGCCGTCGCAAGGCCGATACCAGCAGCGTGGTGGCGGTCTGCCCGTCCACATCGAAGTCACCCCACACCAGAATCGTTTCCTGGCCGCGGATAGCTGCCAGCAAGCGTTCGGCGGCGTGTTCGAGATCTGGCAGCGCCTCGGGTGGGCTGGGAGTATACCATTCGGGATCGAGAAAGGCGCGCACTCGGGCCGGCTCGTCCAGGCCGCGGCGTTGCAAAGCCTGCGCCAGCAGGCGGTTATTTCCAACCAGTTCCAACAGTTCTGTGGAAAGGGGGACTTGCGATGGGTCGATCCAGCGGCGTTGCATCTCTTGGCCTTTCAGAAAGCGATCTCACCGATCTGTTCCAAATCGAAGTCCAGCCCGGCTCCGTTTTCTTCCCATTCGGCTTCATCTTCCGCATCTGCCAGGTCGCCGGCGGAAGCGCCGCGGGCACACAGCGAACGATAGATGCAGAAGCGGCAGCGCGTCTCGTCGGCGGTCAGGGCGAAGGCAGCTTCATCGTTCTGCCCGGCCAGGCGTTCGATCTGTTCCAACAGGCCGAGCAGGTATCGGCGGTCTGACTCGAATTGGCGAGCGGAATAGGGAATGCGTTCCGGCTGGTCAGGAAAACCGGCAAACCAATAGATCATTTCAATATCCTCGCCGGCGATCTCTTCCGGCTTCCTGTTCCCCTTGGCTGAAAGCTTCCCGCCAGCCAGTGCCAGCAGGAAGGAGTAGAGGCGCGTTTGCAGCCGCTCCACCAGCCAGGCGCGCCGGGGGCGCCGGCGGGACGTTTTCCAATCGTAGATCACCAGGCGTCCGTCTTTGTGTGCCTGGATGAGATCGTAATTGGCCGTCAGGCGAAACCGCTCCAGCATGGCCGATAGGCCATGTTCGGGCAGCGAGATGATCTGCGGCGTCTTCAGCGCGGGGCAAAAGTGGCAGAAATTATCCCACCAGCGGCTCAACTCTTCACCTGTGGCATAGGCAGCCAGCCGGTCGGCAGGAATCCCCAGCAGCGATTGGTGTATCATGCGGTGGAAGGTGGCTCCCTGTTCCATGAAGCGCTCATTCTCCAGGATTGGCTCGGCCTCGACGGCCGGCCAGGCAAGCTGCTGGATGTACCGCAGGTAGAAGCGCCGCGGGCAATCGTTGAAATCCTGCAGGCGGGCCTGCGAAAAATGGAAACCGGCTAGATGGCGCATGATCGTTACTGCTCCTGCCAAAAATTGTGCAAGGCCACCAGGGCTGCGGCCGGTTGGGCGGGCGTTTTCGAACGGCGGCCTGTGTTCCAGGTGATGATCAATTCTCGTTTGGCGCGCGTGATGCCCACGTACAGCAGGCGCAGGCGTTCGCGCACATAATCCAGGCGCGCCTGCAAAGTGGCCTCGCCTTCCTGGTACCATTCGTCTTCTGCGCTCGAGACCAATGCTTTGAGCTGCGCCAGCGCCTCGGCCTCCAGGTTAAGCCCGTTGCGGATGAAATAGCGCTCGGCCATGAAGGTGTCTTGACCCTGCCCGGAAGGGAAATCGTAGTTGTTGACCGACATTAAGTACACGCGGTCCCATTCCAACCCCTTGGCTTTGTGCATGGTGGCTACCACGACAACGCCTTTGTATCGATCGGGATCGAAACCACTATCATCCTCAGAAAAACCCAGGAAACGGCGCTCGTTCTTGGCGATCAGAGCCAGTTCCTCGGTCAACTGCGGCAGCCGCCAGCCGGGGTGCAGGTCGGCTGCCTGGCGCAGCAGCACGGCCAGCTTGTGAGCCACGGCCAGCTCGGCCGGCTCGCTGAGCAGGTCTTGTGAAAGGCCTAATACGATCTGATCGACCGGCAGCAGCGTAGAAGCCTGCCAGCGACGCACCAGTTCGCGGAATTCCAGTAACTGCTCGAGAGCGATGGGATCATCTTCGAACTGCTGGCCGGCCAGCCAATCGATGCCGGGTGATGGCCAAAGGTAATCTTCCACCCGCGGGCATTTGCGCAGCAGCTCTGCCTGACGCTCCAGGCGCGGTTTGGCGCTCTCATCCTGGCGGTCGTTTCGCCGCCAAACCTCATATACCCGGCTGAGCTTGCGGGGCGACTGCGGATCGGATAAGTAGCGCAGGATATGTGCCAGCGCTCCGGCTGAGAAACGTGTCGATGAAGAACTGCGCAGCAAGCTGTCGTTGAGGCGCACATTGCGCTTGCGCAGCGCATCCACCAGGTCGAAGGCGCGCTGGTTGCGCGGCGCCAACGCGGCCACGGTCTCCTCGGGATGCTCCGGGAGCCAGCGTGCCAGCGAATCGGCTACCGCTTCGATCTCTTCCTGCGGCGAGAACTTGCGCATGATCAATTGAATCCCGGCGGGTTGGTCGGGTGGATTGGGCTGGGGATCGCCGGGCGGGGTCAGCTCGATGGATGGCGGGGCGTGCAGCGCATCTCTTGCCTCGGGCGCCGGATGATCTGCCATCGTCCATCTTACCAGTTCGTTGGCCAGCCGGATGATGCTGGCGCTCGAGCGCCCTGATTCGGGCAGGTCCCTGGGTTCCACGCCGATGTCGTTCAGAAACTCGCGCAGATATTTAGGGCTGGCGGTGGTGAAGGTTTCGTAGATGGCCTGGTTCGGGTCGCCGACGCGCACCCAGTTGCCCTGGGAGCCTGCGAGCAGACGCAAGATCTCTTCCTGCAGGCGGCTGGAATCCTGGGCCTCGTCTTCGAGAATGAAGGGCCAACGGGAACGCAAGCGCGCGACCAGGTCGCGGTCAGAGCGCAGCACTACCAGCGCCAGGCGGATCAGATCGTCGAAATCTACCGCGCCGCGATAGGCCAGCGCACTCTGGTAATCGCGATACAGGTGCGCGCCCATCTCTGCCAGCGGCAGCGGCACAGGCAGCTGCTCGATCAGCGCTTCCAGGCGTTCCGGCGATATTTCTAAATCCTTTGCGGAACGGATGAAGTTGGCTGCGATACCCTGCACAAGGCCTGGTAACTGCTCGCGGCGCAGCCAATCGCGCTGGTTGTCATCCTCCGAGGCCAGGTAATCGTCCAACTCGTACGGGTGGGCGCGCAGCCAGGCGCGGGCGATGTCTTCCACCAGGCCGTTCGCTTCGCGCTCATCGATGATCTGGAAACGTTCGTCCAGCCCGGCCAATTCCGGCCGCTCGCGCACGATGTCGTGGGCCAGGCCGTGCAGGGTGCGCACCCGGTAACCCAGGTTGGCCAGCAGGCCGTGCCCTTGCATGAATTGGCTGACGCGCCCGTAAAAGGAATCGACCGCCGAATTGACCAGCGTGACCACCAGCACTTCCTGATCGTCTGCCAGTTCGCCGCGCGCCAGGATCTCCGCTGCCAAGAGCGACAGCGTCCAGGTTTTGCCGGCGCCGGGCACCGCCGAGATGCCCATGCGGCCGCGGCGGTATTTCAAGATCTCGGCCTGGCTGGGGCGCAGTTGGTAGTTCATATCTGCCATCGTCTCATCCCTCGCTCAGGCCTTGCAGCGTGCGTTGAAAAGCGCGCAGCAGCGGGCCGCGCTGCTCGTACCCCTGTTCGCCCAGCCCGCTCAATCCAAGATACAGCTTGTAGCGGCAGCGTTTGAGCAAGCCGGTTGCCAACCGGTAGAGCGCCGATTGGACGGCCCACACCTCATCTGCGTCTGTCCAGATGCGGCCGGCTTGCCAGGAGCGGCTGAGCACATAGGGGTGGGTCAGGGGCTGATAAAGACGCTCAGCCCAGCCGCGGCTGCCGGTATCCAGCCAGAATTGGACATCGACCGGGCGGTTGGTCATCAAGAAGGTGTAGGCTGGCGCCAGCAGTACGGCTTCGTCGGGCTGTTCTTGCCAACTGCGCACGTACTGAGCGGCGATCACCCCATCTTGCAGCATCTCGATGTATTCCCTGCCCAGCGGCGCATCCAGCGCAGCCAACGCCTCGCCGGCTGCCTGGCGGAATTTGTAAATGGATTCCATCAGGTTGGCAGTGATCTCACCGGCAGAGTAGCGCAGGCCCAGCGTATGGAAGCCGTAGCCCGGCTGCGAGAGCAGCTCGCCGAACAGGCGGCTGAGGAAATGGTCGGGTTCTTCGGGCGCGTCCAGGCGGTAAGCCTCCAGCCAGGTGCGCAGGCCTTCGTAACGTTCGCCGAAAGTGAAGGTGATGCGCTCCTGCGTCTCCGCCGGCAGGCGGTCGAAGCTCTCCAACATGGGTAAGCCATCCTGGAGGTGGAAAACGCACTGCGCCAGGATCTGGGCGCGCACCGGGTCCAGCCCGGCGATGGATTGCACCAGCATGTTGGCGATATCGCCAGGGCTGGGCAGCAAGGGGAAGTTCGCAGGAGAGACTGCGCTGGGCAGCCAGGCAGGGTGGGCCAACATCATCAGGGTGAGCAGGCAGCGCGTAACGGGTTCCTCGCGCAGCGAGCGCGAAGGACGGTGTGAGCGGGTGGGGATGCGACGCGCTTCCAGGCGGTGCGACAGGGCAAAACGCAGCGCGTCTGACAGGAACGGCGAGAGCACGGCGATCTCGCCGGGCGGCGTGCCGCTTTCTACCAGGACCTGGATCTGGTCGGCGACCCAATCGAGCATGGCCGGGAAAAAGCGGTGCTCCTGGAATTCAAGCGCCAGCCGGGATTGGCCCACTGCCACCGGATCTGCTGCCTCGGTGAGGGCGGCAGGCTGGGGAGAGAGCGCCTGCCCAATGGCGGTTTGCAGCGCATCCACTGGCGGCGATTTCACCCAAGAGCCGGTGAAGCGCAGCGAGCGCCGGCAGGCCGCCTCCAGGCGCAGCGCCCCGTCTGGATCGGCGCCCAAAAAGCGGCGATAACCGGCCTCTTCGTCGTAGATGAGCAGGGCGGACTCGAAAGATGGCAGCCAATCGAGCAGCAGATCGTGCGCCACGGGCGTGTCCTCTTCCAGGTTATCGACGATCAAATGCTGGAAAGATGAGCGCAGGTATTCCTGGCAGAGCGGCTCGGGCCAGATAAACTGGCGAAATATCTCGACTTGCAATGAAAAGTCGAGCAGGTTATGTTCCAGGCAGTGCCGGCGGAACAGGCTGGCGCAGCGCTGGGCATCTTCGTAAACGTTAGCCTGGCCCGGCTCGCCCGTCCAGGCTGCTTTCAGGCGCTCGCCGATCTCGAGATGAGAAAAGCCCACCACGGCGGCCTTGTTCAGGTTGTCGATGATCTGCGAATACAGGCGATTGCGCTCGATACGCACCGACTGGAACAGGCGCTCGCTCTCCAGCAGCGGGTATACCAGGTGAGCCATGTAATACTGGGTCGTCTCGAGCGTCAGGAAGATGGGCGCTTGGTCGGGTTGGGCGAAGCCTGCCGGCCCGCCGGCCAGCGGCCAATACAGCTCGAGCATGCGGCGCGCCAGCCCGCCCAAGGTGAGCTGGGCAGCCATCCCGCCGGACTGTCCGAATGGCGCGTCCAGGGCGGCGGCAAAGGGCAGCGCCAGGGTGCGCTGTGGCGTGAAGATCAAAATGCTTTCGGCGGGAACGCCTTGTGACAGCAGGTGCAGCAGGCGCGCCACCGCGGCGGTGGTTTTGCCCGCGCCGGCCGGACCAGAGAGAAAAGCCGTTTCGCCAGGCGGCAGCCCGGCTGCCTGGAGCTGCTCGCCGGAAAGCGAGAAGGGAAAATAGGCACGGTAAGGCATAGATAACCTGAATTATATCAAGGATAAGATGATCGATCATTCAATTTGAACGGCTGACAGGGTAAACGCATCTAAATGCTAATTGGCCGATAATCAATGGCTCAGCACATGAAAGCCCTGCGGGCCGGCAATGTGGGCGTGTTTTGGGGTAAAAAAGAGGAACGACTGAAACGACGAGGAACGAATATGGGAATTCAGCAGTTGAGAGAGGGGAGGGGGTGGTGAGTGGTGGACATGGGAGGTATCCTTTCTGCTGACAGCTATATCGTAGCACGGATGTTCTGTTTGCGCAAGGGGTGCTGCGCAGTTGGCCAGGGTAAACGCAGTCAAAAATAATTCCAAAAAAGGCTTG
>CAZVRZ010000134.1:0-13879 GCA_964629965.1 uncultured Anaerolineaceae bacterium
CACTGGCGCGCAATCTTATAACAAGCGTCTATTTCAATCTTGAAGGGAATCATGAAAAGCGGGCGCAGTATATTCTGTTGGGCATTCCTCTGAACAACCTTATTCGATCCACAGAATACACAGGTGTGTGTCAGGTTTTCGATTGGCAACGAAGTGACCGCGCCGCAGTTCTGGCATTCCAGATCCTTACGCGCTTCTCCCCAACCCTGCGCAGAGCGTTCCATCGTTTCTACTGTAAACTCGAACTCCTGCGCTCGCTTGCCAATCACTGCCTGCTTCGGAGGTTCATAGAAACCACAATGCGCACAGGTCAGGCCGCCGTCGCTAACGTTATATGCCGTGGTTGCGCCACACTGAGGACAATCAAAGTTGATCATATCAACCGGTTTCTCTTCTGCCACAGGAGCAGGTTGATATACCTCAATGCCATCTAACTTCGATTCAACCCAAACATACCCAGGTGGGGGGAATTGATCATTCATACAGGTTCTCCAAGAGGAAACATACGAATTCAGTTGTCTTAGGGATATATTATCCGCAAGGCCGGATCGCCAAAGAGAAGAAAGGTTGCTAATACTTCACGCTGACCAGCATAATCCAACGGCATCACGCGCTGGGCAGACAAATACGCTTCACCCCAGGTTGTTCCATTCGCTTGCGATACGGCATCTACAAAGGGCTGGCTGAGTGCGGCCTGATCAGATGCCATGGTCAGGCTGGTAGGAGCAAACACAGCTACTGCTCCCCCATGTTCGTTCCAGAGAAAAGTTTCTGCCAGTGATTCAACTTTTGGATGCATGAATAGGCCATTCAGACAGCTCCAACTGACCACCACAGGATAATGAGCATGGTTCATTCCATTTACATTTTCACTCTGAAACAAGCGGTCTTTCCCCCACATATTAATGCTGCCATGCCCAAAGTAAGCCACGATCCAATACCCCGTCTCAAAGTAATCGATGATTGCCTGGCTCGCATTCTGCTCACCCACCGGCGGGCTAAAGAGCTCACCCTGGTAATTACTGCCGAACCGATCCAGAAATTCCTGGGCATCCAACTGAAAGGAGGCTTCTTGCCCATCGGCGATTGCCAAAATACGCCTACGCCACTCACCTTCTGCATCATCTTCTTCATAATCCAAAATCTTTTGCACCCAGGCTGTTAACTGCGATGCATTGCGAGCCGGCAATCTACCGACCGCAATATCGGGGCGATCATCTTGATCCAACAGAGCAAAAGCCAGGTCGCTGCCAGTTTGACCGCCATAATGAGTTTGTATAAAAAACGTTGGCAGGAGATTGGCATTTTCGCCTGCTAAATAACCACGTGGATCGTAAGATGCATCTCCTACCAAGAGCAGAAACCGGGGTGGGGCCTGCCAATTCTCCCGTGCATATTGTAAGAATTTTTTCACAGCTTCAGGCTCCGGCATGCCAGCATTGAATTGATCATAAACACTTTGCAAGGGCAGCACCAACGTGCGCAAACCCTGGGCATTGCGTCTATCAATCAATGGTTGCAGAGGGGCAAGCAGTTCATCTGGTCCAAGAGCAATATAATCCACCGCGTGCTCCACAGAGCGCAAATCCGGCTGCATCACGGGCGGCGTTAAGCTATCAGGCAAGCGCCAGCCCTTTGGCCCGATAGCAATATAACGACGTCCCGGGCTCGTGGACAGAGTAACCTCGCCACCTGATTGCGAAAAACCACCCAGGCGCACCGCGTGATCGGTCTCGGTAACGTCAAACAAGTACACCTTTCCAGAAAAACCGCTTAAGACCGCTACCTCGCCAGGCGCATCAAAGGCTAAGTAATCGCTCTGTGCCTTCAGGGCGCGAGGATGAACAATCTCCACATAATCGATGAGAATGATATCTACGGGCGCTTCTGTATCACCTGGAGCATTGATTTCAAGTAGATTAGCGCCATCTAGCAAGATACCAGATTTAAACTCCACCTCGGTCAGGCGTGCCCCCTTCCCATCCCAACCATCATTCAGTATCTCCTGGCCATTCAGCGACACACGCAAGTGATGATCTGGATTGACCGTAAGGGCTTCGGTTGTACCCCATACTGCCAGCCGCAGCAGACTCAGCTCCTCAACAAGGTCTGATTGAACCATATCGTGCAATTCAAATTCGTAAGAATGCATACCAGGAGCAGGTAGCGAGGCCCAAAACCAATGCTCGCTTTGATCGACCATGGGCGAATAAACCTGGTCCATTTCAAGCCGTTCCACAGCCATGTAATGATCAGATAGGCCATCCTGCTCCACAGGCTGCAACCTCTGGGTCCAAGGTAACGTGTCTTCAGCTTGAGCATTTTGCGCCGAAATTTTTTCTAGCCAATAGATGCCACTTTCAGTATATATGCTATCTTCCGCCGCAGCATAAAAGATCAAGGCTTCCTGTTCTTCATCAATCCAGAAGGGCTGCGATCTGCCCCGGTAGCTTAAATGCAATCGTTCTATTTCCACGGTCTCAAGAATAAAACCCACCTTAGCAAGATCGCGGAAATTCACCCGGTATAAGCCTGATCCGCGAACCCCGATCTTGACAACCTGCTTTTCATAAGAGAAAGAAATAGGCTGCGTGGTTGGCTCGGATGTGGGCTGAGGCTGGCAAGCAGTTAACATCAAGCACAGACCCACTGCAATCAGCAGGCAAAACAAAATTTTTCTCATTGCCCTACTTTCCAGCTTGATGAAAATAAACGATCACAAAGACCACCAAAAAGAGCCACAGTAAAATCACGATACCTCCCAGAACCTTGATCCGCATTGAAAGCTTGGCCTGGGTTACCGCCAGGGACTCTTGGGATGGCTGAGGGGTTTGGGAAGTTGGTGATAAGGTTGGTGTAACCGTGGGTACAGGGCTGGCAGTAGCAGATGGAACTGGGAAGAGCAGTTCGATCGTAGGTAGTGGCATTAAGGTAATGGTCGAGGTTGGCCGGCCTCCTTCAGATGTAGGAGCAGGCGTGTCGGTCTCCCCTACACTAACCGCCGTGGTGGAATCCAAACTGGTCGGTGTAGCGGTCGCGGTTAGAACCACGATCATGGTCGCTGTAGGAGTGGACGTTTTGGGTGCGGAAGTTGTAGAAGTAACTGTTGGAGTATTCTGTCCTGGTACAAGCGTCTCTGAAGCAGTTGGTGTCGGGGTAGGTGTATCAGTAAGAGCACCCGTTTGTGTATTGGTGGCCGATGCGGTCGGTGTGGGAGTATCCCCTTCCAGCATAGCAGAAGCCGGCCCGTGGAATTCCGAAACACCGTTGGTATCTATCGTCTCGAGTTTATACCAATATGTAACACCCGTCGATATTGTTTCATCATAAAAGTAGTAATAGGCGCCTGTTGTCCCATCGGGTGAATCTGAAGGTATCAACGCATTGATCCGAGTATATGTTCCATTTTCCAGAGTTGACCGCACCAAATAAAAGCCAGCATTATTTGTTTCAGTGCCCGTCTCCCATTCTAGCAAGATGGCACCCTCTGCATCATCCGCCACCGCGGTGAAAGATATTAAATCAATCGCCGCCTCAGTTGAAACCACATCAAAAGATACAGAGGTAATAAAAACCACAAGCAATAAAAGCGCTGTCCACTTCTTCATGCATACCATCCGAGATAATTTACCAACAAGGATCCAACGGTCACGAAAATGGCTGGTCCGATAATCTCACGGCGCATTTCTGCTGCAATAATTCGATAAACTGAAGGGTATCTTGCTCAGCTTTTTCCTGGGACACTTCGTATTCCTTTTGAATGATGGCAGATATGTCGGCGATCAATCGCTTGCCATCAACCAATTCCCAAATCCGACCACCAACCTGATTAAGCACCTGAACTTTCCCGCGCATTGGTAATACCAACACCAACTCGTTATCTACCATTTTCCCAATTGCGCTTGGGTCAGGGATTGGGTATTGCCATAATGTTGCCACGCGATCCTCCAGATAACTTGTCAAGCGTAAAAACGAACATTGTTAACAGATAATATATCATACGAAACGGTACTGCAACGAAACGTTTTTTCCAAGTCTGCCAAGAAGTTTGAGCTTCTTGACCCGCAAGCCAATCCACCCAACAAACTTGCCGCCAGTTCAATTTTCCCATCCAACGGTGATATGTATACCAATGCTGGCCTTGAAAACCAGAATACCGTTCAGCACTGCCACGTTTACGCCAGATACCCTGAACCGAACCCAAAATATGTGGGGCGGATACTGGACAGATATCGCTACCCAACGCCCAATCACCTTTGGTGATAAAAGACCTATCCTGCACAGAAACCACCCGGTGTGTGATCAATTCATTTCCCTGATCCACAACAACCAGGTCACCCTGATAGATATCGGCTGGATCGGCCTTGCAAACCAGAATCTGATCACCGATGTGCAGCATAGGCATCATACTACGACTAATGACCACCAACCGGACACTACCGTAGTGCTCTAAAGCAAGCCTGCTTGCTGCCAGAGTTATATCAGTAGAAATCATTATCTTTGTATGATCGGGAGGAAAGTTGTTTCGCCCGTCCAAGAATTCAAAATCACTTCGCGTTTTTGCGCTCGATCACCCCTTGATTCCACAAGCACATGGCTGTAATCTGAGAGCACAGATAACAAGGAATCAGGCACTTGCACAGTCACAATAAAGGCTTCGCTAGCTCCTGGTGCCAGTGCAGCAGTTTGGGTGATCGCAGTCGTAACCCATTGAGAGCCAGTAATATTTATGGAAAAGGTATCTGTGACGATGCCCGTATTGGTTATGGACAGAGTATACGCCAGGTTTTCACCCGGCATCCCATATTTTTGACGCTTGGGCGCTTCCACATCAAGGGCATATGGGCTCCTAATCTTCAAGGCGGGATCACCCAAGATGGTATATGTAGAGATGAGATCAAAATTATAGCCGGTTTGGTACAAAGCAAGGCGGGCTGCCTCAGTGGCAGAAGCCAGGTCCCAACGCCCATCACGAAATAATGATCTTAAGAAACCGGCTGCCATGGCATCATGACCCGAAGCCACGCCCAAGCCTGTAGGCGAAAAAGCACCGATTGACCCACCATCCGGGTTTCGCAGCATCACCTCCTCTGTACTATTTTGGTCTGGATGCTGCCAGAAACCATCCAGGCAAGTCCAGGATAACACCAGTGGCAACTGATGGGTATTCGTCAACACCTCGGCGTCTACATTGCGAAACATGACGGGGGTTCCTGCCCAAGCATTGATACTGCCATGTCCAAAGTATTGAAGGATCAATGCCCCTTCACCAGTCATAGCATCTTTGATTTGGGTTGAGGCCGTATTACAAGATGCCGCCGTGCAGTAAACCCGCAGAGGAGTGAAATAGCCGGGTAGAAAATCGGAAATCATATTCTCTGCCGAAGCCTGAAAATCACCCGCCGCGTCTGCATTGTCCGCCACAAATAGCATGTTACGCTGCCAGTCTTCAAAAGGTTGCGCTTCGTATGTTTGAATCTTATCGATGATTCCATTCAATTCAGCGCTGGTATTGACCGGGATTCGTCCTATCGCCACATCAGGCAAAATATCATCCCCCACCACCGCAGCCAAGAGATTTACACTATCTGTTTCACCCTGCCACGGATCGACAAAGGCCAAATTTGGCGGCATATACAGAGGCGTGAAAGCATAAATATTTGATTTAAACTGGATGTTAAAATGCCCATCTCCAACCAGGACGGCATATTGAGGTGGGGCTTGCCAATTCTGAAAAGCATAAGTCAGGAAATTGCGCACTGCCACCGGATGGTAAATTCCGTAATTGAACTGGTCATATAAATCTTGGACATCCACAACCCGGGTACGCAACCCATGCTCTTTACGATAGTCCGCCAGCCGCTGTGTGGTAGTAAAAAAATCAGCATGGGTAATAAAAATATAATCCAGCCCACTTTCCGGCATTGACCAATCGACCGGTTGGACCAAAGTGATCTGCTGAGGACTACGAATCGAATTCTCTCCACATACCCAAAATTGCGCGGGCGCATCGTTAACGACCTGAAATTCTACCCTCACGCCTCCTTCTGTGGGAATTTGACGGGGATTCAACCAACGCTGCGGTCTCAAAGAATCAGAAACCTGATAAATTCGCGTCTGGGCGCTGGCAATATCACCAACGCGAAATTGCCAGGAACCAGGTTGATCCCAACTGAAAGAGAGTTGATCGGCTTTGGCCTGGAACTTGCGTTGGTAGATAATTTCTAACCAATCGTAATAAATTGACTCCGAGGAGGCGCCCGGAATCAAATTCATCCGCAGAGTATTAACTCCTTCCTTCAGAGAACTTACAGGTACAGATGTTTCAATTGTATGCCGCGTCTTCCCATTCCAAATGGCATCTTCAACTGGCTGAACAAGATCATTCCAATAAAAGACTGTATGGTGCCCAGTTGTTTCCATACGAGAAACAAGTGACGTTCGCAAAGTCACAGGTTCAACACCAGGTGCAATTGCATCCAGCGTAAGAGTATAGGAACGCGTCACAGGAATTCCAGTATTGATCCGATCCCAAAACCAGGTATCCTCATTAGTGAAATGATAAGAAAACCAATAATGAGAAGGCTCGGCGCGAACTGTGGCAGTATAAGCATCAGGAACAGGATATTGATCCTGCGGTGCAGCGTCTTGTTTGACCATCTGAATTCCAGGCTGGTCTGATATCGACAACCAATAAACATTGTCTTCAGTATATTTTTCAAAAACGCCTTGTAACTGGCAAGAACTGCATAAGCGCAGCCAGTTCTGCATGGTATCTTGATAGATTGCTGCCAGGCGATCACCGCGAAACTTCTCGCCATAAAAAATCAATGCTTCACCCAGCTCAAAAATACCATCGCCATCATCTTCCAGTTCATAGGCCACCGCACTGCCCAGATTCTCCAGTTGGAAATAGAGTGGGTTAAGTAGGGTCAGGTCCAGCCCAGACGCCTGCAACTCATCAAAACCGATGCGATAAACACCATCTTCATCCACTACTATCTTTAAGTAATCCTTGCCAGGAACCAACGCCATACCCAAGGCTGTCGAATCCATCGGCCAGGCGCGCCAATCACGAGCGATTGCATAGTTGACCAATGTTTCCTGCAAGGCTGTCTCAAAAGGATTCAATTCAATCGCTGCGGTAGATGGTCGCGTGCGATGCACAAACCCAGGCGATTCAGTAAAGCGCACCGTTACCTGTAATTCCGGGTACCAACGCAGCCTGTCTTGGGTTGGGTCAAATTGGAATGGCGACCATTCCAATCGCAAGATACGTTGATCGCGTAACCAGGCATCCTCCGCAAGGTAAGCAGGCACATCAGGCCACCAACCCGAGTGAGCATATGCTTCTTGATTCTCACGATACAACCATCCACCCGGTTGAAAATCTTCCGAAGCCGCCTCTGCCTGGGGCGCCGGTGCTAAGTGGATTTGATCTGCCGCCAGAATGGGCTGCGCAGGAAGCACATCGATATCCACAGCCGCACCTGGCGGCGCGCCAATCAAGATGCCAAAGGTTGGCACTCCTGGCTCTCCTGGCTCACCGGTTATTCCAGTCCCTGGAGCAGAGATGACATCGAAGCCTTGTTCGGCCAGGCTGATTCGGTCGATCGTAAATGCTGGCGCGACTAGCCGTAAAACCAGGCCTTGTTCATTGGCAGATAAAATGTGTATACCAGGTCCTTGTTCACCCAAGCTTTTTATCACAGTCCGGGCTGTCCCTTGCTGACGGAAGGCAGACAATTCACCTGGAGTAGAACTCGGCCTCCATGAACTCATCCATAATCCCAAAATGAAAATAAAATTCAATACTTTTTTGAGCATATGATTTCCTAAATCAGATAGCATCTATAGCGCCAAAGCGTCCACCGCTTGCCAAAATGAATTATCTGGCAAAAAGTGCAGGCGATACGCAGGAACTTTTCGTAACATAGAAAAAACCAATTCCATCAATTGGGCATTCCGCCCGGTATCTGCTGGAATCACCGGAACATTCGATACGATTTCTGCCAAAGCCTGCCCTAATGCCATCTTCTCAGCACAAACCTGTCTGGCTTGAACAAGTAAGAATAACCCTACCAGGGTTGCGGCCTGGTAGGTAGGATGCACCTGGGTCGGATTCCAAAAAGCTGTCGCGTGCGCTATCCACTTTCCATCCTCAGGCAACAACAAAATCAGGTCATCATTCAACACAATATCCTGCGGAGAAAGTCTTGCTACGGTGGTTTTGCCAGATCCTGAATGACCAAAGAAAAGGAATGCTTTTCCATTGCGAACGATTCCAGCTCCATGGAACAACAATCCACCGGCACGGAAAGCCAACATGGAAAAAACAATGCGAATGAAATAATCAATCACCGGAAAAGGCTGCGGGGATTGCAAATTCACATCAGCCATACCACGTGACACATCCAGAAAGCCTCGGAATTCTGGTGAGACAAATTGCAACCCATCAGGTGTAAAAATAAGCTTGGGATCGAGATGATCGACTGTCATTTTGGAATATTCCCAATGAATTGAGGCGCAGAATTCTGCCGGTCCAATATGCAAGAAATCTTTATAATAACTCCGCAAGCTCGCTTGCAAGCTAGATGGCGCGCATTTGAGCTGAACCGAAATTCCGCCCATAGCAATTACCAGAGGTGGCGATATATCCTCAGGCAGCATGTTCCTTACCTTGCCCGTCTGAAAGAGTTTGGAGTCTGTTCGAGCGCATTCTCACCAACGAAATGATCCCCATCACCAGCAGCAAAACGGCTGCTATCATTTCAATCACTCCACCACGCTGCGCTGTGATCTCGATTGGCCCGTTACGGGTTGTAGTACCATTCTCATCGATATCTTCCAGATAATAATAGTAAATCACATCTGGGCGAATATCCTGATCAACATAGGAATAATCTCCCCCAATCAATGGATCGGATGCAGGCGGGATCAGGGACGGATTAACCTTCGACCAAGGACCGTCTGGCGATTCACTCCGCAGCAAATTGAAGCCCACGGTACTCAATTCGCTGCCAGTGCTCCATTCGATCACAATCTCGGGCGAATTGAAAGAGCGCCATCCAGATGAAAACAAAATCGCCGCAGCAATCATGAATAACGCAGGAGCGGTCCAGGTATAAAGAATCTTTTTCATCTTGTAACTAATATTACAGCGCAAGGTTGACAATGGACAGGCAGGGTAGCCTGAAATAGAAAGGCATGGTATCTTTCTCCGACCACGGCCAAGTGGGAAGGAGACGAAGAAAACCATGCCAATAGGAATTGTAACCGAAACTTACCCGGCGCCAGCATGCAATTTGACGGAGCAAGATGTTGAGCAGTTTATGGCTGAGATGACGGAGTATACAGAGTTGTTTGCGCCAGCCTTTCAACGTGTGGAACAGATGGGATGGAGCCAAGCCTACCTGCGGGGCTTGCTGGGGGACGCCGGACGCAAGAACATCGAGCAGATCGCACTGGGGATGGGCGAGAAAGTGCGCAGCATGCAGTACTTCATCGGGCAAAGCCCGTGGAAGACAGAGCCGGTGATCAGGATCCACCAGGGATTGGTGGCAGAGACGCTGGGCGAAGCGGATGGTGTTGTTTTGATTGATGAATCCGGGGTGGTGAAACAAGGTGACGCCTCGGTTGGGGTAGCGGCGCAATACTGTGGCTCGGTGGGCAAGGTGGCGAACAGCCAGGTTGGGGTGTATCTGGGCTATGTCAGCCGCAAAGGATACAGCTTGATTGAAGGACAACTGTTCATGCCAGAAGCTTGGTTTTCGGATGAACAAGCCGAAAAACGAGATGCCTGTGGCGTACCGGCAGAATTGAAACCACAAACCAAGCCTGAAATTGGACTGGATTTGCTGCGCCGGGCCATCCAACGCGGCGGTTTGCCTTTCCAGTGGGTTGCTGCGGACGCGTTGTATGGCGATTCGCCCGCTTTTCGGGATGGCGTGGCCGCATTGAATAAATGGTACTTCACCGAAATCAAATGCTCGACCCCGATCTGGCGCACACGTCCTGAAGTGTATCTCCCAGAATGGAAGGGCCGTGGCCGCCATCCTGCCCGCCTGCGTTTGCGTAACCCGGCAGATCATCCCACGAGCGTCAATCAATTGGTTGCCTTGATCCCTAAAGACACGTGGTGCAGAGCTAAAATCAAAGAAGGTAGCAAGGGACCCCTGGTTTGTGATTTCGCTTTCTTGCGTGTCATTGAATCGCATGCCAACTTGCCAGGCCCTGAAATCTGGCTGATCATTCGCCGCAATCTCGATGATCCAACCGAGACCAAGTTCTATTTCAGCAATGCACCTGCCGACATACCTTTGATCGAGTTTGTCCGCATCAGCGGCATGCGTTGGCCAATCGAAACCATCTTCGAAGAAGCCAAAGGGGAAGTCGGTTTTGACCATTATGAAACCCGCAGTTGGATCGGCTGGCATCATCATATGCTGCTGTCTGCTTTAGCTCACCATTTCTTGGTTCGGCTGCGTGTCCGTTTTCAACAACTCGCTCCTGCTCTCACCGTTTACCAGGTTCGTCTTCTGTTAGCCAGTGTACTGCCCAAACCCGTCTTTGACATTCCGGCCGCCTTGCGGCGGGTGCAGTACTACCAGAAGCGTAACCATCAAGCTTATCTATCTCACCGCAAATCCAAGCTGGCCAGACTTGCGGCTTTTTCAACCAACCTTGCGCTGTAATACTAATTATCTCATCAATTCCCTGCTTGTGTTCAACTCATTCATTTGAATTCCAACCAATTACTGGGACTTCGAAGCAGTAAAGAAGAAAAGCGACCATAAGGTAGCCCAAAACCGGGTTGACGAATCATTCGGCAGCATCAAACCGCCCCAAAATCGTAGCAATAGCACAGGTAGAGCCGGTAAGGAGAGTAACGGCTGAGCAAAGCATGTCGATTCCACTTATCGAAGTGGATCAAAGCAGCTATCAGGCGCGTGCCCATAGCCCGGCAACTGCTTTTCTGCCCGGCGGAAAGGATGTATCGCAGGCGGCAGATTTCAGGTCAGGCAGTCAGCCTGGGCGCTTCGCACACCAGGCGTGCCAGGGTTGTCAAGGTATCAAGCGTGTCGGCCAGGAAGATCAGGGCATCGGCCCGCGGCAGTCCGTAGACCGGCATGTGCTTCAAGCGCCAATCTTCAAGTCTGGCATTGCGACCTTCCACGGCGTTGCGCGCCCGTCGGTAAAGCGCCTTCCAGGTTGAACTACCCACGGGGATATCCCGGACAAGGCGCATGGATGCGTCGGCAAAGTGCTCGCCCACATCCACTACCCGCCCTTGCTTGCAGGTTTGGGTCTGGTACGGACATTCTGGCGGGGGATAGATCACCTGCTCTAAACGCACATCCGGATCCTTGCCCTTCAGACAGGCCTGGTCGCAGCACCATTTGTGACGCTGGCGTTCTGGATCAAAACCGTAAGGCACCAGGCGGTAGCCATAGTTGCAGACTGGCCGCCCACGGTCATCGTAGCCCCGCGTGGGCCACAGCGTTTTGTTGCGATCCGTGGCGTGCTGGCACAGATCTATCACTCGCCGGGCGGGCAGGGTGTAAACGGTATGCAAGAAACTGTCGAAACCGAACCCAGAATCTCCCACTACGACATCCACATGCAGATCGGGATAGCGGTCTTTCAACTGCAAAAGCAGGGCCGCAGCGGGCAGGTCTTCGTGCTCGTTGGCGGGGCGCACATCATTCAGCAAGGTCACACTGAAACGTCGGAGGGGATCAGCCAAGCGCAGGGGCAGGCTGCGGTAGCCATAGTGACCTTCGCCATGTTCTGTTTGGCTCTCTTCGTTCTTGGTGGAACGGTTGGGATGATCGGTAGATTTGTTCGAGCCGATGTAATAGTTATCCCAAATTCGGGATAAAAGGTATTCTGGCTGCAACATTTGTTTTTTGGAAGGTAAACGGTCAAGAATCCCCGCACATGTTTAAGAAAGCTATCTTCCCGCTTCATGGTTCACCTCCGGGATCAGGTTAGCACATTTCTCCAGCGTTTTTGCCTTGAATAAAGGAAAGAATTCTGGAACAAAATGCAGATAGTAATCGGTTTCCGTTAGGTGAGCGTGACCAAGATACATGCTGAGATAAGGCAAATAGGCGTTGATGTCTTTTCCCTCATGTACCCACAGGTTTAGACGCTACACTGAGAACGTGTGCCGGAAATCATGTACGCGAGGCGGATTCCCACTAATGCTGTTGGTGAGGCCTATTTTGTTCCAAAAAACTGGAACCAGAGATCAACGATTCCTATTTTATAAAATGTGCCACATGGATTTGGGAAGAATGCGATACGGTTTGGGAAAATCCAGCTGACTTTAGAACTGTAAACACGACAGAGATCGAGAACTATTTCGCCGTATATTCTCTAATCCATCTATCTCTGTTTCCTATAAACAGAACTGCTGTCATGCTTTTGTAGATCGTGTTTTTCCAGGGGTAAAGGCGGGCCTTTAGGTAAAAAATGGCAAAACTTACATCATCCCGACCAACAATCGGGGTTGTAGAAGAGGAGGTTGCGAGACACAACCGAGTTGCCCAAGGCAACTAACGTACCAAGAGCCTTTCTCTAATATAATCAGCAGGAGAAAGGTTTAGGGCTTGCGCATTCTTCACCTTCTTAACAGCAGTAGCCAAATTTTTCGTAACCCAACAATCGCCACCAATCCATTCGTTGTTTAGGGAACCAGGAGGGGTTAATCCGCTTGTAACAAGGACAGGTTGCAGACCACTTGCACGCGATGCTTCAACATCACCTTTGCTATCACCAATAAAAATGGATTCCCCTAAATCGATGTTAAAATCATCAGCAGCCTGATATATCAACCCGGGCAACGGTTTTCGACACAAACAGCCATCCTTTGGATGATGCGGACAAACGTATAATCTATCAATTCTCCCCCCATGATGGTTAATCACTTTAACCATGTGATCATGGATAATTTGCAACTGCTCTAATGTTATCATTTGACGGCCAACAATGGATTGATTTGTAATCACAATAACTTTCCAATTGTAATTGGCTAACCCCCTTAGAGCGCTTAGTGCACCATTTATGAAACGAAACTCATCCCAACTCTTTACATAATCGGGTCGGTTATAGTTTATGACACCATCTCGATCTAAAAATACTGCGGCCTTGAACATAGCCATCTTGCGTTATACCCTATTCTGCCAGCCTATTGAGCAAGCCATTGCTAGTAGTGGTCAGTCTGCTTGACTTAGTTACCTAAGTTTCGCCCAAAGTAACGGCGACATGCTCCTGGGCGAGTAGAGAAGCAAGGCCAACAGAAAGCTCATTGGCAAACGGATTCGTTTGGTTGAGTGTTACTTGCAGGAGGTCAACGGCTTGGTCAAAAATCAAGAAGCCATCCATCTGGAATACGTCTCTAACCAGACGTTTGATTCCCAGGCGAGTTATTTTGGGGCAGCGGGGGGTCAACCACTGTCGTGCCCAGACCAGAACGTTATGGGCCAGGGCTTCCAATTGGATCAACACCTGTTGAGCTTCGAAACGGCGCTTATTGCGCTTAGCAGTTCCCAATCCTTGCTTATCTTCCTTGATTTTGATCTCTACACCGCCGCCTCGTTGATCATAGAAATTCACGTAGGCCAGCAGAACGGCTTTTGGGTCTTCTACTTCTTGCTCATAACCGCCAGTCAGCAGCAACACATCTTTCGGAGACGAGGTCGAAATGATCAAGCCATATCCCCAGTGGCCATTTTTTTGTGGCAGCGCACGGCAATTCGTTTGACTGGGCGACAATACAGCTCTGTTTCGACCGTCACCCAACCCATTTGACGGCCTCTATCACAGGGAGCCGTAATCCAACCGGTCACACTCTCCGCCAGCGTCTTGGCACGAA
>CAZVRZ010000134.1:13889-14334 GCA_964629965.1 uncultured Anaerolineaceae bacterium
AATAATCTTTGCCACGCACCTGGTAGCCCCGCTCCAACAGCCAGTTGATATCTTCAACACTGCCACCCCCCGAGTCAATGCGCAAAATTGTGCGTTGGCGTTTGCGTTCATCCATTGCCAAGACCTGTTCGGATGCTTCGATCAAGGGTCGCAAGGCTTTGTTCAACTGGGTTTTTCCGTCATAGATCCGTTCCACCACAATTTCTTCATACCAGGTTCCGATGACGTACCCTTCCTGGCGGCCACGCCGGTTGCGTTGCTTGGCAAAGTAACCTTTACTGACAAACTTAGCCTTTCTACCACACGGACGACCGGTCATATCGGTATCCAGCACCTGCCAGTTCAACTGATAATCGTGATGATAGGTTTAACTGTGCCACCGAAAGATCGCTTCCATAGCTTGATGCATTTGAGATACATTCTCGGCCGTGCAGGCATCCAATGC
>CAZVRZ010000135.1:0-14185 GCA_964629965.1 uncultured Anaerolineaceae bacterium
CTTCGTAGCTCACCCGGTAGATGCCGCTCTCTTTCACCAGCAGCTCCACCAGCGGGTAGCTGCGCGTGCGCCAGTCCTGCCGGATGCGGGCGTCGATCCCAGATACGCCTTCTTCTCCACGACCGGCAGCGTTCTCGTCCTCTGGGTAGGCAGCCAGCACTTCGGCCGGTACGGCCTCGGCTGCCAGCAGCCATTGGCCCTGGCGCTGCGCTTCCAGGCGCTCGTTCTCGGCCCGCACAGCGGCCCAGTCGATGGCTTCCACCGTGCCCCGCTCGCCGTAGCTCTGACTCAGCTCGAACGGCCCGTGCACTTCTGCTTCGCCATCCACACTCACATCCTCGATGTAGAACACCACTCCGCTCAGCCCGCTGGCTTCCACCCGGTAGTTGAGCCGCACCAGCGAATCCACCGCTTGCGAGGGGATCAGCTCGGGGTTGATCTGCTCCAGCCCTTCTGGCCCTTGCACGTACAGGTTGAAGCCCAGGTTGCCCGTCTCGGTGTCGGTGGCCCATTCGAACGTGGTCACCTCCCCATCCCGGCTGCTGCTGAAGTACGCCAGCGTCACCGGCGTGGTTTGGGGAGAATCATAACGGTAATCTTCGACTTCGCCGTTGACGGCGCTGCCAGAGGCCGAGAGGATCGCCGGTTGGCTGTCGTACAAGCGGTAACGAGCGTAGTAGGTTTTCCCGGCAATAAAGTCCGCCGGCAAGGTGATGGATATTCCTACCATCTTGGGTGTCCCATCCACGTTGGTAGCAATCGTTCCGATGACGATCTGCTCATTAGCATCGGCGAAATCACCATCCCGGTTCCAGTCAAACCAGGCCACCAGATAAGCCGAGCCATCTGGATCGCGCAGGGTGACCGTGCCCGTGATGGGACTGCTGGGAAACCAGTTCTCAGAGGAGAGGATCACAACACCATCGTCATAGGTGTCACTGGTAGCCATTTCGTCCACCACCAACGAATCGGCCTCCGAGGAAACGCTGCTGCCCAGGTAAGCCTGTGAGGCTGCAGGCAGGGTGTGGTAGGCGCCTTCGTACATCAGCAGCGAACTGTAGTCATACAGGATGTAAGGGTCGATCGGAGTGATGCTCAGATCCGGCAGGTCGCCGAAATCCATGGCGGCATAGAAGCCGAAATCCTGATCATGGACATCGGCGCTAAGGGTGAAGGTGCTGTAATTCATGCACCCCGAGGGGCAGTACGGCGTGGCCGTCAATGCCATGCCGCTCAACTGCGGCGCAGCCGGATCCACCGACACGGTGTATTCGCCAACGGGCAGGCCAGTGAACTGGTAACGTCCGAGGCTGTTGGTGGTGGTGATCCCGATCTGGTTACGGTTGACATCCCACAAGTAGACGGTGATCCCGGAGTAACCCGTGTCCAGGCCTGTTATATAAGTGTCGTTCAAGACACTATCCGCTGGAACACCACCCGCGCCCACATCGAAGAAGACGTGCCCATCGACCGCCCAACTGCCGCTGTAGCGGTAGCCGAAGTCGATATCCAGGTCACAACCGGTGCAGGGAGGGCCATTATTGATAGAATCCACCGCCCCGCCGGAAATCTGCAACGCAGTAAAGCCATCCGGAGACGATTCGTTCTTTTCAAATGTTTGCGCCAGGCCAGAAGGAACGGCGCTGATCACATCCACGTAATACACGCCATCCGCCAGGGCGCCAAAGCTGTAGTAACCGTCCAGGTTGGTGGTAGTGGTACGATACAGCGAGTCGCCCGCATCGCAAGCCGTGTTCGTATTGCTATCGTTGCACAGGGTCACCTGCATCCCGCCCAGGCCCGATTCGCCGGCGTCGCGCAGGCCGTTGCCGTTCGTATCGATCCAAAGCGTATCGCCCACCACGCCGTCCGGCTGGAAGCCAAAGTCTTTCCCGTAATCGCGGGTGCCTAGCTGCAGGCTGGCGGAGGCCTGGGCATCGCAGTTGGTTGAACAGTAAGGATAGGCCGCGCCGGAGGTATAAGCCGAGTCGGGATCGTAGGATTGCACCCAGCCGCTTGAGCCGCCGGGCAGTGTGCCGGTATTCACAGCCAGCACGTAACTGCCGACCGGTAAGCCAGAAAATCCATAATACCCGCTGGGGTTGGTGGCAGTGGTGCGCAAGGCATTGCTGCTGCCGCACGGGCTGGAAGAACACAAGTAAACCGTAACCGAAGAAAGACCCGGCTCACCGCTGTCCTGCACCCCATCGCCATTGTTATCTTGCCAGACATAATTGCCAACAGCATTGGCAGCAAAACCAAAATCGGCAGTCGTGTAAGCCTGGGCAGCTACCAGGGTGACATCGGCGGGATCGTTGGCCGTGCTCAAGGTATAACCAGTGGGGATGGTCGTACCATCCACATCCACCAGGTAATCGCCGGCAGGCAGGCCGCGAAAAATATACGCGCCGCCCGTGATGGTGGTGGTGATTGCCACCAGGGGATCGGCGGCATCCAAGCCGTTATTGGTTAAGTCACGATATAAGCGCAGGGTAACGCCCGCCAGGCCGATTTCGCCGGCATCCTGCACACCATCGCTATCGCTGTCAGCCCAGGTGGTGTCGCCGATGGTAGCATAACCGAAGGGCTGGTAGCCAAAATCGATATCCAGGCGGTTGGTCGAGGTGACCACCACCCGGGCGACCGCATCACACACGGTACAGGTATCGTCTTCATCGGGATCGCCGGTCTGTTGGTAAGCAGCAGGCAAATCTCCCTCGTTAACGATCACCAAGTAGCCGAGACCGGACGAGCTGCCCACAATATTGGTGAAGGTATATATCCCGCTGACATTCGTATTCGTGGTTTGCAGCAGGATGTCGGTACCGGCATCCACAGCGCCATCCTTGTCCAGATCTTTATACAGATAAACGGTCACAGAAGAGAGACCCGGCTCGCCGGTGTTGGGCTCGCCGCCGCCGTTCCAGTCGGCATAGACCAGGTTGCCGATCTGTAAGCCGCCGGTATAACCGAAATTGTAGGGGCCTTTCACCTCACTGGCAGCCAGGGCGATGGCGGCGCTCTGGTGATCGCACTGCAAGTCGCTGCAAGGTTTGTATTCCGGATCGTAGGTCTGAGCCCAGGTGCCGGCCGGCAGGGAGGCGGTGTTGATAGCTACCTTGTAAATCCCAGCAGCCAGCCCGGTGAAGGAATAATTTCCGGTAATGTTCGTGGTCGCGGTTACCACGCCGGAGGTAGAGGCACTACAGGGATCGGCGGTGCTGGGGCACAACCAGGCCACCACGCCGCCCATACCAGGCTCATCGCTATCGAAAACGCCGTCGCTATCCGTGTTGGCAAAGACGGAACCCAGGATAACCCCGCTGCCGGTATAACCGAAGCTGATGGCAGTGATATTATCCGGAGCAGTAGTTGAATAAACGGGATTTGTTATTCTCTTAAGAGGGGTGTTCCATGGATACCATAGGTTATCGCATGCGGCGCCGCAGGTAGAACCAGCACCATTGCCGGCCAGGTCCGGCTCGGCCCGGCTGGTAAACCCGGCAGGCAGAGTGGAAGCGACCACCTGCACATTGTAGAAGCCATCGCGCAGGCGGGTGAAACTATAATAGCCGCTGGCATCTGTAACCTGCGAACCAAACAGGCGCCACTCGCCATTGACCTGGGTAGATTCGCATTCCTGATTGGTACTGCCATAAGTAGCCGGATCGATCAGCAGCCCGGTAACCGTACTATAGCAAGCGTATAGGTTCACTGTTACGCCTGGAATGAAGGTGTCTCCAGGAGAAACCGCATCGTAACCGGTGGTTGAATACCAGCCGTAGTATGCAGCCGGGCTAGAATGCGAATCGCTCCAGGCATATCCACTGACCGAACCAGAAAAGTAGATACGTACCGTGGCGGAATCGGCGTCCATGTTGACCGGCTGCGCATCGCCAAATAACGAGCCGGTCGAAGTGACCGTATTGGTCGTCATGACGCCGCTGGTGGGCGGCTGCAGCGCTTTGTAGGTAAGAATGAGCTCTTGAGAGCCGCCGGCGTACAAAGTGCCCAGGTTGTTCCAGGTGAGCGTACCTACGGTACCAGTCACCACCTGGCTGGTTTGCGGCGGGTCGGCAGCGATGAATTCGAGCAGGCTGGCATCGTAGGTATCGGTGAGGGGCAGATAGGTGATGTTATCTTCTGCGCCGCCGCAGCGCTGGTCGGTGGTAATTTGATAGGCCACCGCGTCCAGTTTGATATAGCCCATGCTGCTGGAGCCGCCGCTGGTCACCAACAATAGCTCGGTAGAATTATTCTGAAAATCATCCCAGGCCCAAGCAGTCAAAGATGGATTGGTGATCACCTCACTGGTATAAATCGTGAGTTCGCCCAGCCCACCCGTAAACGGCTCCACCAAGCCTGTTAATGAGGGAAGCGCATCGTAAATTGTATTATCACGATAGGCGGTCAAATCTAGGCGGGCGGTAGGTTTCAAATCTCGCTCTTCGATCAGGTACAAGATCAGGCGCACTTCCTGGATTTCGCCGGAACCCGGCGCCAGGTTGAAGCCGCTCAAGCCCAGGCTGTCGGCGGCATTCGCCATATCCGAGATGGCATACAAACCATCCGGGCGCAGTAAGGCCGCGCTCGCATTCTGCCAGGTGGAATTGCTGTTGGCGCCGCTGGCCGGCGTTTCAGTAGAAGTGTTGACATGCGAAGCCCAGGCATAATAAGTGCAGTAACCCTGGGCTGTGCCATCGCCGGGACGATTGTTGGTCAGATCGACACGGAAGGTGACATACTCATCTTTGAAGGCCGGGTCGGTCGCCGAGAGAACCTTAGTGACGGTCAAAGAGGGACCAAAGCCAAAATCGACATCGTTATTGGTGATATCGCCGGCAGAAACCAGGTTGACGGCCACTGCATCCGCAATGGTATAGGTATAACCAATGGGCAGGTCGGCATCGTCCGTATCTACCGCGACGATGAAACGCGCATCGGGCAGCTGAGTGAAGCCGTAAAGGCCGCTGGCATCCGTGGTATCGGTCAGCACCAGCATATCGGTATCATCCAGCACACCCAGGGTACCCTGGTCAGAGCGATCCCAATACAGGCTGACCAGGATATCCGGCAAGACTGGCTCGCCGGTGGCGGCTTGCAAGCCGTCGCCATTCTCATCCTGCCAGACCAGGTTTCCCAGGATATTGCCGCCCTGGATCAAGCTGGCCGCACTGGCACAGGCGAAGCTGGCGCCATCACCAAAACGACCGCAGGCTTCATTCTCGATGACCGCTGCTCCGGAGGGCAAGCTGCTTGCGGTCAGAGCCTGGAACGAGAGCGAGCCGGAAGCACTGGAGGGCCCAGCAGCAGGCAGGACACTGCCCAACACCCAGCGCAGCGTGGTGACGCCAGAGAGAGGCTCCTCTGTGCTCCAGGTGAGGCCGTTATCCGTGGAATACAGCACCTGGATACTGCCGCCGTCCCAAGCCGAGTCGGCGCTGTCGAAAACATAAGTCGTGTTCTCCGGGATGCTGTCTTCGATCACCAGGGGCATGCCATCGTCAGGCGAGCCGGCCGAAGAGGCACTAGTATTTTCGAACAGGATCGTATAGGTGACTTCTGTATTGGTGGTTACCTGGCTGGGAGAGGCGCTCTTCTGCAACTCCACACCAGGGGCGGCAACGTTCAGGCCCGCAAAACCCGCCCCCAGCGTATCGTTGTACTGTTCGCTTTGCGTCCCAGAGGCAGTTTCCTGGTAAGGGCTCAAGCTGGTCGTACAAGGCCCGCTCAAGGCTACAAAATCATACACCACGCGGGCGGTGACGTTGGTATTATCGGAGGGAATATTGGTGAAATAGAGCTGATCGGCGGCGGTGAGGATCATGGGGGGCATGCCGCTGCGGGTGACGGTGATCACGCTGCTGGCGCCCACCAGGCGCAGGCAGGCCGGATCGTAGGTGGTGTCGCCGACGGGTTGCAGCCAAAAATCGTAATCGGACACGAAGTCACCGTTGTTATCGAAGCCGGCGCCCACCTGGCCCAGGTTGTAAATGATGGGATTGGTCGAGACCGTCTGACCAGGCAGCACCTGGCTGACGGGGAACCACTCGCCCTGCGGCATGGGTGCAATGGCGCTGAGCGAGGCCGGGGTGGTGTATCGCAAAGTCATGGTGTGCGTGGCATGACCGGCAGAACCGCTGGCGCCGTCATCCGCTGCGCCCCAAACATCGAAGTGCAGGGCGAGGTCATCGCTCGGATCGGCCGCGTCGCCCCACACCGCATCATCGAGCGGGTAGGTGAACTGCCAGTACTGCAGCGAGCATTCGCCGGGCACTAACTCACCGATATAACGAGAAGCGTCCAGTTCAGCCTGGCTGCCGCCGTAATGAGTGAACGCATAACCGCTCGTTTCCGGGTACACGCCTGGCTCGTCGGGCGCAGCCGGGGACTCATCCTGGCGGTAATTGCCGATAAAACCCATTACATCCGTTAGTGTGTTGGATGTACTTTGGTTACAAAACTTCCCGATGACAGTGACGGCTTCGGGGCCAGAAGTAGGATTGGACGCTACGCTCGAATCCAGCGCTAAATTGGGGGCGGCGAGGATCTCTACCGACAGGTCATCTGCAGCCGCCCGCGTGGTCAGCGTATGCTGCACCAGGGCAAACAAGACGATCAGAGTCAACCCGGTTGCCAACACAACAAACCGGCGAGCTAAAAAGCCGGGCATTTTCAATCCAAGTAAATCCATGAATTACCTCATAGAACCCACTACAGGTTACCATATATCTATTAATATCTTATTAACGTTACGAACTCGTGACAACAGGCGCGAGTGTTCCTTGCAATAATGTTAGTTAATCAGCCAGTTTTACCCTATTTTCATGCAAAAAGCGTTCGATCTGCGCCGCTAGGCCGGGTCCTACCTCGGGAATGCTTTCCAGGCCATGCCTGCCCAGGGAACGATATAACAGGGCGATATCCTGTTCCAGGTCTTCGATCGCCCAGGCGGCCTTGCGCAAAGCCCACACCTGGTACTGCGGGCTGTCCTGGATCTCCAGCTCGTAGGCGCGGTTGGCCAGGGTTTCGACGATCTGCTTGTTCAACGCCCGTTTGTCGCCGGGAATGATCGGGCGGGGCATACGATCGATGAGGCCGAACTGGCGGCAGGCAGAACGCACCTGGCGGGCAAAGGCCAGCCAGGGATAACCGGCGGGATTATAGCTGCCAGGCGGGTACAGGCGCCAGTACATGGGGAGATGTTCGGGGAAACGGGTGGCTAACACACCGAAGAAATACTCCCGCTGCTGGTCGGAGAGCGTCAGGCTGGAGGTCAGGATAAAGCTTCCGCCATGCCCGGCCGTCCAGCGCGCCACCTGGTGAACGTTTTCCGGGTCATCGCAAAATCCCGGCAGGACTGGCATGAAGCAAACGCCAGTAGGCAGGCCGGCCTTGGCCACCTGTTCCATGGCAGAAAAGCGCTGCGACACCGGCCGCGCCAGGCCCTCCAGGATGCGAACCTGCTCGTGATGGGGTGAATCGGGCGTAGTAATGATGCTGAAGCCCACCACCACCCGCGCTTTCTGGTGGATGGCCTGCAACAGATCCAGGTCGCGCAGCACCAGGTGCGAGCGTGTCAAGACGAACACCGGAAAACCGAATTCCAGGCACACTTCCAACATGCGGCGGGTGAGCTGAAACTTGCGCTCGGCGGGTTGATAATCGCCCAGCATGATCACATCCACCGGCAGGCGGCTGAGGGCTTTGCGCAGCAGCAGCGGGGCATTTTCCTTCACCTTGACCTGGTAAGGAAAGTCTTCGATTTTTTCCAAGGGAAAATACTTCTGCTCGCGGCAGTAACAGAACTCACAGCCGTGCTGGCAACCCAGGTAAGGATAGGCGCTGTAGCGGGTCCAGAACCAGTGATCCGGGCGTTTGCTCTTATTGAGGATCGTCTTGGGCTGGTAAGGGATGAAGACGGTGCGCGGCATGGGAAAGCCTACAAGATGGCCCGCCGGACGTAGACGCGGAGCGACTCGGGGATGACATGATCGGACACCAGGATAAGGTAACCGCCTCCTCCCGCGCCGGATAATTTCCAGCCCAACGCCTGGTGACGGTAGATATCGATCAGTTCGTCCACCAGGGCATTGCGCATGTTGGGGAACATGGCGACCTGCGCCTCGAAAGAAAGGCGGAAGGCAGTCCCAAAGGCGGGCAAATCCTGCGCCAGGATGGCCTGCCAGCAGGACTCGGCGGCTTGCGCCAACGCCTGAGCGCCCTGGCGGTCGATACGGGTGTCGGATAGAACATCGTAACCGGGAAGACGCGGGCCCAAGGGAACCAGGTAAAGCGAGTCTTCGATGAAGCGGAGCGCCGCCTCGGCATGCAGCGACTCGATGCGGCTGGGCCAGTACTCCCCTTCGTAAAAGGATATGTTCAAGCCGGGGAAGACAATGCCAATGGCATCTTGCGAGCCGGAAATCTCCCTAGTGCCGGGAGGATTGTCGTAACAGAACAGGATCTTGGCCAACTGATGCGGATCGCCGCCCGGCAAATTCGGCCCCCAGAGATCGAGGGCGCTGCGACGGGTGCTGGAGGCCATGCCGCTGCGGTCGTTGAAATCGATCGTCGGTTCCAGCGATACCGTGATCAACGGGCCGGGATGCCAACGGGAAACAAAGGGTTGGTCCAGCCAGCCGCCAGCGATGCCTATACGAAAAGGCATAGTCGAAACCGCGCGCAGAGAAGTGGTCGAGCGGGCGGGCAGCCCGGCGTGGGGCATGCGCGCCAAGACCTTGTACTCCCCCCCCACCTGGGTACACAGGCGGCGTTTCTCCAGCAAATTGCCATCTTCATTAACAATGAACATATCCGGCCGGAGAGCGGTAAACTCCTCGACAAAATCCAGGATGCCGCTGCCGCTGGAGATAAAAGCCTCTTTGACACAGTTGAGGGCTTGGAGCATATAGAGCCGTTCCGATTGGTTGTTGACCGGGGCACGGCCTTTGAGTGCAAACACAGTCTGATCGGAACCCAGGGCCACGTACAGGTCGCCGTAAGAAGCCGCCTGCTCCAGGAAAGCAATATGCCCGCTGTGCAGCAGGTCAAAACAACCGCTTACAAAAACCTTTTTCGCCATGAAGCTCGTATCCTATGGTAAAGATTTCAGCCGTAGAGCGGGCCAAAGTTGGCGCAGGCGCGATAATCGGCGCCCTGCGGATCGAGCGCGCCGAAGGCGCTCCAGGCGCTGGGACGGAAAATTTGCTCGGCGGGCACGTTGTGCATGCTGACCGGGATACGCAGCACGGAAGCCAGGCTGAGCAGGTCGGCGCCGATATGCCCGTAGCTGAGGGCGGCATGGTTGGCTCCCCAATTGGCCATCACCGAATAAACATCCTGGAAGGGGCCGCTGCCCGTCAGACGCGGCACAAACCAATGGGTGGGCCAGGTGGGATCGGTGCGCTCGTTCAGCGTTTCATATACGTCTGGCGGCAGATCGACCGTGTAGCCTTCGGCAAGCTGCAAGACCGGCCCCAGGCCCTTGATCAGGTTCAAGCGCGACATAGTGACCGGCATGCTGCCCCGGGTGAGGAAGCCGGATGAAAAACCGCCGCCGCGGAAGTATTCGGTGCGGGCCGGGTACCAGGTGACGGCGGACAGGCAGTCGGCCACCTCGACGGGGGTGATCTCCCAATAGGGTTTCATCACCGGCTGGCCGTCCCGTTGCAGGCAGCCGCAGGCATCCAGGGCAGCCGCGCCGGAGTTGATCAGGTGAATGAAACCGCCTTGCGCCATGCCCTCCAGCGAATGCCCGGCAACGCGCTTGACCGCCGCGGGACTCCAATAGGTGCGCACATCAGCGAAGACCTGGGCGCTGTTGGTCAGCAGGTGGCCGAACAACATGGAGGCGCCGTTGAGGCTGTCGTTCTCGGTGGCAAAGATGTACGGCTGGCGGATGCCGTTCCAGTCGAAGGAAGAATTCAAAACGGCCTCCATGAAATCGCCGTTGGGGAAGTGATCGGTCCACTGGCGCTGTCCCTGGAAGCCGCCTGCGATGGCGTTATGCCCAAGAGCTTCTTCGCCGCGGTCCAATGCGGCCAGGCGCGGGTTGCCCACCATCAGGTCACGAGCAATGAGAGTCATTTTGACCACCATCTCCCAGTCGCGATCCTTGCGAGAGCGGCTGCGCTGCAGGGGAGGCGGGTTGTACTCGCGCCCCTCGCGGCAGTGCTGCTGCACCCAGGCCAGGGCACGCTGGTACTCGGCGGGATCGTAGATCTTGATATCGATACGGCGGATGAACTCGGACATATCGACCGTTTCGACGCGCATACCCAGGTATTGCTCGAAGAAGGCATGATCGACGATCGACCCGGCAATGCCCATCGACACGCCGCCCAGCGAGAGATACGACTTACCCCGCATAGTGGCTGCGGCCAGGCCGGTGCGGGCAAAACGCAGCAGCTTTTCCTGCACGTCCGCCGGAATGCTCAAGTCGCCGGCATCCTGAACATCGCGGCCGTAGATGCTGAAAGCCGGCAAGCCCTTCTGATTGTGGGCGGCCAATACCGCCGCCAGATAGACCGCGCCCGGGCGCTCGGTGCCATTGAATCCCCAGACCGCCTTCGGTATGCGGGGATCCATATCCATGGTCTCGGAGCCATAACACCAGCAGGGCGTCACGGTGAGAGAAACGCCCACCCCCAGGCGCTGGAACTTCTCGGCGCAGATAGCCGCCTCGGTCACGCCGCCGATGCAGCTATCGGCAATCACGCACTCCACCGGCAGGCCGTTGGCATGGCGCAAATTAGCGCTCAGGAATTCGGCGGTGGCCTGCGCCAGGGCCATGGTCTGGCCTTCGAGCGCCTCACGCACGCCCTTGCGCCGGCCATCGATCGCCGGGCGAATACCGATCTTGGGCGGGTCGCCTACCAGGCGGTTTTCGGGGTTCTGGACGGGTAGATCAAAAGCGGACATCATGACCTCCATAGGTTATCTTTATATCAAGAACTCATTCGGCCAGGATGGACTTAATACGGCCTTCCACCTGGTGGGCGTCTTCGGGCAGCAGCGCGCCGGCGATCATATCGCAGGCGAACTGCCCCTGCGGCGGGAGTATTTTGAGATTGCCCTTGGCTTGCTCAGCATGGTAGCCCTCCGGCTCAGCGGTGGCGGGCAGGGCCATGCCCAGGGCATCCTGGTCGGGGGTGCGGCAGATCCAGCGCACGCCATGATCGAGCTGCTGCGGGCGGTGGCAGATATAATCGGCGCTGCCATCGGGATGCACCTGCATGGTGTGCGCCCAGCCCGCTTGATCGGTGAGGTAATCGATTAAAAACACCACCTCGGGGTCAAAGAGCAGCCTGGGAGCCAGGAGGTGGTGCTTTTCGGGGTGTTCGGCCAATTCATCCAAAAATTCCCGGTAGCCCGGCTTGGGGTGGACATGGGAGGGGATGCTGCGGCGCACGCGCACCGTTTCGGGCGTGCAGCGAGCGCTGTAGACCAGGCGGCTGTTCATCACCGGGCGGAAGTTGACGTGCGCCAGGTACATGATCTCCATATCGGTATGTTTCAGGTTGGTGACCGTCATGCCCATGTAGAACAGGCTGGAACCGGCGTACAGCTTGACCAGCGGCTCGGCCAGGTAGTTGGTGCTGAAGGCGACGGTGTGCTGGTAGACGCCCGACAGGCCCAGGAACAGGCCGGTGTCGTCTTCGCTCAGCAGCAGGCAGGCTTCTCGATAAGGGGCATTGGGCAGCTCACCGTGCAAGGGATGGGCATCTGCGCCGGTGGGCACGCCCATGGCGGTCATGCCGCAGTGGATCAGGAAAGCGCCATAGTTTTCCAGGTAAGTGCGCGTCGGGCGAGGCTCGGTGAACATGGACTTCATAGTCAAGTCGCGGCCGGCAAACTCTGCCCGCCAGATCTGCTGTCCCTGGAAGGGCAGCATAACCAGGCAGCCCAGTTCGTTCTTCAGGCGCAGCGCCGGCACACCGCTGGGGTAGCGGAAAGTGGAAGCGCACAGAGCGCCATGCTCCAGCAGGAGGGTCTCTTTCTCGCTGAACATGGCGGGGGCAAGGTTGAGGCGGGTGATGGTGGACATGCGTTGGTCTCCTTGAGGAGGTTGGTAATCTTTGCGTTCATCTTCGCATAAAAGGCAGAAAATGTCAATTCTCCTTCCAATACGTCTTCCAGCCTTTATTGCGCACACTGGCCTGCTTCGGGATCTGCGCCAGTACCAGCGCAAAGCCGATGATATCACCGCAAGCCAGGACGCCGCTGATCAACGAAAACACAGCCAGGAATACGAAGACTTCCAGCGGCGCCACAACCAGGCGCAACACAGCAATCAGGGCAACAGGCAGCAGCGACAGGTACAGATAAGGACTAAGAAATACAACCAGAAAGCGATTGCGCGACATAGGCCCATCGTAACTGGCATAGAACAAAAGCCGCGAGGCCCAACAACCGATCACGGTACGATTGGTGAGGCCATGGCCCGGAAAATAGACAGCATGCAGAAGCTCATGCACCGGGATGATCAGGATGAACATGAGGGCCAGCAGCCAGCCCGGGAAATCGAGTCTCTCCACCCGGTTATAGAGCATATCTTTTGGGAAGACCAACCACAACAAGAGAAATGTAAAGAGGGCCAGGACGATTCCCACCGGTAAGGCAAGGAAATTGATCGCCAGCGGGCTGGGCTCGCGAATGCCCCGCCAGCCCTCGGCCTGCGGATCGAAGGCGGCATCTTCAGGAACAGCGCCGAAATGAAAACGCATTGAACAAACTCCAAAGATATTTTGAGATAGCTAATTCTACCAGCAATCAGGCCGGCGAGCCGTATGCGGATATCGTCAGTAAAGCAGGGCTGCCATTTCTTTGGGCAACCCTGCTTTGAGAAGGATGTTTATTGGCGATGGATGCGGTTGTGACCCCCTCCCTGCGGCAAAAGAAGTGCATCAGCGCCTGAGCACCGGCAGGTAGGTCTGCCAGGCGGGTAGTGCAGTGAGCCGCAGGGTAAAGCTCCAGCTTTTCTCGGCGGTCAATCCGTTACCGGCCAGGTCTTGTACGCCGGTGGTCAAGCGCACGGTATAGACGGCCCCCTCCACGGGTACGGCCTTCATGCGGATGAGCAGTTGGTTGGAGACACTGTCCCAATTCAATTCAAGCGGAACGGCAGTCGTACCGTTCGTAACCAGCACGGTGCTGCCGGTTAAGGTAGGTACTGCGATGGCCTCGGAAAACTGCACCTGGATGACCGGGTTATAGACGGCGCCGGTTTGGCCGGACAAGGCAGCCGGGCTGACCCAGACGATCTCGTCTTGCACAGGGGCGATAAACCACACCTGCGGCTTGACCGCGTCGGAGGGATCGGGCAGCACCGTGATGACTACCTGGCCCAAGCCGCTTTCTGAAGCGCCATTGCTGGCCGAGAACGTCACCAACTCGATACCGCTGAAGCCTGCGCCCGCCGTATAGGTGAAATGCTGCGCCGCGCCGCTCAGCGTGCCGTGCAGCGGCGCCTGGTGGATCGTGAAGGTGAGCGGCAAACCGGCAGCATCTTGGCCGGCGAGGGTGAAGGCGACCGGCTGCGTTGCGGTGGTGGTCAGCGCCAAATCATCCACCCGCAGCGGCACGATCACGTTGATCACCGGATTGGTGGGGGTTTCTTCGTCCGCGGAGGGGAAGTGAACGACGGCCTGGTTCTGGATCACCGTGCCGGAGGGCAAGCCGCTCTTCAGCCGCACGGTATAGATCACCGAGCCACCGGCCCCGGGTTGGCCACCCGCGGGCAGGTCGCCGACCGAGAAGTACAGCGTGGCATTGGGGCGCGAGAGGGTGGCCGCACCGCTCACCACCTGAAGCGAGTCTAGGTCAAAGTGTTCGCTCAGTTGATTAACGATGAAGGCCGAATAGGCCTCACCGGCGCCCATGTTCTCATACGCAATGGTGTAGGTGAGCACCTGGCCCGGCAGCAAGTCGCCCGCCGGCCCGTACATCTCGTTGGGGTCGTGAGCCGGCTGGCACTCCGAACACTGGCCATTGCTGCCGGAGCTGAGATGCAATCCTGACAGCGCGTTGGTGTATAGTTCACCTCCGCCGGTGTCCCTCTTAGAAACACAACGCGGCGTTCCATTGTCCTCAACGCACTTTTCGCATAAGGCACAGGTCTGGATCACTTTTTCAGCAAAATATTTGTGCCGGACCAGATCACATTCCGTCATTTTGATCACCG
>CAZVRZ010000136.1:0-13949 GCA_964629965.1 uncultured Anaerolineaceae bacterium
CCCGCGCCAACCTGATCAACTGCGATCCCTGGAGTGAAGCGGCCACCATCTGGATATCGGGCTGATCCCTGAACAGGTCTTCCAGAGCCTTCAGGATCAGGGGATGGTCATCAATGGCAATCACACGAATGGTCATAATCACCTCGCTTGGTTCTCCATATCTGGAGCAGAATATCGATTTTTAAAGAAGATACAACCAATAAAAGGAGAAAATTACCCGTAAATGCCGCGAAAAAACTACCAGGGATTATCCCTGGAATATAAACTACACAGGATGGGTAGCATCACCCGGCTAACAACCGGCAGAGGATGAGAAGGTTCAGAAAATCAACACAGGTTACAGGCCTTACTACCAGGGGCCTCACTTGACGATAGCATAGCCTTTATTGTGGATTTCGAGCATTACTTTGGCAGTCGCAACAATTACCTGCCGCTGTTGTTCGGGGAGCTGCGCCACAGTTATATTGAGCTCCTCTAATTCCGGAAAATCGGGTTCGGGCGGCAGAAGACCTGCAGCTCGATAAACAATAATAGGTGAAATATTCAGGGCTTTGGCAATCCCCAGGCAGCTTTCCGGCTTAGGCCTTCTATTTGTTTCAGTCAAAATCCTGTAAACGGTGGCTGGGCCTAGCCCAGCAGCCCTGGCCAGGTCTGCCTGCGTCCAATGCTCTCGGTCCATTTTTTTGGTCAACAATTCGGCAAACAAGATGTCAGTTACCATGGACAAAATTATGCTACATTCCTTATTGATTGTGGTAACCAGTCTATTTACCTGGTGATTGACTTTTCGGACCGTTGTGGGAGATAATCATATCGTTGACCAAATCAGCATCTTGTCGTTCCAGGTTACCTGACGAGCGCTGGCGCCTGGTATTGCATAATGTGTAAAGATATTCTACTTTCTTGTATTCGAAAATAGGTGTAAAATAAGAATACAAGGAATTCCGTATTTCTGAAAAGGAGAATAAGCCGATGACCACAACCATTCAAATGCGCAGCAAAGGCAGCCTGACCCTGCCGATGGAATTGCGCCGTAAATACGGCCTGAACGAAGGCGACGTTTTCACCCTGATTGACCTGGGTGATGGCGCCTTTATACTTACCCCCAAAGCCTCTGCGGTAGCCAAATTGGGCGACCGGGTAGCCAACTTGCTGGCAGAGCAAGATGTGCCTGTAGACGAGGTGCTGCAAGCCCTGGACGAAGAACGCCAACACTATTACCAGGAACGTTATGTCCAGAAATAGGTTATTCCTGGACAGCAGCGCCCTGTTTGCAGGGATCGTTTCGGCCGGCGGAGCGGCGCGGGCCTTACTCTTGCTGGCGGAAATCGGGCGGCTGGACTTGCTGATCTCTGAGCAGGTGGTGGCAGAAACCGAGCGGGCCGTGGCGCGCAAAGCCCCGGCGGCATTGAGCGAGGTGCGCCAGGCCATCTTGCAATCGCAGGTCAAGATCGTGCATGACCCGGAGCTGCAAGAGGTGCTCACCCACCTGGATTGGATGACCGACCCGGCCGATGTGCCCATCTTGCTGGCGGCCATGGCGGCCCAGGCGGATTACCTGGTCACGTTGAACCGCCGTCATTTCCTGGATGATCCGCAAGTCGCCCGGCGCAGCGGTCTACGCATTGGCACGCCGGGCGATGCCCTGGCCTGGATACGCAACCAACTGGGACAGGTAGAAGAGCTCTAACATGAAAGAACTACCACCCATATGCCAGCAGGCGAGCAGCCAAAACGGCTTAAAACACTTACCTGCCAGCAGCAACGCGGTATAATAGTAAGAAAGTTGGATTTTCTTACCAGGAGCACACAAATGGAAAAATCATTTTATAAGACTCGCCTGCGCACGAAAGGCCAGGTCACCATCCCACCAGAGATCCGCAGACAGCTAGGAGCCGAAGAAGGCGACGATCTGTTGTTCTACACTGACGAGAAGGGGTGTGTGCTGGTCAGCCGGGCCCAGGTTATCCCCCCCGACCAGGCCTGGTTCTGGAGCGAGCGCTGGCAGCGCCTGGAGAAGGCCGCCCAGGCCGATCTGGATGAAGGCCGTGTGGTTGAATTCGATAATGTCGCCGATGCCCTGAGCGCCCTGGATCAGATCGAAGCTGACCACGATGCCGAAGATTAAATTCACGAAACGCTTTCTGAAATGCTTTGCACGTTTGCCCAAGGCGGTACAGGAGAAGATCAAGAAACAGATCGCCCTGCTGGCCGAAAACCCGCGCCACCCTTCACTGCAAACCAAGCCTCTCCAGGGAGCAGCGGGCATTTATGAAGCTCGGGTGGATGTGGATTACCGCATGACTTATGAGCGTGAAGCCAACGATACGCTGGTGCTGCGTGCGGTTGGCAAGCATGACTGGGCATTGAAGAAACCCTAACGGGGGACGCAAAGATGCTCCAATCAGCCTACCCTTGTAAGAGAGGGCAAACCTGATATCCCATCCGGAGTTTCTTGTTCACAATCCGGCTGGCCAGCTCCTGCGATTGGTCGGGAGACTCTACCGGAATAGCGCGCCACTGCTGACCAGGTGCTCTTTACCTGAGTTATCCCGCTGGCCCCAGGCAACGACTACTGCGCAGGGGAAGAACAGCCTGGATGGAGACCGGGTATTAGCGGTTCAAGTTTTCGGTGGGTTCGACATGGTTCATCATGGCACATACAATCCAGTACGCATGTTCCAGGGATGCAAGTGTTCCAATGAATTTTATACTGCTTCGGTTTACAAACGAACAAATAAATGCTATAATGTAAACTAGAGATATAAAAAGAAAGGAGCTTGCTATGACCATCGGTCAGCGCATTAAACAAGCACGTAAATCAAGCCAGCTTAGCTTGCGCGCCCTGGCAGAACGCGCTCAGATCAGCCCAATGGCGATCTCAAAGTACGAGCGGGATCAAGATATACCCAGCTCGGGCGTTTTGTTGCGCCTGGCAGAAGGCCTGAGTGTATCGATTGATTTTTTCTTCCGTCCAGCAGCGCCAGATGTGAAGCTTCAGGCTTATCGCAAGCATGCTTCTCTGGGCACTAAAGAGCAGGAAGCCGTCCAAGCTCGGATTCAGGAGTGGTTGGAGCGCTATCTGGAGGTTGAGTCCTTCTTTGATAATATCCCCCCTATCGAACTGCCTAGCTATAAGGTTGCTACTATGGAGGATGTTGAAGTAGCAGCCGAACAACTTCGGTCTGCCTGGGATCTGGGTCTTGATCCCATTGAGAATCTGACCCAAATCCTCGAGGACCAGGGAATTAAAGTAGGGATGGTAGATGGCTTCGAGCATTTCGATGCCTGCACGTTTCTGGCTGGCCAGTCGCCAGTTATTGTGACCAAAGCCGACATACCCGGCGACCGCCAACGCTTCAACCTGGGACATGAGCTTGGGCACCTGGTGCTAGAAGTGGCCGGAGGCTTGGATGCCGAAAAAATCTCCCATCGTTTTGTTGGCGCCTTTCTAGCCCCTGCGCCGGCAGTTCGTTTTGAGTTAGGCCATAGCCGCACTACACTGGATATGAATGAGCTCTACCTGCTCAAGCAAAAATATGGCTTGAGCATGCAGGCCTGGATTTTCCGCGCCCGGGATTTGGAGATCATATCGCCACAAGTGGCAGAGCGTCTCTTTCAGCGTTTTCGAGCCAATAATTGGCACCGCCAGGAACCCGGAAAAGCATATCCTTTCGAAAACCCACTGCGGATGGAACGACTAATCTACTGGGCGCTAGTCGAAGATCTCATTTCTCGCTCGAAGGCCCAAGAGCTGCTAGGAAAGCCGTTGCAGCAGCGGTGGGTGGAAGAGGCATTGCAGAATGGCGTCGCCGTCAGTGCTGGTTACTGATACCAATATCTGGATTGACCTGGAAAATGGTGGCATCCTGGCTGAAGTATTTGGGTTGCCTTACCAATTCTTGACACCTGACTTTGCCATTCGTGAACTCATCCGGCCTAAATGGCAAATGTTGCAGGCCTTGGGGCTGCAATCGCAAGAATTGGAGCCTGCGCTCATCCAGGAATTAGCGCATTTGCGAGCAGAAAACCGGGCATTGTCGGTGACTGACCTGGCAGCCTTTCTACTCGCGCGATCTTTGGGTGCAACATTGGTGACTGGCGATAGGCATTTGGGGGATTTGGCCGCGAGAAACGGTATTTCCGTGCATGGCGTCTTGTGGCTTTTGGATGAAATGATCCGATTTAGAACGATCACGCCAGAAAAAGCTGCTGTTGCTCTCAACCAAATGCTGGATCAAGGAGCCAGGCTACCGCACGATGAGTGTCGGAAAAGATTGGCCTCTTGGCCGAAGTGAGTTACATGGAGGGTAGCCAAAATGGGTTTATCGATGAAACATCTCAAGCGTTTAGAAGAAGGCATTTGCGTTCAAATGCCTTCTGATGAAGATGGCTTGGTTGGAAGAGAATGTCCTAACCCAGATTGCATCGGTTACTTCAAGATTAAATTGGGCACCGGCTTGAAAGGCGAAAACTTACCCTGTCATTGTCCATATTGTGACCATACAGAAAGCCAGGATCGCTTTTGGACGCAGGATCAAGTCAAATATACGCAGTCAATCATGGTCAATGAATTTTCCAAAGCCATCAAAGCAGATGTTCAGGAGTGGGACCGAGAATTAAGGCACAGTACCAGGAATAGTTTTATCAAGCTCAGCATGGAATACAAGGGGCAGTCTCACCCTATCTACCATTACCAAGAAAAGCAATTGGAAACGAGGGTGACTTGCGATGTTTGCACCCTGGAGTATGCAATTTATGGGCTGTTTGCATTTTGCCCGGATTGTGGCACGCATAACTCCATCCAAATTCTCAAGAAAAATCTAGAGCTGGTCATAAAACTTTTGGCTCTGGCAGATGGAGAACACGAGCCTGAACTAGCCAACCTCTTGATTGTCAAGGCGCTCGAAACGGCTGTATCCACTTTTGATGGCTTTGGGCGGGCATACTGCGAAGCTCATGCTGGTAGCGTTGTGAACCCAGATCAGATCAGGAACATATCATTTCAAAATCCGGCGAGGGCGCGCACTATCCTTCAAACCAGCTTTGGTAAAGATATCGCTCAAAGTCTTACTAACGAGGAATGGAATTTCGTGCTCCGTTGCTTCCAGAAACGCCATCTATTTGCTCATAAGATGGGTATAGTGGATGAAGCATATGTGAAGATGGCAGCAGATCCAGGTACGATCGTCGGCCGAAGAATCAAAGTCGCGCCGGACGAAATCCGCGAACTGGTTCAGTTTCTGATTAGAATGGGCGAGCGATTTTGAGGGTAGCCAAAACATGATTGAGATTTTACCGAACTTGTTTATTGGAAACGAACAGGATTACGAGACTGTTGTCCGATGGCAAACTGGCTGGGTTATCGTTCATGCATGCAAAGAGCCATACCACCGACAAGCCCTGGGATACCAGACACGCGGCGCGCCCAAAGAACACCCTGAATATTTGATTGCCAGGAGAGATAATCGCCTGATCTTGAATTTGGTTGATGCTCCTGATCCGGCTTATATTCCTAAAGTTATCATAGACGCGGCGCTGGAATGTATCGGCCAAAGTCTACAACAAGGGATGAAGGTGCTTGTTCACTGTAATCTGGGCGAATCGCGGGCACCTGGAATTGGGTTGCTTTATCTAGCGGTTTATACCAAACAAATTCCATCCGAGAGTCTTGAAGAGGCTGAGATCGCCTTTCGTAAGCTATATCCGTTTTATAAACCTTCGACTGGCATGCGCGGCTTCCTAAAAAACTATTGGTCGATATATAACACTCAAACAAAAACCACGGACAATGGCTAATCTGAGGGTGAATGATAGGCTTGTTGACTTAGTTCCAGCACCAAGAGCGAATGTTGTCGAACTGTTTATTCCCTGCCATTTAGAACACCCATAACAGAATGCCTTTTTGAGCAATATCGCACCTGCTATAACGCTTGACTCCCCTCATCTTTCGTCGTAAACTAAAGCAATGGCATAGAGTGATGTTATTGGATGACAGCGAAAGACAAGGTTCCTGCGGATTATCCGGCACGTATCAAACAACTTCGCCAACGCTTTAACCTGACCCAAGTGCAGATGGCAGAGTTGATGGGGGTGTCGTTTGCTTCGATCAATCGCTGGGAAAACGGCCAAACGAAACCCGCTCTATTAGCCTGGAAACAAATCGCTCGTGCTGAAGTACTGGGGGTAGAAGCATTGAGTAAGGATTTCTCACCCCTGGCGAATTCTTCTCGAACCGTTAGCGAACCCAAAGCCACATACATTACCCAATCAGATACAGTTCCCTTTTTGGATTTCTCGACCCCGGCTGAGATCGTGCGCGTGGTAGCGGAGGGGGAACGCCTGGCTTATGGCCATCTGTTCAATCCAGCCTTCGCCGCCGAAACCTCCCACATTGACCCCCTGCCCCACCAACGCATCGCCGTCTATGATGCCATGCTGCCTCAGCCGCGCTTGCGCTTTCTGCTGGCTGACGATGCCGGCGCTGGCAAAACGATCATGGCAGGGCTTTACGTTCGTGAGATGTTGGCGCGGCGTCTAATCCAGCGCGTACTAATTGTCCCGCCGGCCGGATTGGTGAGCAATTGGGAACGCGAAATGCACACCCTATTCAGTCTGCAATTTCGGGCAGTAGCCGGTAGTGAGGCGCGGCGCTTGCCAAACACTGCGGCAAGCGGCGGCAATCCTTTCATCGGCCCCGATAGCGATTTACTCATCGTCAGCATTGACACCCTGTCGAGTGAAAGGATGTTTTCACGCCTTCGGGAACTCGATGTACTTCCGTATGACCTGGTGATCTTCGATGAATCTCACAAGCTCTCTGCCGACCGCCAGCCTGATTTCACGGTGCGCAAAACCGATCGTTATAAGTTGGCCGAGGCTCTGGCCGGTGTACGTGTAGATGATGATCAATGGCAGTTGTCTTGGAGCGCTCGTCACCTATTACTGCTTACAGCTACCCCTCACATGGGCAAGGATTATCCCTATTTTTGCCTGTGGCGGCTGCTCGAACCGGAACAGCTCTCCACTTTCGATGCGTTTGGCGCTTATCCAGCCGATGCACGCAAACGGCATTTCATCCGCCGCACTAAAGAAGAAATGGTGCGCTTCGATGGGACTCCGATCTATCCGAAACGAGTTTCGGACACACTTAGTTACGAATTGACCCAAGGAACCATCAGTGAGCAACGGTTATACGATGAAACCACTGCCTACATCGAAACCTATTACAACCGCGCTCGCATTCTCAACCGTTCAGCCGCCCGCCTGGCAATGAGCATTTTCCAGCGGCGGCTGGCCAGCTCAACTTATGCTTTGATGCGCTCGTTCGAGCGCCGCATCGAGAAGCTGGAAAAGCTGATTGACGATATTCGCGCCGGAAAACTGAGCATAGATGCCTTGCAATCCATCCAGCGCAAGTTGGAAAGTATCCAGGATCCACTAGACGAGAAGACTGCTGATGAGGAAGATAATCCGATTGACGGTGGAGAAGAAGTTGACGCCGTGGAAGGGCAGCTTCTGGCGGGATTAGTGGCTGTCTCATTAGCCGACCTGGAAGCCGAACGCATCCAAGTCAGTCGCTTGCTTGACTTGGCACGCCGGGTGTATGATCAGGGCCTAGAGTCCAAGTTCGAACGCCTGCGCCAAATCTTGCGCGATCCTCAATTCCAGAACGAGAAAATGATTGTTTTCACCGAGCACCGCGATACATTGGAATTCTTGGTACGGCGCTTGGAAGGGATCGGTTATGCTGGGCAAGTAGCTCAAATCCATGGTGGGATGAGCACCCAACCTGATCCGGCTACCAGTCTTAGCGAGCGCGACGAGCAGGTGGAATTCTTCCGCAAATCGATTGCAGAGGGTGGAGCGCGCTTCTTGGTCGCTACCGATGCGGCTGGCGAAGGCATCAACCTGCAATTTTGCTGGCTGATGATCAATTATGATGTTCCTTGGAACCCTGCCCGCCTTGAACAGCGCATGGGGCGCATCCATCGCTACAAGCAAACTCATGATCCAGTAGTGATCCTCAACCTGGTGGCGGGCAAAACGCGAGAAGGCCGCGTCCTCAAGACCCTGCTCGACAAGTTGGAACGCATCCGCAAAGAGTTGGGCAGCGATAAGGTTTTCGATGTGGTGGGGCGCTTGTTCGAAGGCATGTCGCTTCGGGCGTATATGGAACGAGTTTTTACGGAGCAGGATATCCAGGGCGTAGAACAGGAAATTGAAGGCAAGCTAACCCCAGAGCAGGTGCGAGCCTTAGAAGCGCACGAACGCCGATTGTACGGCGATGGCGGGGATGTTAAATCTAAATTGCCGCGTTTGCAGGAGACGCTCTCCCAGGAAGCTTATCGCCGCCTGCTGCCCGGTTATGTTCGCAGGTTTATTGAAAAAGCTGTACCCTTGTTGGATATTGGGATTGACGGCGATCTGGACGGCGAGTTTTCGCTGCTGCCACTCAAAGCTGGCGCCCTCGATCCGCTTTGGCCGGTGTTAGAGATGTACCCGGCTGAACGCCGCGAGAAACTGGCAGTCTTTCGCCGCCAGGGAGCGGACTTGCCCGATACGGTTTTTTTGCACCCCGGCGAACCATTCTTTGATCACTTGCGAGCGTATGTTTGCTCCTGCTTCGGCACAAATGCTCTGCGAGGTGGCGTGTTTGTAGATACCTCCGCCAGCCAGCCGTATCTTTTTCATCTGGCGCTCGTTGAAGTGGTACGCCAGGGTGATCCGGCCTTGCCTTCTCTAATGCAAGAGCAATTGCTGGATTGTCGCTTGATTGGGCTGCGACAAGAGTCCAATGGCGATATTACTGAAACACCGGTAGAAGGATTATTGTTACTAAAAGGCGGGGATGGAATGGGGGGTAGCGCGCTGCCGCTGATTACTTCTGCCAATGATCTCAATAAACAGGCGCATGCTTATGCTTTGGAACGGGTGGCCCGCAATTTAGCTGAAACAAAACGCCAGGCGCTCCAGGCAACGCTTCCTGAACGATTAGATTTTCTCCGGCGTGGTTATGATTACCAGGATGCGGAGTTGGCGGCTGCTCGTTCAAAATTAACCGAGAAAGCCCGCGATGGCGATGCGGGCGATGCTGCCGCATCGCGGGCCAAAGGTGAACTGACCAAGATCAAGACTCGACAAAAAACGCTGGCTGATCAACGCGATGTAGCGCTGCGGACTGCTGCACGTGAACCCGAGTTGATTATGCCCGGAGAGGTTACTTTCCTGGCGCACGCGCTCGTTCTCCCATCCAGTGACCCGGAAGATCAGAAGCGGCGTGATAAAGAGATTGAGATGATCGCGATGCGTGTGGCAATAGCCTACGAAGAAGCCCAGGGTGCATCCGTTAAGGATGTTTCGACCAAAGAACAGGCTTCAATGGTAGGTTTAGGCGAATACCCAGGCTTTGACCTACACTCTCGCCGGCCAGATGGTGTAGAGCGCGCCATCGAGGTCAAGGGTAGAGCCCGCAGCGGCGAGGTGGATGTCAGCGAGAACGAATGGAGCCGCGCCGACACAAATCCGGAAGATTACTGGTTATACGTTGTGTACGATTGCGCCACACCGCAGCCGCGCTTGATCACCATCCCTGACCCCTACCATCAGGTGCGCGCAAGGCCCAAAGGAGGTGTGGTGATTGACGAAATCGAGATCGTGAGATTTGCGGCATGAACGATCTTTTCATCCAGATGATCGAACCGATCTATGGGCTATATAAAGGGTTGAGGATTCTGGGTTTTTGATTTTTGGGTTGATCCTGGCAGCTATCCCGCGCCGTAGGGGTAGAAGACGGCGATAAACAGATGCGGTGGAAAGAATTATAAGTTTAGGAAAGCATATGGCAAAAAAGCTGACAGAAAAAAATGTGCTTGGAACGGTGACTGATTTTACATGTGGTTACTGCGCACAACGAACGGGTTACAATATTGCTTACGCGGGCTATTGTGACGAATGGGGGCCGTATGGTGATTTCGCAGGTGGGCGGGCATTTGCGGTATTGGAATGCCGGAACTGCAAAATGCTTAGCATTGTCTTTTATACACTTGAGCAAGAGTTCAATGAATATCCCGCAGGCGATGATTTTGTTCCGCATATATTCCAAGAAGAGAAACCAGAAACAATATATATACGATATGATGAAGAAGTAGGTCTAATACAACCAATATGGGTAGAAGTAACGGGGCAATATCCATCTGGCTTACAGTTTAGTGATACGGTCCCTACTGATATCCAAAATGATCTACGAGAGGCCGCCAATTGCTTGAGTGTGGGAGCAGCATATGCTGTTCTGATGCTGTGCGGAAAAGTGACCGAGCGAATAGTAAAAGAAATTATAGATGCCGACAGAAAAAAGGCTCACAAAAAGGGAATAGAGAAAAAGAAAGTTACAAGAAAAATGTTGGGGTCCATGATTCATGTGCTCGAGGATGAAAAACTGACTTCCCAAAAAGATATAAAAATCTTCAAAGAGATTAACGAGTGGCGAAATATTGGAGTCCATGTTAAAGAAGACTACACCCCTCCTACGATAGAAGAAGCGCGTGAACTATTTGGTCAGTTATTGATCCTGGTCACAGAAAAATATCCTCTCCGAAAAAGGGTTAATGTCAGTAAAATTCAAAAAATGCGAGAAGCGAAATCAATCAAGGATGATGGTTCTGGCTCAGGAGAACAACCGTGAAATCCAAACGCCTCATCGAAGTTGCCTTCCCCCTTAAACAGACCTCCATCGATTCCGTCCACGAGAAGAATGTGCGTCATGGGCATATCTCCACGCTGCACATCTGGCCGGCGCGCCGTCCGCTGGCAGCCTGCCGGGCCGCCCTGGTTGCCACCTTGCTGCCTGACCCAGAAAACGATGAAGAACGCAAGCTGATCCTTGAAAAACTAGGCGGGAAGCTGGTGCAGCGGGTGAAAAAGGTTAAAGATGCTGACGGCAAGGTGGAAGAAAAAGTCGTTGAAGAAACCGAAGGCGGTATTCTGCACTGGGGGCGCGAATCCGGCCCTGACCTGGACTGGTTCCGCCAGAAGATCCGCGAGGTATATGGCGGGCGCGCCCCAAAGGTACTCGATCCGTTTGCCGGCGGCGGCGCCATTCCGCTCGAAGCCATGCGCCTTGGTTGCGAAGCAACGGCTGTGGATATAAACCCAGTAGCCTGGTTCATCCTCAAATGCACGCTCGAATACCCGCAAAAGCTGGCCGGCCAAACCCGCCCGCTGCCCGATTTTGCCCTGCAAGACCCCGAGTTCATGGAAGCCTTTTTTAAGGCTCAGGGCTTGAGCGGTCAAGCGTTGAAAACCCGCATGGCCGAAGCTGGGCATATCAGCGCTGAGAAGCAGCCCCAGTTGGGGTTTCACTTTCTCGCGGAACCCACGGCGCAATACGGTGCGGTTCTTGAAGCTGATTTGGCATGGCACGTACGCGCCTGGGGCCGGTGGGTGCTTGCCCAAGCCCGCCGCGACCTGGCGCGCTTCTACCCCACTTACGCAGTCTTCGAGCCACTGGTTGATGTGGCTCACAAGATCGAAACACGCCCGATGCGGCTTGTGCCGTTCAAAGAAGCTGGCGCGCCCGACTTGGCTACTTTTAACGCGGAGTTTGACGAAGCCTACCTAAAAGATAAGCGCAACCCTCGCTGGGTGGCTAATCCTACCGTGGCCTATTTGTGGGCGCGCACGGTAACCTGTAAGAACTGCCGGGCAACAATCCCGCTGCTCAAAACCCGTTGGCTGTGTAAGAAGGATAAGAAACGCGTGGTTTTGACCATGCAGCCCAGAGAAGATAAAACGGGGGTCATTCTTGGAGTTAACCCTAACGTTTCCGTTCAAGGAAGCACTGCTGCTCAACGCCGCATTCAAGATAAACAAATAGGTGGCGGCACCATGTCTCGCTCTGGTGCAACCTGTCCCTGCTGTGGAGCAATCATGACCATGCAAGATATCCGGCTTGAAGGACAAGCTGGACGGCTGGGAACTATGATAACCAGTGTGGTGGTAATTGGATTGCATGGCAAAGAATACCGTTCACCTGTCGAATATGAAATCTCCATAACTGCTGAGATGGAAAAAGAACTGGAAGCCGTTTTTGCCGAAATCCCTTTCGGATTGCCTGAAGAGTCTACGCCAGCAGGTGGCGGCAGCGGTGCAGGACGGGCATTTTCGGTGCAAGGCTATGGCCTGATGCGATGGCGCGACTTATTTTTACCAAGACAATTATTAGCACTTGGGAGCTTTGCACGAAAAATCCAAAAGGTAAACTTGGAATTATCCAAACTTGGTTACAACCAAGATTGGATAACGGGTTTACGTGCTTACATTGCTTTATCGTTTGACCGTTTAGTCGATCGTTCAAGCACTATTTGCCGTCCTGACCCTACTCCAACTCAAAGCGGTGTAATTAATACATTTTCGAGATTCGCTCTTCCCATTACATGGGATTTCATTGAAGGCGTAACAATTGAGTCCGCTAGTGGTGGGTTCTTAGGAGCTTTAGAGTGGGTAGCTAAAGTCGTTGAGCATACAACGGCACTTGTAGGAGTACCCACACCTCACGTTTTACTCAAAAGCACGCCAACAGGGCTTCCAGACAGCTTTGATGTAATAGTTACTGATCCACCTTATTATGATGCCATCCCATATTCTGACCTAATGGATTTTTTCTATGTTTGGCTGAGACGCACATTATTTGGGCTATCAACAGAAATTAATGCGGCGTTTCAAGCACCTCTAGCCCCTAAATGGGATCATAACGAACATGATGGAGAATTGATCGATGATCCTAGTCGATTTGGTGGCGACGGTGTTAAATCTAAAGATGCATATGAAGACGGCATGTTCCGTGCGTTCAGAGTTTGCTTTGATGCGCTACAGTCTACTGGACGGTTAGTAATTGTGTTTGCGCATAAACAACCGAATGCATGGGAAACACTGGTTTCGGCATTGATTCGCGCTGGTTTTGTGGTTGACGGAAGTTGGCCTATCCAAACCGAAATGGGAAACCGAACTCGAGCGATCTCTTCTGCAGCTTTGGCTTCTTCCGTCTGGCTAGTTTGTAAAAAGCGTCCTGAAATCACTCGTCCTGGTTGGGATAATCGCGTGATGGACGAAATGCGTGAGAAAATCACTACACGTTTGCGCGATTTTTGGGACGCCGGGATTCGCGGCCCAGACTTTGTGTGGGCGGCTACTGGCCCTGCCATGGAAGCCTACAGCCAATACCCGGCAGTCAAAAAAGCCAACGAACCCGGTCAGTTGATGACCGTCGGCGAGTTTCTGCGCCATGTGCGCCGGATGGTGGTGGATTTTGTGGTTGGACGTGTGCTGACCAAAGATGGCGAAACATCAACCGTCAGCGGGCTAGATGATGTAACTACCTACTACCTGCTGCACCGTAACGATTTTGGCTTTGATGATGCACCGGCTGGAGCGTGCATTCTCTACGCAGTTTCGTGCGGCCTTTCGGATAAAGATCTGGCCGACCGCTACGATCTTCTGGCGCGCACCGGTGGAAAAGAAGCAGCTGAAGAAGAAGAAGCCGAAGATATTGGTGCTGGTGAAATCGAAGAAGGCAGCGGCAGTACCCTGCGGTTGAAATCCTGGCAGCAGAGGAAACGCCCCAGCATGGGTTTTGACCCTGCTCTGGATAACACTACTGCACACCTACCCATGTTCCCAGATATGGAAGCTCAAGTTTCTCGCTCGCGGGAAGTTCCATTGATAGATCAGATCCACCGCTTGATGCACCTATGGAAAGCCGGTGATGTTAATAAGGTCAATGATTACCTCGATATTCGCGGCTTGCGCCACAACCAGTTATTCCAACAACTGCTTCAAGCCCTGATTGAGTTGGCCTCTGCAGGAAGCGAAGAGCGGGCGTTGATGGAGAGCATCAGTAATCATTTGGTGGGGCGCGGGCAGGCCGCCATGCGCTTGTTCCAGGATTAGGA
>CAZVRZ010000137.1:0-13946 GCA_964629965.1 uncultured Anaerolineaceae bacterium
ATGTTCAAACCTTTGAGGCCATCTCGGCCTTTTAGGTATAATTCACATCAGACGTAATGATATATTTCGTTTTTAACTCTAATGAAAATCGGATGTACTATTCATTTAGCCGTCCCTACCTTTCTGTAAACCCCGTGATTGTCTGTTAGTGTTCCTGTACCGCCAGGATCCTACCCACGAATAACGTCAGCGAGCTTTGTGGCTTCCGGTTGGTTCATCACAAAGTGACTGGCAGTTTCCGTTCCCCACGGTATGCTGATGCTTATGTTGCCCTGGCTTCGATCATCGATGCAGATACATTATTTTATCGCTAATCAACATGCTTCAGCCCAAGGTCATTACCTGCCCTGTTGGCATTGTATAATTTATCATTGTCCTCATTTTATAAGAAAAGGGGATAAAATACGACCGGGTCCAGCAGAATGCCGCACTATACTTTTGACAACGATGGCGTTGGCCCTTTCGCTGTTTTTTTATTGTAACCGCGAATTCCGCAGCCAGCCTAATACCGTCAACACCATTGCCGCCGATGGTGGGCGCTAGGCCTTTGGCAGTTCATCAAAAAAGATAGTTCCGCTGGTGTGCGGCGCTTTATCCTACAACGTCACTAACCAGGATCCTCGTTACGCAACCAGCTTAACGCCCCAGCAGTTCTCTACTGCCTCGCCTGTGATGAGATCGCGTGCGTCTCTGATTTTGATGACCAGACGGGGATTGCAAGGATGACAGCCTGCACAAGAATGAGATCGCCCAAGCCCAGGGCGAGCAGGCTGGCGAGTCCCTCAAGAGGTTGTCCGCTACCTTTGGTTTGGATAAGATCTTTGCTGAGGCGGGCAAATTCATCCATCAGGCCGGTAAGGTTGCCCAGTAAGCCGTCAATAACCCGGCCCACTGTCCCCAGGATGGTACCCTGGCAGCGCCGGAGCGCCGGGGACTAAGTTCTGCCCCGAATGCGGCACCAGACGGCTTGTACTCGCGCTATTCGGGTAATACCACCGCTCCTCGCTGGCTGGGGAAAATGTTCGTTGCCAGAACCAAGCCGCAGCAGCAGGCCGACGTCGATGCTAAGAAACTGTGCAGTTTAGCAGGCGCGGTGGTGATTGCCTATGAAACCGTTGACAAGGAGGTCTGGGCACGCCGTCGAGAACGCGGAGATCCACGTTAGTTTGGGTTGAGAAGCCATCGTTTCCTTCGCGGTGGGTATATGGTGGGGTCCTACCTCAGCGGTGGACGTTCACCACCGTGCCGACGGAAGCCCAGTTGAAGAGCCATTCGGCGTCTTTGGTGTCCATGTTGATGCAGCCCCGGCTCATCGGCGTTCCAAAGTTGTGGTGCCAATAGGTGCCGTGAATGGCGTAGCTGTTGTAATAATACATGGTATAGGGCACGTCCGGCAGGAAATAACCCGGGCCATGCATATCCGAATAGCGCATCTTGATATCGATTTTGAACTGCCCGCGCTCGGTGGGGTAGCGTTCAGTGCCGGTGGAAACCAGGAAAGTAGCCACCAGGGTCGAACTTTCATACGCATACAGCTTTTGCTCGCTGATATCGATGTCGATCCAACGGTCATCGATGTCCAGGATCACGGGTGTGGTGGTGGGCGTGGGAGGTGCCGTTTGGACGGGATGGTAATTCAAGTTGATCGAGCCCACCTCTACCAGGGAGGTTTCGACCCAGCCCTCCAGGCCGTCCAACGTTTTTACGTACAGCCAGGATTTATCATCCAGCCGTCCCAACAACTGCAGCGATTCGGAATAATCGAGCGCCTTGACCTTTCCATACACAAAGCCGGGGCCGGTGCGCAGGTTGACGAAGTCTTTGACCACCGTGACCCATGTTTCTGGCAGGGGCGGCGGCGTTTGGATGGGCTGCTGCCCAACGCTGGTTCCGCTGAGATCGACCAGCGATGTTTTGATCCAGCCAGCGTTGCCGCCGGCTGTTCTCACGTAGAGCCAGAGGTCATCGCTCAAGCGGCCCAACAGGGCCAGCGGGTCGTCCCTGCCCAGCGCCTCGACGAGTTCATAGTTGACATCGGGCCCGGCGCGCAGGTTAGCCGGCGCGGATACCTTGACCATCGTTTCTGGGGTTGCAGACGGCGTGATGGTGGCGGTCAGGGTGGGTTTGGGGGTCCTGGTGACCGTGGCTGTGCGGGTTGCGGTGCGGGTTGCGGTGTTGGTCAGGGTGGGTGAAGCGGTGTTGGTGATCGTGGGTTTGGCGGTATTGCTGGCCGTGGGCGCGGCGGTGTTGGTGGCGGTCAGTTCTGCCGCGGCCAGGGCGTTCTCGACAATGGGTGCATTGGCGCCGTCCGCCGGCGTCATCCGGCTGATGGAGCGCATGCCAAAGGCAGCCAACGGCAGCAGGATCAATGCGTTGACGATGATCAACCAGCGTTTGGTCAATATATTCTTACGAGGCGCAGATTGCGCCTGGTCGTTTGGTACGGTCATGAGAGTTGCCCTCGGTAGAGTATCAGTAACAAAATGGTCTCCTAGTATAATTGATTTTAGGGCGTCTTGCCAAGGTTTTTGAGCATTTCCACGCTGGGCGCGTAATCTTCGTGATATTTCAGGCTGGTGCGCAGATCAGCCACCGCTTTATTGGTATCGCCCAGCGCAATATAGGCCAGCGCCCGCCAGTAATACCTTTCCTCCAGCCCCTCGTCGATGGTATCTTGCGCATAGGTCCACAGGTTAACCACATCCTGGTAGCGCTCCGAGTAGTAATAGGCCGAATAGGGGCTGTCCGAATACCAGATCAGGCGGTAAGGGCGTTCATTCCGGTCGATCTCCTCTAATAAGGCGAAGGCTGTATCGAAGGCCTCGGCGGCGGCCTGGTGATCCTGCAGGGCTTCCAGGCTCACGCCCACGTTCCACCAGGCGAAGATGCGATCGCGCTCGTCCGTCAGCGAGGTGGTTTCCTGCACGGCGCGCTCGTAAGTGATGCGATTCGCCTCTTTTTCGTCCGCCAGGGGTCCAAGCGCCTGGAGCACATCGTTTTCTTTTTCCGGCGGGTACACCACGATGATCACGTTGTTAAAGGCGCGCCAGGTTTGTTCCAGTTCGCTGTAGTAGAAATCGAACCCGTAGAAGTTCTTCAACATATCCTGTGTTAGCTCTACGCCCCACGGATTCTTATAATTGAAATAGGAATCGTGCACGGTGACGGTCTCGCGCTCATCGTCATAACCGACCACCAGGTTGTAATGTCCCATCCAAGCGTCATCGCGCAAGGATTGCGGCTCGTAACCCCTTTCGATCATCACCGGGAAACCCGCGTTGAGCAGCACCCGGATGGTCTGCAGATCGGCGCCGTAGCGCCACAGCGCCTGCATGTCAGTGTGGTTGTTGACGAAGTCCGCCAGCTCGCGCGGCATCACGTTGCGATCATCCCAATAGGGCTTGAGCACTGCCGCGGCCGCGTACTGGTCCTGGCCCCAATCATAAAACGAAAGATACATGGAAAGTGTCGCCGGTCCGCAGTTGTTCCAATCCTGCAATTCGGGAGTCACGCCTTTCAGCAGCACGGAGGCCGGCAAGGGAGTGGCAGTGGCGGTGGGGGGGGGCTGGGTTGGGGTGGCGGTCGGCTTGCCCGGCGTAGCCGTGGCTTGCGGCCCGGCCTGGGTGGGGGTGGCACTCGGCTCGCCCGGCGTGGCGGTGGGGGTTGGCTGGGTGGGGGTGGCGGCCGGGGTGCCGGCGGCCTGGCCCTCGCTGGAGTTGGATGGAACGAAGACCGCTTCATTGGGCGGCTTGATCCAATACTTGACGGTGCGATATGCTACGCGGGAATAGTAGATCACCCTCGACCGCACCGGTGGCAGGCTCAATACAATCGCCAGCACGGCCACCACGGCGATGGCGATCATTAAGGTCATTTTTCGTTTGTTCTGCATGGAGGCATTATACCATTTGAAAACGCAATGCGAAAATAAGGGATTTTTCATGTACGTCTTTGTGAAGCCAGCGGTTTTTGCTGGCTGAAGCAATCTCCTGGCAGCGCGGGGCGGCGAATGGCTGTAGTATAATTTATCGTTGTAACCAAAATATAAACATAAGGAGATCAGACAAAATGACCGAACCCAGCAGAATGCCGCGCTATACTGTTCAAAACGATGGCGTTGGCCCTTTCGCTGTTTTTTACTGCGACCGCTGCAGCCGCGAGTTCCGCAGCCAGCCCAACACCGTTAGCAGCATCGCCACCGATCTTGGGCGCCAGGCCCTGGGCGGGCTGTTGAAGAAAGTCCCGCTGGTGGGCGGTGCGCTCTCCAGCAACGTCACCGGCCAGGATGCCCGCTACAGCACCAGCCTGACGCCCCAGCAGCTTGCCGACGCCTGGAACCAGATGAAAGACCGTTTCCGCGAATGCCCCACCTGCCACGAGGTGGTGTGCCTCTCCGATTTCGACGACCAGGCGGGCTTTTGCCGCGAGGACAGCCCGCGCAAGAACGAGATCGCCGAATCCCAGGGCGAGCAGGCCGGTAAGGCCATCAAGGGATTGGCCGCCGCCTTTGGCCTGGATAAGACCTTTGCCGAGGCAGGCAAAACCATCCAGCAGGCCGGCCAGGCTGCCCAGCAAGCCGTCAACAACATGGCCCGCTGTCCCAACGACGGCACCCTGGCCGCACCGGGAACGAAGTTCTGCCCCGAATGCGGCGCCGCCATGGTGCAGCCTCCCGCAGCCAACTGCTCCTCCTGCGGCCAACCCACGTTGGGTGCCAAGTTCTGCCCCAACTGCGGCGCCAAGGTCGAGCAGCCTGCCGCGGCCGCCAATTGCCCCAAGTGCGGAGCCGAAACCAAGGGCGCCAAGTTCTGCCCCGAGTGCGGCAACAAACTGGCGTAATAATATCACCCGGTAGGGGTGGGGCTGCGCCGGTTGAAGCAGTCCCACGCCCCTACTTTTTCTTTTTTAAGCGCAGCGCCTCGTTCAGGTGCACCAGCAGGTGACGGGTGGGCGGCATCAGCAGCAGCCCGGCGCCTGTCAGCCCGCCCCAATATTCGATCAGCCCGTAGGCTTCTTTGGCCACGGCGCCTTCGTCTAGTGCCTGCTGCAAGCGTACCGGGCTCACCGGCTGCTTCAAGTCGAGCGGCGAAAGCTCGGCCACGTTCTGGCGCGTCCGGCGGCCCACCTCCAGCCGGTAAGCGCGCAGCGCCTGCATATCCACCTCGGCGCTCAAACGGGCCATGGCGGCGGAGTCCAGGGCATTGCCCGTTTCCTGCACGCCGGTTTTCAACGCCGCCTGCCAGTTCTCCGATAAGAAAAGCTGCGCCTTGCCTGCCAGCAGCAGGTTCATAGTCAGGTCTTCGATGCGCGCCAGGTGCCACAGGCACCAGGCGATGGAATGCTCGCCGCCGCTGGGGATACGCCGGAAGATCGGCTCCGTCAATCCTTGCCACAGCTCATCGTCCAGGGTCGGCTCCGCGGCCTGCGTCAATTGGCTGGCGTGCAGCCAGGCGTGCTGCTGCAGGAATAGCTCGAGGGCTTGGGCGTGTTCCGCCGGGCGGCCCAAAGCCTGCCTGAGCGCCTGCTGTCTTTCATTCCAGGATTGGTTCTTCCTTCCCATCGTTCCTCCGGTAATATCATGATGTAACTCGATTATAGCCCGATTTTCCCTCACTAGAGGCTTCCTCATCTCAATTCCAGTACCACCCTCGTCAATTATGTCGATAAGGATAAAAAAGAAACGACCGAGAGCTATTCTCTCGGTCAAGGGTGGGATGTGTTGGTGATAAATGGTGAAACGGATAGATCTTGGCTAATGATCAAATGATCTGCCTTGGGCAGCAATCTCCTTCGTTTGCCCTCAGCAAACCCCTGCGCAGCTCTATCTACAAAGCCTGGTAACTGAAATGGGTGAAATCCGCATAGGAGGTATGATCATATAGATCGTATGCCGCCATACCCACATAGGCGCCGGTGAATCCGATGCAGTGATCATCCGATAGGATGGTCGCATCGATCTCGTAATCAATCTCCGTATAGGATTTTCCATCGACGGAGTATGAAAAGCGGGCCTTTGCACCCTCGCCGGTGACCCGCAGCCATACCGAGTCGCCCTGGATCGGGATTTCTTTCCCTTCCAGCGGAGCGCTGTATTCACCCTCTCGAAAAACCATGATCGCCAATACCTGCTGCTGGATAGTTTCATCATAAGACATTTTCAGCAGGTATTGATTTTCCTCATCATAGCGGTAGATCAAGCCGGCAAATTGCTGGAATCGATGGAAGGGCAGTGCCAGGCGGGTGGTTGCCTGGAAGTTAAAGTCCGTCTGCCTTCTCACAAACATGGACTGGTACTGGTTGGAAAGCAGCGATTCGCCTCCATACAGCCGGAGGGTATTATTGGGGCCCAATTTGTGCTTGGCCGGCGTTCGTAAAGTGTTGAAATCCAAATAAAATTCCGGCTCTCCGAACTTGTATTCAAAATACTTCTTTTCCTGCTTTTCGCCATACCCTTCAAAGTATTCATCCACCAAAAGCGTTTCATTTTTCAGATAGGGCCAATCGTTGATCCAAACGATCTCATTGATCCCGGTCTCTCTTCCCAGAATACAATGGGTTCCATCGACCGGCCGGCCGCACAGAAAAGCCAGGAACCACCTGCCATCCGGACCCTGGCACCAACTGGTGTGCCCCGTTTTCTGCAGAGGATGCTCCGGATATCCCTTGGCAGAACAGAGATGCTTGTTTGGATGCAGCTCGTACGGGCCGAAAATGTTCCTGGAACGCGCCACGGTGGCAGCGTGTTCATAGAACGTGCCCCCTTCGGCGGTTAACAGGTAATACCAGCCGTCTTTTTTATAAATATGAGGCCCTTCGACCAGGCCCCGGTCGGTCCCTGTAAAGATCTTCTTCGTCTCGCCAATGAACTCAAGGGTGACCGGATCCACTTCCGTAACCAGGATGCCCGAAAAAGTCTTCTCCCCCGGCCGGCGATAATCCCATTCTGCATTGAGAAAATATTTCTTCCCATCTTCATCATGGAATAAAGATGTATCGAATCCAATGCTGTTCATATAGATCGGTTCTGTCCAGGGGCCGGCGATATTCCTGGCAGTGATCAAATAATTGTGGGCATCCTTAAAGGGATACTGCTTCCACTGTTTCACATCCGTATAAATGAGATAAAAAATACCATCGCAATAAGACAGGCAAGGAGCCCAGATGCCCCCGGAAATCTTATTCCCGGCCAGGTTCAACCACCTGGTATCCGCCACCGGTGTGCTGACGCATTCCCAGTTTGCCAGGTCTTTCGAAGCGCTGATGCGTACGCCGGGGAAATACTCAAAGGTTGAATTTGCCACATAAAACGTGCCATCCACGTAAATCATGGATGGGTCTGGATGGAAGCCGGTTAAGACAGGATTACGGATCATAAAGCCAAATTCCTTCCCTCGCATTGATATGTTGTTTGCAATAGACCAGGCCGCACCGTGGATCTGTTACGACCATTATAAATAAGTTTCCCAAAATATGGTATAGCCAACGGGTTGCTGTGGCTATTGTATCATGCCCGGCGCATCCTGTCCTAAAGCTTTGGGCTCATAGTTATTTTGAGAAATGGAGTGTCTTTAGTATGTTAAGGGGAGATGTAAAATGGTAGAGGCACGGCAGATCGATTGTCGTTAGGTCGCGAGAGGCCGTTTCGCAGTGAGCATCGCCGTGCCTTTACCAAGGGAGCCCGAACAGTTACAAGGACGCTAGAGTCCGAATTCGCTGCGAAACCGGCGCTCGGGCGATTTGTGCCCGCCTTTGCCGGTTGAAGCAGCCCCCCGCGCAGCCGAATCCCCCCTGCCCCTTACCAAGGGGGGATTGCCTCGCCCTTACTCTGCCTCCTCCAGCCACCGTTGGACCCTGGCAGCATTGGGGTCTTCAATGGCTCGATAGATGGCTAAGGCCTGTTCCCAATAGGTACGGGCGCGCTCCATCTCGCCCAGTTTTCTGAACTCCAGGCCCAAATTTGCCAGGTCGTTCCCTTCGCCCCAGCGGTCGCCAATCTCGCGGGCGATTTCCAGCGCCTGTTCGTAGAACTCGATCGCCCGGCGGGATTCGCCCAGGTTGCTGTAGGCGTTGCCCAGGTTGCCCAGGTCGTTACCTTGGCCGCGCCGGTCGCTGGTCTCGCTATCGATCGCCAGCGCCTGTTCGTAGTACTCGATTGACCGGCGAGATTCGCCCAGGTCGTTGAAGGCATTGCCCAGGTTACCCAAGATAGCGCCTTCTGCCCGGCGGTCGCCGGTCTGGCGCTCGATGACCAGCGCCTGTTCGTAGTATTCGATTGCCCGGCGAGGCTCTCTGAGTTCGCTGTAGGCCAGGCCCAGGTTGCTCAGGGCAGCGCCTTCACCCCGGCGGTCGCCAATCTCGTGAACGATTTCCAAATCTTGTTCGTGGAGTTCGATTGCCTGGCGGAGCTCGCCCAGCAGGAAGTAGGCGCTGGCCAGGTTGCCCACGGCGGCTCCTTCTGCCTGGCGATTGCCGATCTCGAGGGCAATCTGCCTCTGCTGCTGGTAGAACTCGATTGCCCGGCGCGGCTCGCCCAGGTCCTTGTGGGCCAGGCCCAGGTTACCCAGGTGGAGGCACTCGGCTTGCCGGTCGCCCAGCTCACGGGCGGCTGCCAGGGCGCTTTCCAGCAGCGCCAGGCGCTCAAGCGGCATCAGCGCCAGGTTGAGCAGGTAGGCCAATCGATCCGGCAGGTCGCACAGCCAGCGCTCGGCGCCCGGCCATTTCGGCCAGCCGTTCTCTTTGCCTGCCAGAATGCGCCACAGCGCTTCCAGGTGCGGCCACAGCCGGCGGAAACGCTGCACGGCCGGGGCCACCTGCTCGCCGCCTTGCCGGTATAAATTCTCCGCGGCTGAGCCTGTCGCCAGGAAGTAATCCGCAGCCTGGCCCAGGCACTGGGTGGCCTCGCCCTCATCTGTCAGCAGGCGGGCGCGAGCGAACAACCGTACCAGGTCGTGCAGATCGTACTCCCCGCTCTCGAAGCGGTACTCCAGCAGCCCGTGCCGGCGCAGGGCGTTGAGCGCCTCTCTGCATTCCATGCCCCCTTCGGCCTCCCCTGCGGGGAGGAAATCGCATAGCGAGGCCGCCGCTTCTAATTCGAAGGGCAGTTCGAACATGCCCAGGCGTCGGAAGAGGCGCGGCAAATTCCCCTCCAGCAGGCGGTAGGACAGTTCCAGCGAGGCTTCCACGTCCAGTTCGGGGTCGTCGGGGTCTTTCAACTGCGCCAGGCGCCGGCGCTCGTCTTGCAGCCGCTTCAACAGATCTTCGAGCCGCCAGTCGGGGTTGGCTTCGAACAAGGCCGCGGCGATGCGCAGCGCCAACGGCAGGTGACCGCATTGCTGTATAAGCGCAGCCAGCCTGGCCTGTGGGCTTTCTGCCAGGCGGGGCGCGGCGCGGCGTAAAAAGGCCGCCGCATCCGCCTCGTCCAGCACGCCCAGGCGCAGCGGGCGCAGTCCCTGGGCGGGCAGGCTGAACTCCCAGCGCGAGGTCACCACTGCCGCCGAGGGCGAGGGCGGCAGCAGCGGCTTGACCTGCTCGGCGCTGCGGGCGTTATCCAGCAGCAGCAGGCAGGCTCGCTCACGCAGCGTGGCGCGGTAGATCTCGCCCAGTTCGCCCGGGTCGTCCGGCAGGCGCGCCTGGGGGTAAAAACGCTCCAGCAGGCGGCGCATGGTGGCATAGGGATCGAGCGGGTTGGATGGGCCTTGCAGGTCGATCTCGAGCTGGGCGGCGGGAAAGCGCTCGGCTAATTCGCGGCACAGCGCCCGGGCCAGCGCTGACTTGCCCACCCCGCTCAGGCCGCTGATCATGGCACCCTTACCCGCGGCAAAGGTCTTGCGCAGTTGGGCCAACTCTTGCTCGCGCCCGGTGAAATCCGGCGGCGGGTCGTTGAGGCTGTGCAGCAGGGGCGGCAGGCTGGGCTGCGTGATGTGAATATGCTTCCCGCCAGTGAAGACATCACCCTCGATGTGGGCGTGGTCGCCGATATGGATATTCTCGCAAGGGGGTTCGTCGTTCATGCTGGTTTCTCCACCGGTCGCTGTGCTCTGGTGACCTGCGGCCGGGGGTGCTGTCTTCCGGCGTGGCCTGGCGTGATGATTGAATTATAGCCCGATTCTGCGATCGTTGGGATTGTCGGGGCTGGGCTCCCTGGCTGGCAAAGGTGACGAGCTAGCATAAGCATCCTGGCAGCCCAGGTGCCCCGCCTTTTCTCCCTCTTCCAACCTTAAAATTTTCAAATTAATGTTGCGAAGAAGGATTTTGTTTGCTATAATTAAGCTATACGTAGAACAAACGTTCTATCTCCCCTCAACCAAATGCAACAGAATATCAGAAAGGATTACTTATGGTGAGTTTAGAGCAGCCTCATTCTCGCCAGGCTGAAGAGTCTCTGTTGGGCGCCATCCTGATCCATCCCGCCATGTTCGAGCTGGTCGCCGGCCAGGTGCAGGCCGGCGATTTTCATATCCACCGCCACCGCTGGATCTGGCAGGCTATCGTCGGGCTGCGCACCAACGGCCGCGAGATCGATATCCTGACGGTGGCAGAAGCGCTGGCCCAGGCCGGTCATTTGGACGAATGCGGCGGGCCGGCCTACCTGACCGGGCTGATCAATGCCACGCCCACCTCGCTGCACGCCGAGGATTACGCTGCGCTGGTCGAGCAGTTGGCCGTGCGCCGCCGCCTGCTGGAGTACGCCGGGCAAGTGGCTAAGCTGGCTTACGACCAGGAGCGCCCGCTGGAGAACGTGCTGGAGCAGGCCGGGCAAGCCCTGCTGGCCGCCTCGGCCCGCCCTGCCGACCCAGATGCCCGCCCGCTGGGCGAGATCGTGGCCGAGATCTACGCTCAGGCCGGGCAGTCCCCGGCGCCGGGTGGCCTGTCCACCGGTTTCGCCGAGCTGGATAAGATCCTGGGCGGGCTGCGCCCTGGCGGCCTGTTCATCCTGGCGGCGCGCCCCGGCCTGGGTAAGACCAGCTTCGTGCTCAACGTGGCGCTGCGGGCGGCCCTGCAGCAGCGCAAGCGGGTGGCGATCTTTTCGCTGGAGATGACTGCCGAGGAGCTGGGCCTGCGCCTGCTGGCGCAGTACAGCGCCCTGCCTATGGAACGCATCCGCAGCGGGCGCCTGTTGGAGGAAGAGTGGTCTACCCTGGGGCGCGCCGTGGAAGCCTTGCAGGCGCTCGAACTGCGGGTCAATGACTCGCCCATGCTGCACCCGGCCGGGCTGCGCGCTGCCTGCCTGCGCTTACAGGCGCTGCACGGGCTGGACCTGGTGGTGCTGGATTACCTGCAGCTCATGCATGGCGGCGAGCGCTTCTCCAACCGCCAGGAGGAGGTGTCGTACATCTCGCGCAGTCTGAAGGCGCTGGCCAAGGAACTGCAAGCGCCGGTGCTGGCCGCAGCCCAGCTTTCGCGGGCCGTCGAGCAGCGCGCCGACCGCCTGCCGCAGTTGGCCGACCTGCGCGAGTCGGGCAGCATCGAGCAGGATGCCGACGTGGTCATGTTCTTGCAGCGCGACGAACTGCAGCCCAGCCTGGTGCGCCTGAGCGTGGCCAAGCACCGCAGCGGCCCCACCGGGCAGGTGAACCTGGTCTTCCAGGGCGGGCTGGCGCGCTTCGAGAGCGCCGTGCGCCTGCCTTATCGAGATTTGCAGGCCCTGGTGGACGGCAGGGCGGTCGATGGGAACTCGGACCGCCAGGAGCAGGCCCCATGAGCGCCCCCGCCGTGCCCGGCAAAGATGGCGGCGAGCGCGTGCTGCAGGTGGCTTACTGCCAGAGCCTGACCTTTAACAACCAGCGGCCTGGCTGGAGCGAGTCGTTGGATATCTCGGTGCGCATCCGCTCGCAGGCCATCACCGGGGGTTGGTGCCGCCAGCACTTCAGTGCCCATCCCGGCGACCTGCTGGTGCTGTTGGCGCTGGCCATGCACGCCCGCCCGCTGTACGGCGCCGACCTGTGCTTGCTGGTGCGCCTGGGCCTGGCGCAGCCGCAGGACGAAGGCCGCCTGTATGCCCGCGTCAGCGACGTGGGCCTGGCGGGCGAGCTGGGCATCGGGCGCAAAGGCGCGGCGGCCGGCATCCGCCGACTGGAGCGCCAGGGGCTGGTGCGCGTGCTGCACCTGCCGCGCGGCGAAACCTTTCGCGACTCGCACGGGGAGTTTGCCGGCTGCCGCCTGTATTTGCTGGCCGGCGAGGCGGAAAGCATGCTGGAGAAGGACATCGCGCCCAGCGTGGCCCCTGCGGAACCATCCCCTGCGCCCGCAGAGACCACGGACCATGGTCTTTGCGGGCCCACACCCTGCGCCGCGCGGGCCATAAATATTGATTCTGATTCTGATGAGGATGAGGAGGGGAGGCCCGCCCCGGTTGGTTTGCCTGTTCTTTCAGAAACGGAGCAGCACGTCTTTGCTCACTTTGCGCGCCGGCGCGGCGATGTGGCTTACCGGCCCAAGGAAAGCGAGCGCCAGGCGCTGCGCGAGCTGCTGGCGCAGGGCTATCGCCTGGCGGAGGATATCTTGCCGGGCATTGAGCGCTCCCTGGCGCGCGCCCCGGGGCGCGTCAACAGCTTTAACTACTGCGCCCAGGCAGTGCTGTCCGAGAGCCGGCCGCGGTGCGAGGCTGCCCCGGTCGCGGCGCCGGATTCGCCCGCCGCATTGGCCCTGGGCGCCGCCGGTGCACAAGTATCACCCGCCGCGCAAGGTGGGGAGACGGGCGCCGTGCAAACCGTTTTGCCGGATGCGGCGGCCGGTGCAGCGCAGGATGTATTCTCGCCTGGCCTGGGTTCTCCCGCCCCCCAGGACCTGCTGGTCCTGGCCGGGCAGCCGCTCACCCGCCCGGCCCTGGCCCGCCTGCACCTGATGGCGGCGCGCGCCGCGCCCGCCGCCCTGCAGGCCGGTTCCAGCGGCGAAACCTGGCTGGCCGATGCGCTGCTGCTTGGCTTGGGTGTGGCTGCCTCTGCCAGCCTGCTCAATTACGCCGACAGCGTGCTCTCCGGCTGGATCGCTCACGGGCGCCCGCCGCCGCCGGAGCACGCCTGCAAAAAGCCTGCCCGGACTGCCCGGCGGCCTGCTCAAGACGCCCGGCAGGTTATCCGCCAGTACATGGTCAACCGCAGTTCTCCCGGGCATTCTCAGAACGGGGCAGCGGGCAAGAAGGTCGGAACGCAACCTGGCTCACAGCCCTGTTCCCCTGCCGGCGAGCAGCCCTGCCCGCCGGGCAATGACTCGTGTGAAGGAGGTTCCCATGGCAAGTGAAGAAGAGATCGCGGCCGTCCTGGAGCTGCTCTTTGCAGCGCTGCCCGGCCGCGAGTCTGTCAGTTCCGATCTAGTGGAAGCGTACATGCAGCACCTGGCAGATCTGCCCGCCGGGCTGCTGCAAGAAGCGGCCGGCGAAGTGATCGACACGCAGAAATGGTTCCCCGCCATCTCCGAACTGCGCCAGGCCGCCCGGACGGTGCTCGAGCGCCGCCGGCCCGTGCCGCACATCTACGCTGCCTGGGCGGAAGTGCGCGAGCAGATCCGGCGCCAGGGTCGCGACGGCGAGCCGCACTTCAGCCACCCGCTGATCGCCCGGGTGGTGGAACTGTTCGGCTGGCGCGACCTGTGCCTCTCCGAGCGCCTGGAACACGAGCGCGACCACTTCTTGCGCGCCTACCAGTTGGAGCTGGACAAAGAACATGCGAGGCTGGGGTGGTCGCATTGGGAGTGATATTCCTTCATATGCGTCTTTGCGAAGCCAGCGGTTTTTGCTAGCTGAAGCAATCTCATCGAGGTTGCTGAGGGTTGCTTTCCCTCGTCGAACTCGGGACAGGCGCAAAGAACGCAGCGAAAGTTCGACTCGGGGTTTACGCTGGCCCGGGTTTGTGTGTTATATTTGGGTTTGCCCTGCCTGCTGGCCAATTGCCCGGGTTCACTACCGGACAAAATAGTGGTTGAACTCTGGTAAGCTTGAGCTCCCACCA
>CAZVRZ010000138.1:0-13897 GCA_964629965.1 uncultured Anaerolineaceae bacterium
GAAATCCCGCGCAATACGATGTTCGTGCGCACGCCGTCGCGACGAAGCATGTTCGTATTCACCACAAGTTGCGGTGCCACCAGTGCGGAGCCGTCGGCCTGCCGTGCAACACCGGGAAGACCACATCGATCTGAGCATACAGCGAGGCTTGTCTATCGCCTGCATGATAGCTATAAAAACCTTTGCGGGTAGGATCGGGAAATAAAAATACCGGTTGCAAACGGCTGTTATCTCCGTTGAGCATCGCTTCCAGAACATTCTCGCCAGATAGCCAGGCGCCATCATGAGTGATCCCAACCTGAGTTATCTCGTATTTCTCAGGATCCAACGCCGAAAGCACCGAACGCGCCGACATCAGCGAGACTTCATGCTCGCCCGATCTACCTCCCATTATTACACCTACACGCAGTCTCTTCACTTCATTCATGATACTCGTCCATACAAAGTGATTGCCGGTTCATCTTCGGGCAGGGTTAGCCTGCGCCCTCGATCGAAAGCCGGGTATTATCTTGATCCCATTCTCCAATCAATTCGATTTCCAACTCCAAATTGATGCCAAATTGCTCAGCGACCCGTGTACGAGCCTGGTCAACCAGAGCATAAATATCTGCCGCCGTTGCCTTGCCACGGTTGACGAAGAAGTTGGCATGCAGCGGGCTGATCTCAGCATCGCCGATCACTGTACCCTTCAGCCCGGCGGCTTCGATCAGGCGCCCGGCATAATCGCCCGGTGGGTTTTTGAACATCGAACCCATCGTGGCTCCAGACGGCTGGGTGCGGCGGCGATGTTCGGCAAAACTTTCCATTTTCTGCTTGCAGGCTGCAGCATCACTACGATCCAGGCGCATGAGCACAACTAAAACCACGTACCGGCCGCTCAACGGGTTGTGACGCTGGCGCTTGATCAGGCTGCTGCGATATACATATTCGAAACGTTCTACCGGCCACTGTTCTTTCATAAACTCAATACGGCTCATGCCCGCCAGTGGAATACGGTGCAAGATTTCTGCCATCATGAGATGATTTCCCATATCAAAACCATGTGCACCGGCATTGCCAACCACCGCCCCGCCAACGGTTCCGGGGATGCCCGCCGCCCACTCCAGGCCGCACAGGCCGCGCAAGGCAGCCTGGCGAGCCAGCGAGCTTAGGTTGGCTCCCGATTCTGCCCACACAGTGGGGTGCTCGCCGCCCTGGTCAAAGCGTACCTGACGCGCCCGGTTTAAGATCACAGCCCCGCGCACCCCGGCATCGCTCACCAACACATTCGAGCCGCCGCCAAGAATCAGGTAGGGCAAGTTCAACTCCCAACAGGCAGCCGTCATTTTTGCCAGCGCATCCGGCGAATCAGCTTCAAGGAACAGGTCAGCCGGCCCACCGACGCGGGCAGTCGTATGACGGCTGAGAGATTCATTCTCTCTCATGTGCTCGCCAAACAATTCCTTAAAGTAAGTGTTGGTATCCGTCACAGTCGGTCCTGATCTTTCAGATATTCTTCACGTATTCAATCAAGTGCTGGATCAACTCGGAAGATTGGCTGTGATGATGGCAATACTCTGTAAGCTGATCATCCGAAAGATCATCTTTTGGATTAGGTGCAGCAATCAACCGTAAGGACTCCAGCGCCAGCATATCGGCCTTGTAAATCCGCTTGGTCTTGTTTTTCTCTTTGGGTTCTGGCATAAGATCGATTCCTTTCTCCAATTGAAGGCAGATAAACCTTAGCTACCTCTCACGTAAAGCATTCAAAACCTGGGCGCTGATCTGATCAGCATCCCCGGCCGAAAACACTAAGAGCACATCGCCTGATTGCAGGCGTTCCAGCAAAAAAGCTGCGGCCCGCAGCAGATCTGGTACAAAATGCACATCTGGATGCTCGATCGCTGTGACCACCTGCCGGGCAGAAAACCCATCTGCGGGGGGCTGTTCTCGCGAAGCGAACACTTCGGTAACCAACACATGATCGGCGTCACCGAAGGCCTGGGTGAACTCACCGAACAACGCTTGCGTGCGCGAATAGGTGTGCGGCTGCCAAACGGCCCATAAGGAGCGCCGGGGATACCGCGCTCGAGCGGCAGCCAGGGTGGCGCGGATTTCGGTGGGGTGATGGGCATAGTCATCGATCACCACCACACCACCAGCCTCGCCGCGCACCTCGAAGCGGCGTCCGGCGCCTAAGTAGGCAGCCAGTGCCCGGCAGGCAGGCTCCACCGGCAAGCCCAGGGCGTCTATCACCGCCAGCACCGCCAGCGCATTGCGCACATTGTGCAAACCGGGAACCTGCAAGGCAACCTGGCCGAGCTTTTTACCCTGGCGCCAGATGTCAAATGAAAAGCCGCCATTCTCAACCGCCGTAACCCGGCGGGCCTGGTAATCTGCGTTCTCCAATAATCCATAAGAGAAGACTTGCTGTCCACGCTGGCGAGCCTCGGCAATCAAGCGAACTCCGCCCTGGTCATCATTGCAGATGATCAAGCAGCCATCTGAAGGCACCAGGCTGGCAAAATGCTGGAAGGCCTGGTAAAAATCTTCTGCCGTCGGATAGCAATCCGGGTGGTCATGCTCGACATTGGTCACCACGGCAATTTTCGGCTTGAGACCATGGAACATGCGGTCGTATTCATCCGCCTCGATCAAAAAATAAGAACCTTTGCCAGCCCGCGCATTCGTTCTCAGGTTGATAGAAACGCCCCCGATTATGAAGGAGGGGTCTTGATTCAACTCAGATAACACCCACGACAGCATGGCGGTGGTAGTGGTCTTACCGTGTGAACCAGAAACAGCAATGCCATAACGCGCCTCCATCCAGAGACCCAGGAAATCGGCTCGTTTGAAGATGGGAATACCGGCTTGCCTGGCTGCCAATACTTCGCAATTGTCATCGGGAATAGCTGAGGAACGGATCACGAGGTCTACACCAGAAACATTACCTGGGTGGTGCCCCTCATACACTTGAGCCCCGGCAAGCTGCAAACCACGCGCTAGGGTGGAGAGCTGGCGGTCAGAGCCGCTGACCCGGTAGCCGCTTTCCAGTAAGAGGCGCGCAATCGCAGACAGGCCAGCCCCGCCTATGCCGATCAAATGAATGCGATGGATATCTTGCAGGGTAAACATCATTTTAGACCAACACCACCAGTACGAACACAAAGGCAACCGCAATAATGACGAACAAGACCGTTCCTCTCAACCAGTTCGGCGCCAGCAAAGGCACCAGCCGCATCGCAGAGCGAGTGAATTCATTGGCATCGCTGGGCGGTATGATCAAAGATTTGAAAGGATAGCCCGCTGTATCCATGTAGTACCACAGCGTACCAACAACAAGGAAACCATTCAATGCTCCCAGGAAAAAGCCCAATAAGGTATCTTGCAGGCGTTCGCGGGCAAACTTGGCGCCGCCCAGCTTAGGGATGTTGGGGGTCTGGTAGCCAAAGAAGACCAGCAGGATCAAAACACCCGCCCGCAGCCAGAAATAAGCCTGCATACCCGATTGCGTGAGAGAAAGCAGCAGCTCGGGGATGAGCGTTTCCAGGATGTAGATGATAAAGGTTGCCAGGATCACGCTGAAGGTTACCAGGAGTTCTTTGGCCCAGCCGCGCATTGAACCGATCAGCGCAAAGATCAAGACAAAGAACAAGAAGAAAAAGGTCAGACTTACCATGATGACCTGCCTCGCTTGGAAAGATTCTGTTTTGAAAGATCAGACAATTCAACCAATAAGCTCGCGATTTTCTGGGCAGCAGCCGGTTTGGCAATCGAACGCATAGCCTGGCTCATTTTTTCCAGGCGCAGAGGGTCGGACAATAAATCCCTGACCAGCGTGGTGAGCTGGCCAGGCAGGTTTTCATCTTTCACCAATAAGGCAGCTCCGCGCTCGACCAGGTAACGGGCATTCACATGCTGGTAACGCCAGGCATACGGATATGGCACCAGGATGGCGGGCAGGCCGAAGAACGGGTACTCGCCCAGGGTCGAGGCGCCCGCCCGCGAAAGCGCCAGATCAGCGGCAGCCAGGGCTGCTCCCATTTCTTCATGCAAATATGGGTAAGCGTGGTAACGCCCGGCCAATTCAGGTGATAACTGCGCCCGACGCGCTTCCACTTCAGGCCAATCCAATTGGCCGCTGAGGTGCAAGATCTGCATTTCAGGCAGCAGATCCGGCAAAGCTGGCAGCAGCGCCCGGTTGATCGAACGGGCTCCTTTGCTGCCACCAAAGACAAAAAGAACCGGCAAGTCGGGCTGCAGGCCCAGGCTCTGTCGCGCATCTGCGCGCTGCCAATGGGCAAGTTCCGGGCGAACAGGGTAACCGGTGCATTCGACCCGGGCGCGTCCCGGCAAATACTGTCGTGATGCCTCGGTGGTCACAGCGATTTGATCAGCCAGTCGTACCAATACATTCAAAGCCATGCCAGGCTCGATATCTGGAATGTAAACCAGGCTGCGAGGGCGCTTGATGCCCAAAGGCAAGCGAGCTGCGAGAGCAAGCGGAACAGCCACAAAACCACCTGTGAACAATATGACATCCGGCTTGAAGCGACGTAAAATCTGCCAGGAGGCCAGCAGGCCGCGCACCAACTGAACCAGGTTGCCAGGCAACAAACGCCAACCTACGCCATGCACCCCCGCAGCCGGTATGCTGTCGAAGGGTATATTGGCGCGTTTAACCAGGTCTGCCTCCATACCGCCCTTTCCCCCCACCCAAAGAAGCGGTCTATTCATGGACAAAGCATCAGCAGCCAGCATATCGCCTTCACTCACGGATGGCAGGGCTTGAAGAACGGCGAGAGCGGGATACACGCCGCCGCCCGTCCCCCCTGCGCAGATCAACAACTGCACCGAATTGACTCTCCTTAATCACTTCTTTTAATTCTCCCTGGCGAGCAATGTTCATCAAAATACCAACTGCCGCCAGAGAAACCAACATACTGGAGCCGCCAGAGCTGATAAAAGGCAGGGCATTACCGGCAAAAGGCATCAACCCAACCATCACAGCCATGTTGATACAGGCCTCCAGGCCAATCCAAAATACCAGGCCAGAAGCCATCAGACGGCCCAGGCCATCGGGCGCACGATTTGCGATGGTCAGCCCGCGCCAGAGCAAGCCAACATACAACAGCACCAACATACTCGATCCCAGCAGTCCAGTCTCCTCGCCAATGACCGCAAAGATGCTATCGGTATGCGGGAAAGGCAGGCCAGTGACCTTGGTTGTTCCTTTGCCAATGCCAACACCGAACAAGCCGCCTTTCACAAATGCTTCTAGCGAGCGCTGCACATGCGGCGATGACTCGAGGAGATTCTTTAGACCGTTGATGTAATCATCAATACGCTGGCGCCCGGTTGGGAAGATATTTGAGTTGGCGATCAAAAAACCAACCCCAAAACCCAGGCCCAGCAAGATCAGGATCTGCTTCAAATCACCGCCTGCCAGGAAGAATAGTAATCCACCCAAGATCGCCAGGGTGAGCACCGCGCTCAGATCAGGCTGCAAGGCAATAAAACCACCCAACACACCCAGGATAATACCCAAGGGGAACAAAGCCAGGTTGGCATCGCGCAGATTATCGCGGCGGTTGAACAACCAGACCGATAGATAAATGATGAGCATCAACTTTGCCAGCTCCGAAGGCTGGTACGAGCCTCCTGAAAGAGAACGCGCTGCGCCAAACCGTTCGTCACGCACAAATAAAACGATGATCAAACCAATCAATACAACCGCCATGGCAGGCAAAGCCAGTTTGCGCCACCAGTGATAGTTTGCAAAACTAAGCCCAATGGCAATAATCAATCCGACGATCACCCAACCAATCTGGCGCTTAAAAAAATACATGGGTTGGCCATTGAGCCGGTAAGAAAAGTCTGCGCTGGCAGAATACACCATCAACAAACCAAAGACGACCAGGCTGATGGTGATGATCAACAGAGGCACATCGATCGGCATTCGCAGCGGACGGCGATCGGCATTATCCGGGGATAGTATCCCCAAACGCTCACCCAATTGACTCAGAGTTCTTGTACCCATTTTCGAAAAGCCTCCCCGCGTGCTTCAAAATCGCGGAATTCATCAAAACTGGTGCCTCCTGGTGAAAGCAGCACAACATCACCAGCTTCTACCGTTTGAGCGGCTGCTTCTACAGCCTCCTTCAAACCACGGCATACTTCCAGGCTGTAGGGGCGCTCTCCCTGGCGCTGCGCTTCTACCGCCAGGCGGATCTTGTCGGCACACTCGCCAAACAATACCAGGTGATCGACACGCTGGCACACCAACCGGGCAAAATCGGCCCAGGGCAAATCCTTATCACGCCCGCCCGCCAGCAAAACGATTGGTTCATTGAAAGAGCGAATGACTGCTATCGTTCGTTCGGGAGCAGTGGCAATCGAGTTGTTGTACCAATCTGCGCCATGCCAGGTACGCACAAATTCCAGGCGATGAGAAACGCCCTGAAAACCTTCCACTCCGGCTGCCAGCCCTTCCAAGGGAAGGCCAGCGGCAGCACAGATGGTGGTTGCAGCTAAGACATTGAGCAAGTTGTGCTCGCCGCGTAAAGCAATGGCCTCGCGAGGCATCACTTTTTGCTGCTCGCAAACGTTCCAAAGGTTCACGTTCTGATCATCTGCATAAGATCCCGGGTGCTCGCCCATTGTCTCGAACGAGCGTCCAAAGGACCACAATGGGCTCTGCGCCAGGCCGGCCAGGCCCCAGGCGCCAGGGTCATCTCGTCCAAGAACAACGGCGCAGCCCTGGGATAAAGGCTGGTTTGCCAGGATGTGCGCTTTGGCAGATGTATATGCTTCCATGGTCTTATGGCGGTCCAGGTGATTGGGAGTCACATTCAAGATAGCAGCTATGTGCGGAGAAAGGGTCATGATCTCTAGCTGAAAACTAGACAGTTCCATGACCGCCAAATCTGCAGTGTCCATCTCATCCAGCGAGGCAATCAGAGGGTTGCCAATATTGCCGCCAATCCAGACACGGCGCGGCAGCCAGCCGCCAACAGAGGATGGCAAGATACTGCAAGCCGTCGCCATGCGCCCTACCAGGGTGGTGGTAGTGGTTTTACCGGATGAGCCGGTAATACCGATCACCCGGCAGGGAGCTGCAGCCAAAAAGATCTGCGAGTCATTCGAAATGACCAGGCCGCGCTGCTGCGCTTCCTGGATAAGCGGTAAAGTAAGCGGCACGCCGCCAGATGGGCACACCATATCGGCGCCCTCCAGCAAGCTGAGAGGGTGACCGCCCAAAGCCCATTCCACGGGCAGGCCTGCCAGAGAACTGCGAACATTTTCTAATCCATCGGCCGTTTGGTCAGTGACCACAACACGGGCGCGGCGCTCGGCCAGGTAACGCGCCAAAGCAATTCCCTGGCGCGCCGCCCCAACCACTATCACCCGCATCCCTTGCCAATCCATCGTCTTCACTGCCATCTCTTCCGCCGCAGATACGGCCTCTCTCCTGTTACGCAATCACCAAGGCTATCACCAGCATAGCCGCCAACAAACTGATCAACCAAAAACGTTGTACGATCTGCGTCTCACTCCAGCCAGATAATTCATAATGATAATGAAAGGGCGCCATCTTGAAGACGCGCTTTCCTTTGGTAAGCTTGAAATAACTCACCTGGATGATGACGCTGAGCATTTCGCAGGTAGGGATAATTGCAACCAACGGCAGCAACATCCACTGTCCTGTCATCAGTGCCACTACCGCCAACGCGCCTCCCAGGGGAAGCGAGCCGGTATCGCCCATGATCAACTGCGCGGGAGCCACGTTGAACCATAAGAAGCCAAATAAAGCTCCCACCAGGGTAAAACAAAAGCGCGCCAGGTAGATTTGTCCCTGGAACAAAGCAATCGCGCCATAAACGCAAAATCCAGTAGCGCATATTAGACCGGCCAGGCCATCCATGCCATCCGTAAAATTAACTGCGTTGGCATAACCAACAATCAGAATCGCAGCAATCGGCACGTACCAAATTCCCAGGTCAATTTCGGTGCCAACCACTGGAATATAGATCTGCGGTGCGTCCAAAACGAAACGCAAACCCAATGCAACGGCCACGCCGATCGCGAACTGGATCAATATTTTCACGCGAGCGCTCAAGCCTTCACCCTGGCGGGCGCGGCCGCGTAGTTTTATCCAATCATCTTCTGCTCCCAGCAAGAGGAACAAAACCATGGCACCCATGGGCAGCAATATCGACCGGCCCAATATGGTCAGGCCCAACAAAGAAACCGCATTCAGCATGACAGTGATCAGCAGCACGGGAATAACGATCAACACACCGCCCATGGTTGGCGTACCCGCTTTGGTGAAATGGCGCTCCGCCAGTTCCACCCGGATGGTATCGCCGAATTTGAGGTGGCGCAAGATACGCAGCAACGGCGGTCCCCAAATGACGGTCAGCATGAAACAAAAACCCGATAGTGCCAGAGCAAAAGAATTCTCTTTCACGAGGCAAACTCCAATGCAGACACGATACGATCCATGCGCATACCATGAGAACCCTTGATCAGCACAACGTCGGCGGCTTCTAAACGCTGTTTGAGCAGTTCCGTTGCCTGTTCGGTGGTTTCCAATTCGGTGATCACCATGGCAGGCAAACCGGCCCGGCAGGCAGCGGCAGCGATCATGCGCCCACGCTCGCCTACCGTGATCAATATATCCGCCACTTCTGAAGCCCGGATGCCCACCATTTCGTGTCCGCTCCGTTCATATTGACCCAACTCCAGCATATCTCCCAGTACTGCGATCTTACGCCCATCTAATTCCTCAAGCAAATTGAGCGCCGCCATAGTCGAATCAGGCGAAGCGTTGTAAGTATCATCCAGGATCAAGGCGCCGCTTTCTGAGCGCACAGCAATCAGGCGAAGCTGCGTGGTGCCCGAACGCAGGCCATTGACGATTTCTTGCCAGGTCAAGCCCTCCGCCAACCCCACCGCAGTTGCTCGTAAGGCGGTATGAACAGAATGCCTGCCGATGAGAGGCACGCGGATATGTAAAACCTCGCCACGGAAATGCAGCCGGAAACGGATGCCATCCAATCCCAGGCCTTCTACCTGGTCAGCCCATAAATCTGCTTCGGACGCCAGGCCATAGAAGAACACTTGCGCCTGTGTCTTGGCAGCCATCTGGCGAACCAGAGGGTCATCGTAATTCAAAATCGCCACACCTGCCGGAGCAGGAGGCAGCGTCTGGATCAATTCCGACTTACCCTGGGCAATTATTTCCTGCGAACCGGCCCGCTCGGCATGCACAGTACCAATGTTGGTGATCACGCCGATGGAAGGCCGGGCTAATTCACACAACAAGGCAATCTCGCCGGGAACATAGAAACCCATCTCCAGCACGGCCCGCTCGTGACCTTCACTCAAGCTGAGCAAAGTCAAGGGTAAACCGATTTCATTGTTGAAATTGCCAAGATTTTTCAGCGTGTGATAACGCTGGCTGAGCACCTCGGCAATCAATTCTTTGGTAGTTGATTTACCCACACTGCCGCTGACGCCGATTACTTTTATATCCAGTTTATTACGCCAAAACTGCGCCACCGTGTGCAGCGCCTTTACGCTATCTTCAGTCCAGAGACAAACCGGTTGTTCTAATAGATCGCCTACATCCTCGAAGTCAGGCAAACCCGAACGGAGGTCCAGGGTTTGGAAACCAGGGCGCATGTCTCGCTGCACCAGGGCTGCCACCGCGCCGCGCTGGAAAGCATCGCTGACGAAATCATGACCATCTACACGCTGGCCAACCAAAGCCACAAACATCGCACCTGGGATAACCTGGCGCGAGTCCACGTTGGCTTCTGTAATAGCCTGCCCGGCCCAATCTGGGCGCCGTCCGGTCAAAGCTTCAAGAACATCTCCTAGCGTCAGCACAAAATCTTATCCTTATTTGCTTGCCTGCAAGCGGATATCATCCGGAGGCAGTCCGGTAACCTGCACAATCTGCGTAAAAACCTCCCGAAATACCGGTGCGGCCACCACCGAACCCCATATCGATGCTTGGGGTTTTTCGAGCCAGACATATACCAGGAACCTGGGATCATCGACCGGGCCCCATCCAACGAAGGAAGCATTCGTCAATTCTTCGGTATATCCATGTTCGGTGGCAATCTGACCGGTTCCTGTTTTACCCGCCACCCGATAGCCTTCTACCAACGCATCGGACGATTCTCCTTCGAGAGAAACCGCCAACATCGCGTTGAGGGTACGTGCGGTTTCGGCCGAAATAGGCGCATCGGTGTTCGCTCCAGGCAGGGTATATTGATAACCATTGCTGATCACCGAACGCAGCATATGCGGCACGACCATTTGCCCATTATTTGCCACTGCCGATATAGCCATCAGCATCTGAACAGGTGTAGCCATGAGGCCTTGTCCAAATGCATTCGTACCCAATTCCGAGTCGTGCCAATTACTGTCGCCAGGCATTTTCAAGAGACCACTCGATTCATACGCCAAGTCGATCCCAGTTTTGTGGCCAATACCAAATCGCTGCATATAATCATAGAAACGCGTCGGCCCCATTTGCAAGGCAACCCAGGCCAGGCACACATTGAGCGAATGCTGCATGCAGCCTTGCATATCTTGCTCGCCCCAAGCGCCTCGATCCCAGTTGTAAATGGGAACACCCCCTACCTCGATATACCCTGTGTCAAAGAAAGTAGTTTCAGGAGTAACGGCTCCGCTGTCTAAAGCGGAAGCCATGGTGATCACCTTGAACACAGAACCCGGCTCATAAGGGCGGCTGATGGCACTGTTGAACGAGATCTGGCTGGAAAGAAAAGTATCATATTTCCAATATTCATTGACATCGATGCGGGGTGTCGTAGCCATTGCCAGGATCTCGCCAGTCTTGGGATCCATGACCACAATGGTGCCCGTCTGGGCGCCATTCTCATTGATCGCTTTATCCAAAATCTGCTCGACCCGCGCCTGGATCTCTCGGTCCAGGGTCAACACCAGGCTATCGCCACTGTTCACTTCCGAAAGGTCTGGGGCATCGTTGGGAATGGTCGGGAGCAAGACGTACTGAGGCTCGCCCGCCAGCAAATAATTAAACTGCTCTTCCAAACCATACAAGCCCTCGCCCTGGCGGTTGACATACCCTAATATGTTCGAAGCTAAGGTGCTTTCAGGATAGATGCGTTTCAGGTGAGGGCGATACACCAACCCGGTCAGACTGGGAGGATTGGCATCTGAATCCTTCTTGGCGGCGGGCAGTTTATCATACCGGCTGGACCAATCGATCAGAGTTTGCAGTTCTTCCTCAGTCACATAATCGGCCACAGTGTAATAGGTGGTGCCGCTGTAGGGGTTACGACTGGCAACAGTGAACACCTGGCTGTAATAAGTATCTTCATCAATGCCAGGGTGTTTCGCCATAACCTGGCTCATCGCAAAAGCAATCGTCTCGGGGTTGTCAACAAGCGTCAAATCTACTGCCACCTCATAGACGCGTTCGCTGCTTGCCAGAACATTGCCGCGCCGATCAAAGATAGAACCGCGCGAGGTGTAATAAACATGCCAGGTGCGTGAATACAACTCAGAGCGGTCTTTTAAGATCTTCCCTTCCGGGCTGAGCTGCACGCGCACGATCTGGACGATAATCAGAAAAGAAAGTGCAAGCAGTATGCTTGCAAAAAGGTTATATCGCCAGGAATGTTCGCCCTTCATCGCTTCTTCTCCAATTGGATCACGGTGCTAAAATCTACCCACTTGGCTTTAACCACATCGATCAGGGACTGTGTATAAGCCGGCTGAAGCAAGATGACATCGGCCTGCTGGGCCACAGGCGAGGGAGCCAGGGCAGAGGATTCTTTTATTACATACCCCGGCACTTCCAAATAAAGAGCATCATCCGGCTCATAAGGATCAAACCCCATTGCTTCAGCTCGCGCGCTCATGACCTCCCTGGAGGTCAAAACAGCGAGCTGCGCCTCTAAATCTGCAATCTCAATTTTCAGTTCCTCGATCGGTAAAGCTTCTTTTTCGTAATCGAAATCGACGCGCTGCACACCCTGCAAACGAACCTGCATATCCTGGATCTGGCGTCCTTTGGTATCTGTGCGCTCGCTTACATTGAGATAGATATAGCCAACCAGGGCCAATGCCACCACCACCAGCAGGAAAGTTCCAATAATCTCCTGCTGCTTGCGCCAGGGTACTTGCGGATATGCTTGTGTAAGTTTTCGTACCTGTTCCATATTCTCCTCAAAAATCCAGCTCAACTGACAATATTAGAAACTACCTGGATTTCTGCTTATAACTTTGCAATTGTTGTGCCAATCCACGCATTGTTTTACAACTGGCACAAGGTTTCCTACACTTTCTCTGCTACCCGCAAACGGGCGCTGCGCGCTCTGGGGTTCTCTTGAGCCTCCTGGTCGGTTGGGCGAATTGGTTTGCGAGTGAGTTCGCGGACAACTGCCCTGTGGCCACAGTTACACACAGGCTGCCGGGGAGGACAGATACAATCCTGGCTCTCACGTCGCAAGAATTGTTTTACAATCCGGTCTTCCAGCGAATGAAAGGCAATCACCGCCAACCTCCCGCCTGACACCAAAGCTGCCACCGCCTGCGGTAAGACCGTTTCCACAGCTTCTAATTCACCATTCACGGCAATACGCAAGGCCTGGAAGGTGCGCGTAGCAGGATGCATTCCTCCTCTCCCACTGTGGGTGGCTTTGGCAACCACTCCGGCCAACTGGCGAGTGGTCTCTAAAGGCCGGGCGCGCACAATTGCACGCGCCACCTGGTAAGCCCGGCGCTCCTCCCCAAAACAATAAAGGATGTCCGCCAACTCGCTCTCCGGAAGCGAATTCACCAGGTCGGCTGCCGAAAGCGGACTGGTAGGGTCGAAGCGCATATCCAAGGGCGCATCTTGCATAAAAGAGAAACCTCTGTTGGGAGTATCCAACTGCATCGATGAAACCCCCAGGTCCAACAATATCCCCTGCACCTTTTCCCAGCCCAATCGCTTAAGCTGTTCCTGCAGAGTAGTGTAAGAAGCCTGCGCCAGGATCGCCCGCTCGCCGAAGGAAGCCAGGCGTTGCCGTGTTAAGACCAGCGCCTGTGGATCAACATCCAACCCTAGCAGATGACCGTCCGGCGCACTGGCATCCAGTATTCCCCAGGCATGCCCTCCCGCACCGACTGTTCCATCCACGTAGAGCCCTCCCCGCTGTGGCTGTAAAACGTGTATAATGTCGTGGTAAAGTACAGGTTGGTGCGGAGTAGGCTCGCTCATCCAGTCACCGAACTCAGACTTGCATGCTACCGGATTCCGTCGAGATATCCAACGCTGCAAAGCGTTGCGCGTTGGCTTCAGCGTCCTGCAGTTGGGCATTTTGCAACGCCCACTGTTCCGGAGACCAGATTTCGAAGTAATCGCCTGCTCCCACCAGCATCGCGTCTCCTTGCAAGCCCGCCGACTCGCGCAGGAATTGCGGCATGAGGATGCGGCCTACCTTGTCCAGCTCGACGCGATCGGCAGTCGAAAAGATCAACCTGCGCAGCAGGCGTGCTGTTGGATCCGTAACGCTCATCTGGTTCACCCGGTGAGAAATTGCAGAGAAGGCCTCGTTGGTCATTACCATCAGGTTGCGATCGAAACCTTGCATCACGTAAGCACCTTCTGTCAATAAATCCCGATACCTGGAGGGAATTGTCAGGCGATCCTTACTATCGAGATTGTGACGATACTGACCGAGAAACATTTGTTCTACCTATCCTTTTAACAAGCAGAACGCCGGACAGATCCAGCGCTCCACTTTATCCCACTTTAACCCACAACTAATCAAAGTATATACGAAACCAAGAGAAAATGCAAGAGTTTTAGATTAAGGGATTTCGTAGCAGAAGCCAAGATTAAAATCAACCCACCCAACCAACCGAAAAT
>CAZVRZ010000139.1:0-13797 GCA_964629965.1 uncultured Anaerolineaceae bacterium
GGTTGTGGTTAGCAACAAGCCGGCCTTCGATGCCTGCCGCCTGCCAACCCCCGCCGAACTGCAGAAGTGGTGGCAGAGCAGCCCCTACCGTGAGCTGAACATCTACCTGGGCGGTAATAACCGCGGCTGCAATAGCTGGAACGCCACCTACCTGACGGCTTCCTGGGTGTCGCAGGTGCGCAGCCAGGGCTGGAACCTGATCCCTACCTGGGTTGGCCCCCAGGCGCCTTGCACGGCTCACAACTATTACAAGATGAGCTGGGATGTAAATACGGCTTATCAGCAGGGACGCGCCCAGGCGGACGCGGCTTCCCAGGCTGCTCGCAATATCGGCTTGACGGTCAATGGCGGATTGGGAGGCTCCATCATCTATTACGATATGGAAGGGTATCCCAATAATTCGTCCTGCCGAGCAGCAGTCAAATCCTTCATGTCGGGCTGGGTCAGCCGCCTGCATGAGCTGGGCAACAAGGCCGGTGCCTATGGCTCGGCTTGCGCCAGCTTCGTCAACGATTGGTCTACCCTGGGTGCGAATAATCCCGACGACATCTGGCCGGCAGCCTGGTTTTACAATTCCGGCGATGCCCGCGGTGTCTATAACTCTGGCGCCTCGGTCTGGAATGTGCCTTGCATCCCGAACGGTAACTGGGTATACAACCAACGCATTCGCCAGTACACTGGCGGGCACAACGAAACCTGGGGCGGGCAGACGCTCAATATCGACAGCGATATTGCCGGCGGGCATGTGGCTGGAACGAACAGCCGCGGCATAGCTTCCTCTTCCACTGGCTTTGACGGTGAGGAGCTTGTCGAAGCCCCTGCGACCACCCTGCAAGTCAGCTCGCCCGATGTTCAGGCCTTTGATCTCATCAATGCCCAACAGGGCTGGGTGCTGGCAGGTGAACGCCTGGTTTGGACCGATGATGGCGGCCAGGGCTGGCGGGACATCACTCCCTTCCCTGGCGCTGGCATGACCTTGCGCAGCGCTTATTTCCTGGACGCGCTGCGGGGTTGGGCAATTCTGGGCGGCGTTGCCTCGCCGTCGGGTAATTCGCTGCTCTACGTAGCTCGCACCGCGGATGGCGGCAACGCCTGGAGTATTCAAAAATTTCCCTTCCGGCCTCTGGATCCAAACTCCACCCAAAGCCCAGCGAGCGTGTATTTCCTCGACGCTCAACGCGGTTGGATTTCCATCCGCTTGGCCTCCAGCAGTAGCTTCGATTTGGGTGTGTTGTTCTCAACAACGGATGGCGGGCAAAACTGGACCGAGCTCAGCGTGCCGGTGGGCGGCCCGGTAACTTTCAAAGATGGTCAGGCCGGCTGGGCGGTTGGAGCAGAAGGTGAAACCTACCTGACCAATGACGGCGGCAGCACCTGGCATCTGAGCGATGCGGCTGCTGCAGAGCGCACCGATCTTGACGGTGACGCCGGCCAGGGTTTGAATCAACCTCGGAATGCCTTGAAAGATACCCTGGAGAATATCACCGACTTCGATCAGGCCGGAAACTCCAGCGCCTGGGCGATCGTAAACGAGAGCAGCTGCGTGGGCGACAAAGACCTACCCGGCGAAACATTCGCCTGTTCTGTCATGATCCGCTTCATGCGCACCCTGGATGGTGGGCGTACCTGGGCGGAAATGCATCCATAAAAAATAGCGAAAGCTTCTGATCGTCAGGGTCGCGGAGAAAGGGGTACTCCGCGACCCCTTTTGTCAATAGTATCTTTCCACTACTTACCTCCCTTTCTCGACCCAAAAACCTCACAATTTCGCAAGGAATTTTCCTGCAGGCCTAAAATCGACACATATCTCTTGAAATTTCCGACTATAATATTGTTGTGTTAGCTTTGTGCTGCTTGAGCAAACCACTAAAAGTATTTGAACAGCTTTACAACCAAGATAGCGGTTTGCTAAAGTGATTGGCCGATTTTACGAATCCATTAAGGAGATCAGTAATCGATGATCAAACCACAAACGACTGGGTCCGGGCTCGCTCCGTTGACCATAGAATTGACGCTGCAGGCAGACGACTTTGTTTCTGAGTGGAGGCGCTGTAATATGCTGGCGAACTACATTGCCGAGTATATCGCCTACCAGTATGCGCAGCGCGAACGTGCCGAAAACCTCATCTCGACCATTGCAAACGAATTTCTGGAAGCCGTCGTCAACCTGGCCCCGGCCGACTCGGCGTTGGTCATCCGCTGCGCCCAGGAAAAAGGTGGTTTGCGCTTGAACGTTGAACACCAGGTTCACCCCAACCTGGCCGCCCCTTACATTGACTTTGTCAAAGATCTCTGCCAGGAAAATAACAACGGGCAGTACCTCGACCTGTTGACCTCCACTCGCTCGCCCGACCAGTATTTCAACCAATTGGGATTGACCATGCTGGCCCATGATTTTGGCGCCTGCCTGGAGGTGATCCCCGCTGAGAATAATCGGATTTTAACCAGGATCTTGATCGCCACCCAGGAGTTTCAATCATGAAATTTACCAAAAGCTCCTATTCCCTCACCTATGACCCGCTGGATCAGCAGATTGATTTCGAGGGCACTTTCCGCCCGCTGAAAGAAGAAGAGGTCTCGGCCGTGTTTAAGTACCTGGTCGAAGTGCACGACCAGGTGCAGGGCGTGCTGCGTTTGAATTTCCGCCGCCTGCGCTATATCAACGCCATGGGCGTGAAGACTCTTTCCCTGTTCATCGCTTATGCCCGCGGCCGGGATGCCGTGCACATTAAGGTAATTGCTTCGGGCGTGTTGGCCTGGAGTGAGCGGGTTCTGCCCAACCTGTGCGACATTTGGGAAAACGTGGAGTTCAGCGTCTACGATAAAAACTTTTACAAGTCGCAGTCCCTCGTCGAAGACCTGGATTTTGTCCCCCTGCTGCGCAACCAGACCCGCATCCTGTGGCCTCTGGAGAAAGAAGTGTTGGTTCGCCACGGCTTGCACAAAGGTATGCGCGTGGCGGATATCTGCTGCGGCTGCGGCGATGTGCCCTTGCTGATCTCACGCGAATTCCAACCCTCTTTCATGCTGGGCGTGGATCACTCTGAGTCGGCGGTCGAATATGCCCGCAATCTGCAAGATGAGTTCAGCATTCGGAATGCCGAGTTCCAGCGCGGCGACGCTACCGCCCTGATGCTCCACGATGAACAGTTCGATTTTGTCCTGTGCCGCTTGAGCCTGCAGATCTTCTCGCAGCCCAAGCTGATCCTGAAAGAATTAGCGCGCATCACCAAGCCCGGTGGGCGTATTTATGCCGTCTGCGAGGATTACGATCTCATCATTGGTTATCCCGAAACCCAATTGATCCGCGAAACGTACGACCGGGCTGCCGATTATGGCGACCAGATGGGCATGGACTTGCGCAGCGGCAAGAAGCTGTACAACATGCTGGTCGAGGAGCACCTGGAAGATATCGCGCTGGATTACATCATGGTAGACACCAGCAATGCCGACCGCGAGGCCTTTGCTCGGGTTATTGAAAGCTGGCGCCTGTTTTCTGTGTTTACGATTGGAGAGAAGCTTGGCTTGAGCGAACCTGATAAAAATTCTCTCCTGGCAGGGTATGACGCGCAGTTGCGCAATATCCGTTCACCTTATGGTTATACCACCTGGGGGATGGTGGCTTGCTCGGGACGTAAACCGGTTCGCCCATAAGTGAAGTTCAGCCCTGCGAAGGGCCTAAGGAGGAAAGCGATGTTCAAGGCAATATCCAATTTCATTGGTCGCAGTTTCCAGCGGAAGCTCCTTCTCTTCATGATCCTGGTGGTGGGTGTGACCACCATCACCCTGTTCATCTTCCTGATGATGAATTTCCGCAACATGACCAGCTTCTCATTGCAGCAGAACACCACCAGCATGGAACAAACCGTGGAAGATTACCTGACCAAGTACGCTCAGGAAAAAGCCACTTCCACCTGGCTGCAGATCGATGCTGCCCAGAGCAATATTGCTGTCCTGGGTAAAACTGCTCAAAAGATCATTGACAATTCCGGCGAGTTGGAAAGCAGCCAGGCGCTGCAGGATCTGTCTTTGTTCGTGACGCACTTGCAAGAAAAGAACGGCGGCAAAGCCAGCTTCCCCGAAGACAAGGTGGATGTCTTGATCCCTCCGGAGATTGTCGCCGATCCGGGTGCAGAGCCTCTGCTGCGCGCCTCCGGTCTGCTCAACCTGAGCATCGATGCCGTCTACGAGGCCAATGCCAACAATGCTTTCATCTACTTTGTCGGTAACAAGCAGGTGCCTGTCACCCGGGCTTATCCCAATATCCAGTTGATCGATGTCCTGGGCGAGGGCATCAACCTGCTTTTCTGGCGCGATTACTTTGCCCCCAACGTGCCCAATTGGGAACGCTGGTACACCGACCCGGCCCTGCGCGCCGCGGTACCCAGCCCGATGACGGTGGAAGCGCCTTACATGGACGCTGCCGGGCAGGGCTTGATGGTGACCATGTGGTACCCGCTGTGGGATCAAAAGACGAATACCTTCGCCGGCGCGGTGGCTGCGGATATCACTCTGAACAAGGTGATCGAAAACGTTCTGTCCATCAAGGTAGCCGAAACCGGTTTTGCCTTCTTGCTGAACGGTAAAGGCGAGATCATTGCCATGCCCGAAGCCGGCTACAAGCTGCTGGACATCAACGTCACTGAGACGCAGCAAGGCGGCCTGTCTTACCTGAGCGGACTGCTGAAAGAATCCAGCGATGGGGCCGTGCAGATCATGGCAGATGCCCTCATGCATGGCGACCAGGGCATCTACAAGCTGCCGATCGACCAGGGTAACGGCGTGGTCGATAAACAATTGGTGGCGTACGCCAGTATGCCGGCCCTTTCTGATTTTGAATACAACCCGGATCAGTGGCGCATCGTCATTGTGGCGCCCGAATCCGAGATCTTTGCTGCCTTGAATCGCACCCACCAGGCCATCACCAACCAGAGCGCCAGCATCAGCGGCATCTCCCTGGCGATGATGCTAGCCTTCCTGGCGGCTGCCGTGCTCATTTCCACCCGTTTTTCGAAGAACGTCACCCGCGACCTGTCAACATTATCGCATGCTGCCGACGAAGTTTCCAATAAGAACTACGATGTCGTCATCGATGTCAAGAGCCAGGACGAAATTGGCCACCTGGGTCGCACCTTCCAATCCATGACCCGCGAGATCCGCGACTACACCACCAACCTAGAAACCAAGGTAAAAGAGCGCACTTATGACCTGCAGCAAGCCAACGAGCAGATCACGCACCTGAACGCCAAGCTCAAAGACGAGAACTTGCGCTTGAGCGCCGAGTTGGATGTGGCCCGCCGTCTGCAGATGATGGTTCTTCCCAGCGAAGAAGAAACGCGCTCCGTCCCCGACCTGGATATCTCTGCTTACATGCAGCCAGCCGATGAAGTTGGCGGCGATTATTACGATGTGCTGAAATACGGCCCGGATGTTTACTTGAGCATCGGCGACGTCACCGGTCATGGCTTGCCCTCGGGCGTGGTGATGCTGATGGCGCAAACCTCCATGCGCACCATCTCGCAAAGCGGCGAGAAGGATATGAAGCGCATGCTGTCTTTGCTAAACCAGGTCCTCTATGATAATATCCTGCGTATCCACGAAGACAAGAACATGACCCTGGCGATCATTCGTTATAACGATCGCAAGTATTCTATCGTCGGCCAGCATGAGACGGTCCTGGTCTGCCGCAAAGACCATACCATTGAGAATATTGAGACCTTCGACCTGGGCTTCCCGGTAGGTTTGGAAGCGAACATCGACAACCTGATCTACATCGACAACATCGAGCTCCAGCCGGGCGATGTGATGGCCCTGTACACGGATGGCATCACCGAGGCCGAGAACGTGGATGGCCAAATGTTTGGGCTGGGAAAATTGAAAGAATCCCTGGCACGCCATCGCGACCTGGATGCCGATGGCATTCGCAATGCCGTGATCAAGGATGTCGAAGATTTTATCGGCGATAATAAAGTGTACGATGATATCTCGATCATGGTGATCAAGCAGAAATAACAGGAGAGATACATGACCGGATCAATGCAAATTTATGGCGCCTGGCAAGATACGCCGGAAGCGGGCGCTCGCACGAACGTCATGACGCTGGACGCGGCTCAATTGGCAGCCCACTGGCGCCGCTGCAGCCTGAGCTCCGATTTCTGGGCGCACTACACGGCTCTGTTTGTGCCGGCCGTTCCCCAGCCTGGCATGCTGCGCCGGGAAGATGTGGAGAACATTCTCTCGTATCTTCTCAATGAACTGTTTGAGAATTGCGCCAAGTTCAGCTCCGGGCCGCTCATGCCGGTTCGCTACCAATCCTGGATCAGCCCTACCTCGATGGTCTTTCAGATGACCAATTACATCGAGCCTGCTGCCCAGGCCCCCTTCGTCACATTGATCCAAGAAATTCTTGAAGGGGATCCAGATGAGTTATACTTCCAGCGCCTGGAAGCGAACGCCGAATCGGATTCGGGCGGTTCGGGTTTGGGATATCTTACTTTGATCAAAGATTATGGAGTCCGTTTCGGCTTCCGCTTTCAACCTGTATCCAACGACAGCGTCGCGGTAGACGTGCAGGCCCACATAAGCACGAAAGAGGAGTGAAAAATGACAACTGAAACCATCAAGGGTGACGAATATTCCGTCGAATACAACCAGGAAGTTAGCAGCGTAAGCTTTATTGGCACAGTTCGCCTGCAAACAACCGAGGAGTATGAGCCGGTGATGAACATGCTGACCAAAGCGCATGGGGATACACAGACGGGCAGTTTGCTCACCCTGGATTTCCGCCAGCTGCGCTTTTTGAACAGCTCAGGCATCAACAGCATCAGCCGCTTCGTCATCATCGCTCGCAAAGCGGACCGCATCTCTCTGAAGGTGCTTGGCAACCAGGAAATCTACTGGCAGCAAAAGTCACTCAGCAACTTGCAGAAACTGTGGCCTAAAGTACAAATCGAGATCCAATAGGTGCTCTATGACTGATTTACAGACGCCTTCCGCCGATCAGGCAATCGCTGGGCTGCAAGCCAGGATTGCCGAATTAGAAAGCGAGATGGTGGACCAGAACCTGCTCCTTGAGACGGTTATGGAGCATGGCACTACGCTGGAAAATGAGCTGATGGACCTGGTTGGCACGCTGACGCATGTTTCTGATGGCCTCGAACGCGGCGAGTTCGACCCGCAGCCTCTGGCTGACCTGGTAAAGCGGCCAGACGAGATGGGCCAGTTGGGACGCATGTTCATGATGATGGGGCATGAAGTGAATGCACGTGAGCGCCGCCTGCGCATGCTGAAGGTAGTCATCCCTGCCAGCGTCGCTCTCTCGGCAGAGAAGAACTTCAACCGCCTGCTGGAAGGCATCGTTATCGAAGCCCAGAAATTAGTCAACGCCGATGCCGGCACGCTTTACCTGCTGACCGAAGCGCAAAAATTGGAATTCGTCATTCTGCGCAACCAGAGCCTGGGCCTTGCCCTGGGCGGTGAGGATGGTAAACCAGTCACATCCCCGCCCATTGAAATATATGATGACCAAGGCCAGCCCAACGATCAAATTGTGGCTGCCTATGTAGTTCTCAACCGCGCCCGCGTGAACGTTCCCAATGTGTATGCCGATGACGGTTCACGCCAATTCGATCTATCTGACCTGAAAGCGTTTGACTTACAGAACAATTATCACACCGTATCCTTACTGTCCATTCCGCTGGAGGATGTCGGCGGAACGGTGGTGGGCGTTCTGCAGTTAATCAATGCTCAGGATCCTCAGACCGGCGCTCCGATCCCCTTTGTGCTCGATGATGTGTTGGAAACGCTGGTCATGCTGGCCTCTGCCGCCGTGAGCAGCTACCGCCGGGAAGAAGCCCTGCGCCGGGAGATCCAGGCTCTGCGCATCCAGATCGATTACACACGCCAGGCGCAACAGGTCGAAGAGATCACCGGCTCAGAGTATTTCCGAGAGCTGCAACAGAAAGTGCAAGACCTGCGTAAGCGCAGAAACAGGTAAACAAAAAGCCCCGTCTCACGACGGGGCTTTTTATGATGAACAAACTAATTTAGGTGGACAGCCCGGAAATAATGCGGCTGAACACGTTAGAAATCTGGCTACCGACCAAGGCGAGAACGATAATCAAAACGACTGCTACCAAAACAATAATTAGGGCGTACTCGACCATACCCTGGCCTTTTTCTTTCGGTGCGAACAACATGGCATTAATCTCCTTTCTGTATAAGATGGTTAGGTTTCGATCTAACTATACATATTATACCTGAATATTTCGAAAAACGACTTGACACTCTTGTAAGGTGGGTGACTGTTGGTGCCAAACTGAGCAGCTTATTTCTTTTTGATCTCGGCCAGGGAGGCAGCCTCCGGCAGGCTGCGGTAGTACCCGTCCAGGGGAAAACAGCCTGAGACCAGCCCGTGCCGGGGTGCGGTGGTGCAGTCGCTGAACGTGCGGCACAGGCGCTTGCGCTGCAAAGGCCGTCCCGCCAGCACATCCGCCGGCAGTTCGGGGTAGGCCAACACCATGCGCCCCAGCCCGATGAAGTCTGCCATTCCCCGGCGCAGCACGCCCTGAGCGGCGTTGGGCAGCCATTCTTGCAGGTAGGTGTAGGCCGTGCCGACCATTGCCAGACCGGGGAAGCGTTCCTTGAGTCGGGCGGTTACCAGGATGTGGCGCGCCACGCCCACTAGCGGATCTTCGGGCGGCAGGTAACCGTCCGAGGGTGGGAACAGGGCCGGGCGTTGGATGTGCGGGTTGTAATAGGGACTGCCGCCGGTGATATTGACCAGGGTGATCTCCAGCTCTTGCAGCACTTCCAGGAAAGCGATTGTTTCGCCTAGGTCGATGCGGGTCGGGTCATCTGCATCTGCACCGAAGGCATATGGGTACTGGCCGTTCTCGTCGCGGAAAGCCAACGGCTGCCCCACGCCGTCTGGCCCGGGGCGGAAGGGGATCAGGTCGAAGGCGCTCAGCCGCACGCCGATGCGCAGCCCAGGCGCCGCGCTGCGGATGCCAGAAACGATCTCGCGCAGGAAGCGGGTGCGGTTGGCGAAGCTGCCGCCGTAAGGCCCGGGCCGGCTGCGGGCGCTGAGAAATTCGTGTCCCAGGTAGCCGTGGCAGTGTTTGACATCCACGAAGTCGAAGCCGATCTGCTGCGCCTGGCGGGCGGCGCGCACGTAATCTGCGATCAGTGTTTCGATCTCGCCATCGCTCAGCACCGGGTGGGCCGGGTCGAGCGGGTAAATGCTTTCTAGCAGCGGGTGGTGGTAAAGGATCTTTGGCTCCAGCTTTTTGCCGTTGGGGCGCGAGAAGCGCCCGGAATGGGTGAGTTGCAGGCCCACCAGCAGGTCATGGCTGGCGCCGTGCTGTTCCTGGTGGGTTTTCACCAGCTTCTGGCGCAGGTTTTCCAGCGCGGCCAGGCTGTGCTCCTGGATGACCAATTGGTTGGGGTTGGCGCGGCCGTCCGGGCGCACCGCGGCCGCCTCGCAGCCCCAGATCAGCTTGGCGCCGCTGCGGGCAAAGTTCAACCAGCGGCGTTCGGTCTTTTCGCTAGGCAGGCCCTCTGCTGTGCCGTCCCAGCCTTCCATCGGCTGGATGCAGAAGCGGTTGCCGATCAGCTTGCCGTCGGGCAGGCGGAAAGGCTGCGCCAGCGGGCCGTCTGGCGCGGGCGGCACAACCTCGTCCAGCGGCAGGTCAATGCCCAGCGTATCCAGGTGCGCTTGCAGCTCCTGGACGGTGAGGAAATGCGCCATGCGGGGATAGGTGTGTATCATGTTCATAACCTGTGCAAATGGAAGCCGCCGTCCACGCGGATCACTTCGCCGGTGGAGTAAGGCAGCAGCTCTTCGGCGATGGCTGCCACGGCTTTGCCCACGTCTGCGGGCTGTCCCCAACGCCGCAGCGGGAGGATGCCTTTCTCGTCGATCAGTTGATCGTACTTGTCTTTAACGCCCCCGGTCATATCGGTGGTGATGATGCCCGGTTGGATCTCGTAGACCCGGATGCCGTATTCGGCCAGCCGGTCGGCCCACAGCGCCGTCATCATGCTGATCCCGGCTTTGCTCAGGCAGTATTCGGCCCGCTGCGGGCTGCTGGCGAAGGCGCTGACCGAGGAAATATTGACGATTTGCGGTGTGTTGAGCACGCCTTGCTGGATCAGGGCGATCATGGTGTTGGCCACGTTCTGCGTCAGGAAGAACGGCCCCTTCAGGTTGATCCGCAGCACTTCGTCGTAGCTGTCTTCGCTGACCTGCAGCATATCTGTGCGCTGGCGGGGTGCCATGCCGGCGTTGTTAACCAGCAGGTCGATGCGTTGGTAGGTCTTCAGTGTTTCTTCTAGCAGGTGTTCGCGCCCAGCCTGCTCGCCGATGTCGGCCCGGATGGGGTGCGCCTCGCCGCCTGCCTGGCTGACCAGCGTGGCGGCTTGCTCGGCAGCGGCCTGGTCGCAGCGATAGTTCAGGGCGATGCGCCAGCCGCGCTCGGCCAGTGCCAGCGCAATGCCGCGCCCAATGCCGCGACCCGCGCCGGTGATCAGGGCAACCTTCGGTGTAGGCATGCTTAATCCTCCAATGCCAGGGCCTTGGCCAGCGCCTCGACGAAAAAGTAGTCGCCCCACATCACGCTCTCATCCACGCCCAGGCCCTTGCGCTGGTGGTAGATGCCGTGTTTGAGGATGCCTTCCCAGCCGGGCGTGGTGCAGGCCAGGTAATCCGGCGAACAGAGCGTATCCAGGATGGTGAGCGCGGCCCGGCGGTATTTCTGCGCATAGTCATTGTCTGGCACCAGCATGCTCAGGTTGAGTAGGCCGCTGGCGGCAATGGCTGCTGCCGAGCTTTCCGGCACCGGCCGCGGGTCGTTCCAGTCGTTGGGTGGGATGCCTGGGCCAAAGGGCGTGCCTGGGCCAAAGGGCGTGCCTGGGCCAAAGGGCATGCCTGGGCCAAAGGGCGCTTCCACTTCAAACGAGGTCTTCTCCAGGTAGTAATCTGCGCACTGCCGGGCGGTTTCCAGAAAGCGCCGGTCACCCGTCATCTGGTAGACCGTGCCAAAGCCGTAGAGCGCCCAGCTTTGGCCGCGCGCCCAGGCTGAGTCGCCCCGCCAGCCCTGGTGGGTGGATTGGCGCAGGAATTCCCCGCTCTCCAGGTTGAACAAGCCTTCGTGCGCTGTGCTGCCGTCGCCGCGCACCAGTGTCCGGCGAGTGGTCAGGCAGTGCTGCAGGCCCTTCTGCAGCAGCGCGGCGTCGTTGCTCTGCTGAGCGGCGTAGAGCAGGATGCCCACGTTCATCATGATATCGATGAACAGCGAGTCCGGCGCCACAAAGGAGCGCAGGTACTGTCCTTTTTCCATGAAACGCAGGCCCATGGTCTGCCCGGCCTCGATCACCACCCGCCGGGCAGCCTCCTTTTCCTCGCCTTCTGGGCTCAGGTCGTGCCAGTTTTTCCAGGTGTGCCAGAACAGAAAGCCCAGATCGTGTACGCTGCGGTCGAAGCGTCGTTCCACGATCAGGCGCGAATACTGCTCGGCGTGCTTGCGCCAGGCCGGGTCGCCGCCGTGTTGGTAAAAGACCCACATCATGCCGCCCAAGAAGCCCTCGCACCAGTTCGTCCAGCGGTGGCTCAGGTCACCGGGTTGGGTTGGATCGTCAACCAGCCATTTGCCCCCTTCGGTGACCATGGGCAGGGCTTGCGGGTGAGCGGTGATCAGCTTCTCGACCTGTGCCTGGGCGAAAGACAGGGCCTTTTGCAGGCGTGCTTGCTGACCAGGTTCCAATCCGATCCTGTGCATCCCTACCCCCACTGTTTCATTCGGTTTTATGCAGGTGCTGCGCGGCCAGGAACGACAGACCCCGTTCGGTCAATTCCCAGGCGGTGCGGTTGGTCGAGTCGAATTTGTCCACGAAGTTCAATTCCAGGTCGGCCATTTGCCCGCTGGCGATCACATCTTCTTTGGTGCGGAAGTAATCCAGGATGTCGGACGGGTGGGTGCGCTGCGCATCGATCTCGTAGTCGCCGCCTTCGTGCTTGGCGGAGATATTGGCCACGTGCCCGGCCAGTTCCAGCAGCTCAGCGCGGCGGTTGTATGGCTGGCGCACAATGTTCCTGGCGCATTCGGTGATATGGTGCTCGAAGCGCACCACCTCTTCGAAGCCCAATCCTTTGCGCACCTGGGCGGTGATCTCCAGCGTTTCGTTGTTCACCGAGTTGCTCCAGTTGAAACCGATCAGCGGCGAAGTGCCGTCTGCGCGGGCGAACAGCTTGGCGCCCAGCAGGGTCCACAGCGCACCATAGGGATTGTCGTTGCCCATGAAGACCGATATCTTGAACTCGATATCTACGCCGATCTTGTACAGCAGGTAGGCCGCCAGAACGGTGCCCGGGTTGATATTCAGCACCTGCTGCACCCCAAAATTCGTGTAGTAGTAAAGGAACTCATCCAGCCATTTCAGCGGATAGTGGTTCGGCTGGCCGATGCCGCCGAAGTAACCGGTGATCGTCTCCGGCCCGTTCAGGTGGATGTTGGAGCCGTCCGTACCCTTGGTGTCCAGCGTCTCCACCAGGCTGGCACCGATGATCTGCATGGCGGCGGCAATAGCAGGCAGGTCGCCATCGTTCTCCTGTTCTTTCATCTTGCGCACCTGGATAAAGCGCCCCGGCATCAATGTTTGCTGTTCGATGGCCCGCCGGGCGATGGTGATCAGCCAGGGGAAGTACTGCAAGGAGCTGATCTCCAGCGTAACGGCGAAGTCGTCCAGGAATTGCTGCTGCTCGGCTTTCTCTCCCAGCACTTTGCGCCGGTAATCTGCCACTGAGATGAAGGCGCCTCGCTCGCGCTGTTCCTGCAGCCATTCCAGTTCTTTCAGGTAAGCCGGCTGAGTCTGCTGGACGCGCGCCAGCAGATTGGGCAGGCGGCGCGCCTCGGCCGCTTTGCGATTGATCGTCTCTGGGTCGCCGTATTTGGCCACTACTTCCAAGATGTCGTTGACCACCCGCGTATTGGGATCGAGCAGCAGCGCGTTGATCTCTTCCAGGCGGGCAGCCGGAATTTGTATTTTTTTTCTTATATCAGTCATGTCTTTTTCCTGTCGCGTCTGGTATCTATAAAAGACCCATCAGCTCGTCATATTCTTCATCGGCCATGGTGAACCAGTTTTCGGGCTGCGGGAAGGTTTGATCGCCCACCTCCTGAACGTACAGCTTTAACCCATCCAGGATCACCTTGCCGGCCTCGCCGAACACTTTGGCCATGCGCGGCTTGAACTTGGGGTACAGGCCGAACATATCATGGTAGATCAGTAACTGCCCGTGGGCGTGCGGCCCGGAGCCCAGGCTCATGATCAGGCAGTTTTGGGCGCGCTCGCTGATCAACTTGCAGATCCGGTCGGGTACCATTTCCAGCAGGATCATGAAAGCGCCGGCCTGTTCGAGCGCCTTGGCGTCATCGATGATTTTCTTGGCTTGCTGGGCGGTTTTGCCTTGCAGGCGAAAGCCTCCCAAAGCGCTGGTGGATTGCGGCGTCAGCCCCAGGTGACCCACAGCCGGGATGCCCGCCCGGCAGATGCCGGCGATGCGATCGGCCATTTCGATGCCGCCCTCTAGCTTGATGGCGTCGCAGCCGGCTTCTGCCATGAAGCGGCCGGCGTTGCGGATGGCCGACTCTACGCTGGCTTGGTAGCTCATGTAGGGCATGTCGCCGATCAAGAAGACCTTCGGCGCACCGCGCCGCACGGCCTGCGTGTGGCGGATCATATCCTCCATGGTCACCGGCAGGGTGCTGTCGTATCCCAGCATCGTCATCCCCAGGCTGT
>CAZVRZ010000140.1:0-13464 GCA_964629965.1 uncultured Anaerolineaceae bacterium
TGCTGTCACACCAGCCTGGCGCAGCGCCAGGCCCTCATCCAGGATGGCAACCCCTAAGGTATCTGCGCCATGTTGGACCAGGCAGCGCGCCACAGCAACCAATCCGTGACCATAGGCATTGGCCTTGATGATCGGCATAACCCTGGCAGGCGCAACGCGCGCCAAGATCGCCTTGAAATTGGCAACCAGGGTTGTCAGGTTCACCTCAACATGAGTAGAACGAGTTGGGCAGATGAGCGCATCTGCAGTTGAGTAATCTGCCAACGAATCCATAGGCGCTATTTTACCATCACAAGAAGCTGTCCAATAAATTCCTTTCTGAACAGCATCTCTGAGCGCTTATCATGACAGGCTGCGATGCGGCGACCCAAACCGCAGCCACAACAGGCGAACGATCATCAACATGAGCGGCAGCAGCGCTCCCCAACATGCAGGGCTCTCTGAAGAACGAGCAGCAGGCGTCGGACTGGCCTCTTGAGTGTTCTCAACGACCGGCGTTTGCCCCTGGCTGATTGCAACAGCAGTAGCCGTTGCAGCCAGCTTTATGGGCGCAGGAGTGCTCGTAGCAGGCATCTCAAAAGGCTCAACCGGGCTGTCCGGCGCCACCACTTCGTAAGCGATCCCATCAGAAAGCGCAATCACACGCTGTCCCAGTGCAAATGCGCCTCCCAGGTCAGGGCGCGCCTCCAGCAAGGAGAAATAACTATCTGACAGGAAAGGCACTTGCATGGTTTGCATCTGCTGGGGATCGAAAGCCGTATCAATCCAAACGCCCTCCGAGAATACAAATGTGCGCGCGTTGACGATCCGTACCCGGCTGGCTGCTTCGGCAGGCGGAGCTTGTACCTGATCGGCGCGGAACAACGTTCCCTCGTCTTTTGCTTTCTGTACCGCACCTGCACCCGAGACAGACTCAGCAGGCGCGCTTTGCATGACTTCATATTGTTCCTGCACCAAATTCTGTAGAGCATCTTCACCTAGCGCCACATTCTCTGTGACCAGGTATGAAGTATAAGGAGTGACAATCCCATAGCGGATGCTCAAGCGCACGATCTGATCGATCGTTTCCTGGTTTGGCCCCTGCAGGCGAATTTGATTGAGCAAATAGCCAACTTTGCGCGTGGCCCACAAGCGCGGCAAGGCAGCAAGAACGCCCGCATCATCCCGCGTATCTGCCTGGAAAACCTGCCCGGTGTATTCGAATGTTTGCACCTGCTCATTGACATAACCGCGCAGGGTCGCCGTGGTTGAACCGGGCTGGCGGTAACGCCCCACAGCAATGATTTGTGAGCCGGCAAATAGATCTGGCAGCGGGTTTGGGTATATATCATATACCGCCAGGTTGCCAAAGTCCAAGAGCAGATCGGTCAGCACAGGGGTACTGATTTTAGCATAGAAAGTCGAGAGGATCTCATCCAGTTTTTCGCCCGGCAAGACATACGAACTGGCGCCATGATGTGCTTGAGCCAGCGAATCCAGTAAAAAGGTATCCACATCATAACCCACGCCAAAGACAAATAGGCGCAGATTCTTGGGGGCCGCCTCCCCCAGGTTGGAGACGATCTTCTGGCTATCGGTTTCGCCTTCGGTTGGCAAGCCATCTGTCAGGAAAATTACATAAGTGGGGCGTTCCCGATCGGTCAGCGCAGCCGCTTCCAGCAATGCCCGGTTGATATCGGTTGAACCTTGCGCACTGAGCTGATTCACCCAGGGCAGGGCTTCGTTGACTTCTGACGCCGGGCGCATCGAACGAGCATAAACCTCTACTCCGGTACTGAACGAAATCAAGTTGAAACGATCCTCTGGATTGAGGTGCTGGAGGATGAACCGCAGCGCCTCCTGGGCCTGCAAGAACTTTTCGCCATCCATACTGCCAGAGCGGTCCAGCACCAGGATCACATCTTTGGCCAGCATCTGCGTCCCGGCGCCTGGCCGCGGTGCTAACAGCGCCAGGAAGAAGCCATCCGGGTCGGTGGGATCGCTCGGATCGCGGTAGGTTAACAGGTGGAAAGCTTCCGTCTCGCCTAAAGAATAATACAGGCCGAAGTCTGTGTCTGGCAAAATATGAGAGGCCTCATAACCAATGCGGATGTGGGTATCGCTCTCGCGAGCAATATCCACTTCATGGCTGGGTGAATAGATGGCCCTGATGGGTGTTTTCGAACGCACATCAACCCGAATGGTCACTCTTTCGAGTGGAAAGGTAGAAAACTTTTCCGTACCGAGGGGATAGATATAATGCACCAGATTGTTGTCGGCTGTCAGGGCCTGTGTATACTCCAACTGTACCCGCCTCTCGCCGCCCGAGGGGATAGGGAAAATACGCGCCTGGACGGCTCCCTGCCCCACGTATTCTAGCAAAGCCGGATCCCGCAGCGTGCGCACGATCTCTTCATAGGTTTGGCGTGCTTGCGCAGCATCCAGGATCTTCCCTTCAACCGGCTGACCGTCCACCCAAAGTGTGAACGAATTGACAACGGCTTCCTTGGGAATCGGGAAAACATAAGTTCCCTCGATCTGCCAGCTGTTCGGGTTATAAAACACCTGGTCGACGCGAGTGATTGCTACCTGATCATCAATCTCTACCGTTACTTCATGGTAACGGATGACAAGCTGAGCTAACGGAACAATAGGCGGACAATCTTCTGGTATACAGATCGGTGGATCGGGAACAATGATGCCATCGGCTGAGGCCGCCAACGGAAAGGCCAACGCCAGGATCAACATCACACTGCACACCAGGAACAATCGCTGCTTATTCATATATGATTCTCCTTCTACCCGGAAAGCATACTCCAGTTATTACCAGGCAAACGCCAGTGCGACTCCGCTTCACACCGGGCAGCCCGGCGAACATCCGCCAGTTAAAAGACGCTTTACAAGAGATAAAAGTTCCAGTGGTATAATTCAACCGATCAATCTTGAGGCACAAAGGGCACGGCGGTAAGACGCATTGCCGTGTAAACTTTGTGCTTTTTTATCATTTGAGAAGGAACTTATGCTGGTAGACAAATTGGCCGGGATCGAAAAACGTTACGAGGAAATTACCCAACACTTGATGGAAGTGGGTGAAGATTACCAGCGCGCCGCCGAATTAGGCATCGAACGCGCCGAGATCGAGCCGTTAGCCGATAAGGCCAGAGAATACCGCCAGGCGCTCCGGCAGCTTGAAGAGGCCGAGATCTTACAAAACGGGGATGACGAAGAGATGCGTCAGTTGGCACAAGCAGAAATCGAGGAGCTAAGGCCGCAAATCGATAAGCTCGAGAACGAGATCAAAAGCATGTTAGTGCCCAAAGATAAACGCGACGAGCGCAACGTGATCGTTGAAATCCGCGCCGGAACGGGCGGAGACGAGGCAGCCCTGTTTGCTGCAGACCTGTTCCGGATGTACAGCCGCTATGCAGAAGAGCGCCACTGGAACGTAGAAGTGCTCTCGGAAAACGAAATTGGCATCGGCGGTTATAAAGAGATCATCTTCATGATCAAAGGACGACTAGCATACTCGCGGTTGAAATTCGAATCAGGGGTGCACCGAGTGCAGCGGGTGCCTGTGACCGAATCATCCGGACGTATCCACACCTCCACTGCAACCGTAGCCGTGCTGGCGGAAGTCGATGAAGTAGAAATCGATATACCAGAGGCTGATATTCGCATTGATATTTACCGGTCAGCCGGCGCGGGAGGCCAAAACGTTCAAAAGAACGCCACCGCAGTGCGTCTCACCCACCTTCCGACCGGCATGGTCGTAGCCTGCCAGGATGAACGCTCACAACTTCAAAACAGAATGAGAGCCATGAGCATCCTACGCGCCCGCTTGTACGAAATGGAAGAAGAGAAGCGTCAGAGTGAAATCGATGAAACCCGCCGCTCTCAAGTGGGCACCGGCGAGCGCTCAGAAAAGATACGCACCTACAATTACCCGCAATCGCGCATTACCGATCACCGGATCAACATGTCTACCTACAATCTGACTGGCTTCATGTATGGCAACCTGGATGAATTCATCGATGAGCTGGTAACGCGGGATGAGGCCGAACACTTGTCCGAAGCCGGTATGGAGGAATAGCCAGGCTGGTGCCAGGTATGCCCGTCTCACTTTCAGCAAAGACAGCGCTTTCCCTGGCAACCGAGCTGGCATTGAGATTCAGCCAGGCCAGTGATAGTCCGCGCCTGGATGCCCAGGTACTGCTGGCGCACATATTGGGCAGGTCGCGAGCCTGGCTTTTGGCGCACCCTGAAGCAGTGTTGACCGAAGAGCAGATCAGCACCCTGGAACTGGCGGCCTGGAAGGTCAACCAAGGCGAACCATTACCTTACGTTCTGGGATGCTGGGAATTTTACGGTCGAAAATTCCAGTTAAACCCTGCCGTTCTCATCCCCCGGCCCGAAACCGAATTACTGGTCGAAACCGCCCTTACCTGGTTAAAACAACTTTTTTCACTCCGATCGGTGGATAGATTACATGCTATCGATGTTGGCAGTGGCTCCGGCTGCATTGCCATCTCGCTGGCCGCCAGCCTGCCCGGTCTGCAAGTGACCGCCTGCGATCGATCATGGCCTGCGCTCCAACTGGTGCGCCACAACGCTTGCTTGAATGGAGTTGACCAGCGCATCCATTGCCTCCAGTCCGATCTCATCAGCGCAGTCGTCCCCGCTGGCCTGGATCTCATATGCGCCAACCTGCCTTACATCCCCACAGCCGTTCTACACAGCCTGCCCATTTATGGGCGCGAGCCGGAGATAGCCTTAGACGGCGGCCCCGATGGGCTAACCCTCATTCGGCGATTGTTGGCGCAGGCTTCAGCCTGCCTGGCAGCGAACGGCTTACTGCTGCTCGAAATTGAAGCATCTCAAGGAGAAATTGTGCCTGCCTTGGCCAAAGAGGTGTTTCCCTTCGCTGCAATCGAACTACAACAAGACCTTGCCGGAAAGGACCGCCTGGTCACTGTTTACACATCAGGTGCTCTTTCCTGACAGGTGCCCTTTCCTGAAGGATCAAATCGATGTTCATATTTCTTTCCAAGCTCCTACCACCGTTAGTCTATCCTCTAGGGTTGTCTTGCTTGTTGATCATCCTGGCAATGGCAACCTATAAGCATATACAATGGCAGCGGCTGCTGCTGATTTTGGCAGTGGTCCTGCTGTGGGCTAGCAGCACGCGCCTGGTATCCTTCGCCCTGGTACGGTCACTGGAATGGCGCTACCTGCCGCCTCCCGAGTTGAGCGCGAACCAACCCGGAGCCGCGGCCGAGGTGATCGTTCTCTTAGGAGGGGCCACCGATTCCGCTCTCTATCCACGCCAGACGGCAGAAGTTAACGGAGCCGGAGACCGGGTGATCTACGCAGCCTATCTCTACAAGCACGGCAAGGCCAGTCATATCCTGGTAAGCAGCGGCTCGATCGAATGGATGGGAGCAGAAGAGAGCCCGGCCAATGATATGCAGCAGTTACTTGAAATGCTGGGAGTGCCTCGAGAGGCAGTCTGGTTGGAAGATACTTCTCTTAACACTTATGAGAACGCAGTGAACTGTAAAAAAATCCTGGCTGAGAAGGACATCCAGCGCATAATCCTGGTCACCTCTGCCATGCATATGCCGCGTTCGGTGGCCTTATTCGAAGCGCAAGGCCTGGAAGTGATCCCCGCTCCCACCGACTACAACGTAACCGCCGCACATTGGAAGACGCTGTCAGCTCCCAATCTCGCTACCCAACTCATTAACATCCTACCCAGCGCCGACAACCTAGCCACAGTGACCGCTGCACTCAAAGAATATATCGGTTTGATCGTGTATAGATTACGAGGTTGGATATAATTAGAGTATGGATATCCCTTTTGAAAACAAACGCATCTTGTTAGGAGTGACGGGATCGATCGCCTGTTATAAAGCCGCCGACCTGGCTTCAAAGCTGGCTCAGTCGGGTGCCCAGGTAGATGTGATCTTGACGCAGGCCGCCGAAAAGTTCATCACTGCGCTCACCTTCCAATCGATCACCGGCCGGCGGGCGTATACCGAGGCCGATCTGTGGGGAAACGAAGGGCATATTCAGCACATTGCCCTGGGACACAGCGCCGACCTGCTGGTGATCGCTCCGGCTTCGGCCAACACCATCGCCAAGCTGGCCAATGGTATTGCCGATAATCTATTAACCGTGGCGGCCCTGGCTGCGCAATGCCCGCTCATAATTGCCCCCACGATGGATGCGGGTATGTACACACACCCCGCCACCCAGGCCAACCTGGCCATCCTGGCGCAGCGCGGCGCCATCATCATCGGCCCCGCCCAGGGACACCTGGCTTCTGGATTAACAGGCGTTGGGCGCATGGTCGAGCCGCTGGAAATCCTTGGGCAGGCCCGCCAGGTTTTATCTCGCCAGGGCCCCCTGGCAGGCCGCCACATCCTGGTCACAGCCGGCGGGACTCAAGAGACGATCGACCCGGTGCGTGTTATCGCCAACCGCTCATCCGGCAAGCAGGGTTATGCCCTCGCCCAGGCTGCTTTAGATATGGGAGCGCGGGTTACCCTGGTGAGCGCAGCGACCAACCTGACAATCCCGTTTGGCGTCCGTCTGGTCGAGGCGCGCTCCGCTCAAGAGATGCTGGAGGCAGTCCTGGCACACTTGCCCCAAACCGATGCGTTATTGATGGCTGCCGCGGTGGCTGATTTTCGCCCTGCTGCGACCGCGGCGCACAAGATCAAAAAGTCGCAAGGCATTCCTGATCTGCAATTGGAGAACACGCCCGATATCCTGACCCAGGTTGCCCGGATCAAATCCGAAACAAGATACCCGGAAGTCTTGGTGGGGTTTGCCGCCGAAAGCCAGGCGCTGATCGAGAACGCTTGCAGCAAGCTGGAGCAAAAAAAGCTGGATTTGATCGCCGCCAACGATATCTCCGCAGCAGACGCCGGTTTTGGCGTCGATACAAACCGAGTCACGCTATTAGATTGCGCAGGAAACATCGAAACGTTACCGCTGCTTTCCAAGGCAGAAGTTTCCGAGCGCATCTTACAGCAAGTCAACCGGTTGCTGCAAAGCAAACCGATTGTTCATATCTGCACACGCGCTGCCTGGGAAGATGCCCAAAAACAAGGCAGCTACCAGGGCGATAATTACGAAAAAGATGGATTCATCCATCTATCCCGCCCTCGCCAGGTTCTGCAGGTCGCCAATGCCTATTACCCAGGAGCAGCTAACCTGGTTCTGCTGTGGGTTGTGCCGGGCCAACTGCAGGCGCAGCTTCGTTGGGAAAGCGTTGGCAGCGACACCTATCCTCACCTTTACGGCCCCCTCAACCTGGATGCCGTCACAGCCGTCACCGATTTGCAACCAGATGCAGAAGGCGTTTTTCGCGTGCTGCCCTCACCCACATGAAAACATGGATCATTCCAGACCACTGGCAAAGCCAGGAACATAGTTAACCCTATGCTAGAAAGGACAAAAACCATGAAACCACAGTCCTTAACCCGCTCACTCATCCTAACCAGCCTGGTGCTGCTGCTTGCAGCCTCCTTATCGCTGCTGGTGGTTCCGGCCCAATCCGTGCGCGCAGATGGCGGCGGTTGGCCGACTCTGACGCCCACCGTCACATTGACGCCTATCATGTGGGATGTCGTCACCCCGGTGCCCACCTTTGAGGTGGTTATCTTTCCAACAATGCCACCCGAAAAGATCGATATCACCGGAGATGATTTTCTACCAGACAACCCCCTCCTCCAGCCGTCTCCGACACCGGCAGAGCCAAAATCGGGTGGCATGAGCCCAACGATGTATATGCTTGCGCTGGGAGGGGTGATCTTGGGCGGGATCCTCTTGCTGCTCTTTATTCGCCGCAGTAGATCCTAAGGCTCGAAGCAAAAAACGTAAATTTCCTTCGGCCCGTGTACGCCAACCGTTAACGTCATTTCAATATCGCCGGTGCGCGAAGGTCCGCTGACCAGGACGGTCGATGACGGTCCCTGGATCTCGGGATGGCGCAGTAACGGCCCCAGGGTTGCATAAATGGCGCCAACCGGCAAGAGCGCAATGTGAACCTCGGGCAATAACGAAGCCGAGAGCATCCGTCCCGCTCCGGCAGGCAGCACAACCGTGGCCGTTTCAGAGATCCCAGCCAGGGCGCCAGTAATCCCCACCCGCACCTTCGCATCCGGTTGATACAAGAATTGGATGTTTTGCGCCTGCAGTTCATCTGCCAGGCCTGCCGGCAGTTGAGCAGGCTCCCATGCCAACACCTGCCTGGCATCATACGCCTGGAGCAGCTCCAAGACTTTTCCTGCCAGGTCTGACTGGCGGCAGCGGATGAAATGCCCACCCAATTCCTCCAGCCCTTTTTGAAAATCTACCGCCAATTCAATCTCCTCTTGGGCCTGTTGAGGCGCAGGCTCTGGCTGGAGCAGATCCTTCCCAGCCTGAACACCGCCGCGGGGCAGGTTTTCGCCGGCCGCTACCGGTTGGTGCGACTTGAAACGCTCGCGAAACGAGCGCACGACCGGGCGAGGAAAATCCTTCGACAGACCCCAACCTGTAAAAGCCGGCATGCGAATCCAATTCGAGAAAGGAGCCGCCAGGCGGCTGAAAATTCCGGCCATCTTTTGAGCCAGGTGGAAACGCCAGGGCGCGGTCGCAATCCAGTTGAATCCGCGCAAGCCGATGCGTAGATAACCGGGTACCTGAAGAGGCGCAGATCGTTCATAGAGGCGCACTCCGCCGGCCCGTACCCGCAAGAGCAGCCCCGGCAGATCGATATCCACGGGGCAGGCCTCTTTGCAGGCTCCGCACAAGCTGGAAGCGCGCGCCAGGTGTCCATACTCTGCCTGTCCAAACAACCCCGCCGAAACGATGCTGCCAATGGGTCCCGGATAGGCAGAGATCTCACCCTGCCGGTTAACATAGGCATGCCCGCCAATCTCACGAAAAACCGGGCAGGTATTCAGGCAGGCGCCACAGCGGATACAAAACAAGGCCTCCGCCAACGGAGATTGGCTCAGCAAGCGCCGCCCATTATCTACCAGAACAAGGTGGCGTTCCAGGGGACCATCCGGCTCATCGGGGCGGCGTGGATTTTTCAACAAGCTTACATACGAAGTCAACTGCTGTCCGGTCGAAGAGCGAGGCAAGAGCGACAACATCAACGCCAGGTCGTCCAGGGTTGGCACCATCCGCTCGATACCCATTAAGGCAATGTGCGTTTTCGGAACCGTGGTCACCATCCGCCCATTGCCCTCGTTCGTGCACACGCAGAGCGTTCCTGTCTCCACCACACCAAAGTTCACGCCAGAAAGGCCGATATCTGCCCGCAAGAAGATATCGCGCAAGGTCAGCCGGGCGGCTTCCGTCATCACCGAGACGTCATCCGTGAGCGGGATGCCGAGCTTCTCGTGAAAAGTCTCGCCCACCTGGGCGCGGCGCAGGTGAACCGCCGGGGTAATGATGTGAGATGGTTTTTCGCCGCGCAGCTGCACAATGTATTCGCCCAGGTCGGTCTCCACAACTTGCAAACCTGCCTCTTCCAAGGCATGGTTCAAATCGATCTCTTCACTGACCATGGTTTTCGATTTGGCCAACAACCTGGCATCTCTCTGGCGCGCCAGCTCAAGGATGATCTTCACTGCCTCCCTGGCGTCTGCGGCGCGATGCACGACGATGCCATTAGCTTGCACCTTCTGAATGAACTGCTCCAGGTATTGATCCAGGTGAGCCACCACGTCGGCGCGCACTGCATGCGCCCGCTGCCGGCGCTGCTGGTGATCGGGTATGCGAGCAAACGCCTCAGTTCGCACCTTGATGCGCTTGGCCGCATTGGCATCCAGGGCCGATTGCAAATTTTCGTCTTGCAGAGATATTTCGATCCGTTCCAGAAACTTTTGCACCATATGCGCCTCAAATCTTAATGGCTGTCCAGGATTTCAGCAATGTGCACGACACGGTATGGTTTTCCTCGTCGATGCATACCACCGTTGATATTGGTAATACAGCCAGCATCGCAAGCTACCGCAACCGGAGCGCCGCTGGCCTCGATATTATTGATCTTACGCTCCAACATTTCTGTCGATATCCGCGGGTGCTCCACAGAGAACACGCCGCCAAATCCGCAGCATTCTTCCGTGTGAGCCAGTTCGCGAAACTCCAACGGCTTGCCCTTGAACTCAGGCCGGGCATCTTCCACGCAAGATAACAATTGGCGAGGCTGGCGATCGATGGCCATCTCGCGCAGTAAATGACAGGATGAATGATAAGTAACCGGGCCGGGGAAACGAGAACCGAGATGTGTGACTCCCAACACATCCACCAGGTATTCGGTAAACTCATACGTGCGCTCTGCCAGGGCCCTGGCGCGCGGCAGCCATTCGGCATCCTGAGCAAACAACTCCAGATAACTATAACGGATCATGGCTGCACAGGAGCCCGAAGGGATCACCACCGGTCCCGGGGCAGCCTCGAACACTCGTATGGTATGCATGGCCATATCGCGCGCCTGCAGGCGCAGGCCTGCATTGAAAGCAGGCTGCCCACAGCAAGTTTGCCCGGCAGGGAATTCTACCCTGGCGCCGGCGCGCTCCAAAACCCGCACCACCGCTTCGCCGATCTCGGGATACAGCGTATCCAGGATACAGGTGACGAAAAGCTGAACCGATTGCATCATTGTTTTCTCCATTCAATCAAAACCTGGGGGATAAGCCCTGGAAAAATTTTTACACTCAAACCTTGTCGAGGTGATTGGCCGATCGTACGCATCCATTTCTCAAATCACTTCCGACCAATCACAATTGTACTCACAGGTCATGAAATGGACAAGCACAGCGTTTCCCTACCCAGGTTATGGTAAGATTAAGCCCTGTAAACGACAAGAGGAGATAATCTTACGAATGGAATTAATCCGTACTGAAATACCCATAAAATTCAATTTACCCCGGCGCATCGCCGGCCTTGGAAAAATGGCTTACAACTTGTGGTGGACCTGGAATCCAGATGCGCAGCACCTTTTCTCCCGCACCGATTCAAACCTTTGGGAACGAGTGTATCATAACCCAGTGCGCTTCCTAAAGCAGGTGCCCCGCGCCCGGCTGGAAGAACTGGTCAAAGATCGCTATTACCTGGATTTTTATGACCGCCGGGTTAAAGCGCTCGAAGATTATATGCTAGTGCGCCGCTCGTGGTTCAGCCGCACCTACCCCACCTTCAAAAACAAGCCTATCGCTTACTTCTCATCAGAATTTGGCTTGCACGAAACGCTGCCAATCTATGCCGGCGGCTTGGGCGTGCTGTCAGGCGACCACTTGAAAGGAGCCAGCGACCTGGGGTTGCCGCTGGTCGCGGTGGGCTTCCTTTATACACAGGGCTATTTTTCCCAACACATCTCAGAAGATGGCTGGCAAGAGGCCCGCAATGTGCGCCTGCAATTCGAGGATCTACCCATCCTGCATGTGCTTGATGGCGAAGGCAAGCCGCTCACTATCTGCGTAGAGCTGCCCGGCAGGGATGTTACCGCCCGCATCTGGCAAGTTCAGGTTGGGCGGGTACCGCTGTACCTGCTGGATACCGATATTGAGCCCAACTCTCCCCAAGACCGGGAGCTGACGGCCCGGTTGTACAGCAGCGACCTGGACCTGCGCATCTCGCAAGAAATTATTCTCGGGGTTGGCGGCGTACGGGCGCTGCGCGTGCTGGGTTACAACCCGGCAGTCTGGCATATGAACGAGGGTCATTCTGCTTTCATGAGCCTCGAACGCGCCCGCGAGCTGGTAGCAGCCGGTCATCCGTTTGAAGAAACGGTTCAGAAGATCAGCAAATCGACCACCTTTACCACCCACACCCCCGTCCCAGCGGGCAATGATGAATTCCCGCTGTGGTTGATCGATAAATATTTTACCAGCCTGTGGCCGCAGCTGGGCATAGACCGGGATACTTTCATCAACATCGCTCGCATCCAGCAGAACTGGGGAGGTGAGGCCTTCAGCATGCCGGTTCTGGCGCTGCGGATGGCTGAGCATCGCAATGCCGTGTCCGAATTGCACGGACAGGTGTCGCGCCGCATGTGGAAACAGCAATGGCCCGCCCTGGAAGAAGAGCAGATACCGATCTCGCACATCACCAATGGGGTTCACACCCCCACCTGGCTGGCGCGCCGTCTGCGCGTTTTGTACGACCGCTATTTTGGCATGGACTGGCTCGAACACATGGATGATCCCAGCACCTGGGAGCGCATCGAGGACATCCCGGATGAAGAACTTTGGGGCGTCAGGCGACACCTGAAGCGCAAATTAGTGGCTTACATGCGCGAGCGTGCCCGCAATCAATGGCTGGTCACCGGCATCCACCCGGTTCAAGTGATCGCTTCCGGTGTTTTGCTCGATCCGTACGCATTAACCATCGGGTTTGCCCGGCGCTTTGCCACCTATAAAAGAGCCGGCTTGATTCTGCGTGACCTGGACCGGTTGTTGAACATTATCAACCGGCCTAACATGCCAGTGCAAATCATCTTTGCCGGGAAGGCCCATCCGGCGGATGAACCCGGTAAATTAGTGATCCAAAGCGTGTACCGGGCCATCAAAAAAGCCGAAACCGGCGGCCGGCTGGTTTTCCTGGAAGACTATGACATGAACCTGGCTCGCTACCTGGTGCAAGGCGTGGATATCTGGATGAACACCCCTCGCCGTCCTAACGAGGCTTCGGGCACTTCCGGACAGAAGGCTGCCATGAATGGCGTGTTAAATTTCTCCGTGCTGGATGGCTGGTGGCGTGAAGGATACAATGGGCACAACGGCTGGGTGATCGGCGACGAACGCGAGTATAGCAACCCTGACGAGCAGGATAATACGGACGCCGAAGGACTCTATCAAACCCTCGAGAATGAAATCATCCCGCTGTATTACCGCCAGCGCTCGGCAGACGGGCTGCCCAGTGAGTGGATCGAAAAAATGAAAGAATCTATGCGCACGCTTTCGCCGCGCTTTAACATCAACCGCATGGTCAAGGAATATACTCAACGCATGTACTTTCCAGAAAACTCAGAGAATTAGCCAATCGCCCAGTTCGGTATGAGCTGATCATATTGCAAGAATAAAGGAGTTTTGCCTATGGATGCGTTACTTTTAGCCCGGTTGCAATTTGCCATCACCACCGTCTACCATTTTTTCTTCGTTCCTCTAACCCTGGGACTTGCGGTCATGGTAGCGATCATGGAAACGTTCTATGTGCGCACAAACCAGGTCGTATATCAACGCATGACAAAATTCTGGGGAAAATTGTTCCTGATCAACTTTTCGATTGGCGTGGTCACCGGTATCGTGCAAGAATTCCAATTTGGCATGAACTGGTCAGAATATTCGCGCTACGTGGGAGATATCTTCGGCGCCCCGCTGGCAATCGAAGCGCTGTTGGCCTTCTTCCTCGAATCGACCTTCCTGGGGGTGTGGATCTTTGGCTGGGAGCGCCTGTCGAAGACGGCCCACCTGGTCGCCATCT